>JBKGZW010000293.1:0-2520 GCA_046543225.1 Acidimicrobiales bacterium
GGTCGGGCGGGTCGACCTGTTGCGTCAGCGCAGCACCGGTGACCCTCGCACCGACTCGGTCGACCTGTCACCCTTGCTGGTCGACGCGGCCGAAGGCGACGCGCCCCGTCGCTTCGTCGAGCGCGTCGACCTGCAGGACCCACGAGCCGACCTCGGCGACCAGTTGCTGGCCGATGGGTTCCGCCCCATCTGGGACGGCGACGAGATCGACCTCGAGTACACGATCCGCAACCGGGACCGGTCCCTCGGCGCCGCGCTGTCCGGCGCGGTGGCGCTCGAGTTCGGCACGACCCCTCCCCGCGGGCGGGCCAGGGTGAAGCTCAGCGGCTCGGCCGGGCAGAGCTTCGGGGTGTTCCTCGGTTCCGGGCTCGAGCTCGACCTGACGGGCGAGGCCAACGACTACGTCGGCAAGGGCATGGGCGGTGGCCGCATCACGGTCCGCCCGCCCGCCGACGACGCCTCGCTGTCGCGGGGCACCCACGTCGACCACACGCCCGCACTGGTGGGCAACACCTGCCTCTACGGAGCCACCGGCGGCGAGCTGTTCGTGGCCGGCGCCGCCGGCGAGCGCTTCGCGGTCCGCAACAGCGGCGCGGTGGCCGTCGTCGAGGGGGTGGGCGACCACGGCTGTGAGTACATGACCGGCGGGACCGTGGTGGTCATCGGACGGATGGGCTTCAACTTCGGTGCCGGCATGACCGGCGGTCAGGCCTTCGTCTGGGACCCCCAGCTCGAGCGGCTCATCCGCCGGCTCAACTCCGACCTGGTCGAGGCGATCCGACCCGACGTGGTCGCGCTCGACGACGCCAAGCTGCTGCTCGAGCGCCACACCGAGCTCACCGGCTCGGCCCGTGCCGCCGAGCTGCTCGAGGACTGGGACCGGATCGAGAACCAGATCTGGCACGTGGTCCCGCGCGACCGCACGAGCCGGATCGCGTCGGGCATCGCCCACCGGGTGACCAACGCCTGAGCGGTCCCAGACCGGGCCGCCGGCGGTCAGGGCTCGAGGATGGAGTCGATGAGCGCGGGGGAACCGCTCCCGAGGAAGAAGATGCCCGGGTATCCCTGGGTCTCGAAGCGGGCCCCGTGGTTGCGGCGCATCGAGGTCTGTTCCAGACGCATCGTCCCGGTGCGGTTGTTGCTCACGAAGAAGATCGCTCCCCCACCTTCGTTGACCCGGTTGTCGTCGAGCACACTGCCGGCGAGGCGCAGCGACATCTCGTTGCCGTCCATGTAGATGGCTCCCCCGCTGCCGCCACCCGGTGTTCCCGGCTGGCTGGGGTTGGCACCGTTGCCGGTCGCCTCGTTCCAGCTCAGCACGCTGTTGAGGATCACCCACGACACACCGATGCTGCTGATCGCCCCGCCGTTGGAGCACCGGTTTCCCTGGCCCTCGGCGCCACCGAAGGTGCTCGTCGCGACGTACACGGGCTGACCGGCGTGCTGGCTGAGGACCCGCACCGCTCCCCCGCCGACGTCGGGTCCGGTGGGGTCGCACTGGTTGCGGAAGAACCGTGAGCCGACGATCTTGAGCCGGCCGCCGCGGACGAACACGGCGCCGCCACCGCCGCCGTCGACGTGCTCGCCGGTCGAGTTGCCGTCCACGAAGGTCAGGTTCTGGAGTGTGAGGCGCGGGTGGTCCTGGTCCTGGCAGTGGGACGTGGTCCACACCTGGGCCTGGTCGCAGGTGTTCATGTACAGGATCCGGTGCTGGCCGTCGCCCGAGAGGGTGACGAGCCCGCCGCCGTCGATGACGATCTCTGGTCCGGTGTCGTTGCGGATCTTGGCCGTCTCGTCCATGACGATGGTGACCGGATCGGGACCGCAGTCGAAGGCGATGACCCCACCCTTGGCCACGGTGTCGACGACCGCTCGGGAGGTGCAGCTCTCGGCGGTGCCGTTGCCGATCACGTGGTCGGGTGAGGTGGCGTCGGCTCCCCAGGCCTCGACCGGGATGGTCGCCTGGCCGTCGGGGTTGCCCGCGATGGGCAGGCACGCCGTCGCCACCAGCGCCGCGGTGATCGCCAGCACCAGCATCAGTCGGAGCTTCATGACCTCACATCCCCTCGCCGTGGCACGCCTCCGTGTCCGGCGCACCGCTGCCTCTCTTCCTTCGGCGCGCGCGGCCGCCGGCTGTAGTTCGTCCCCGTCGTCGGGCAACGTCTGGGCGGGGTGGTCGGAGGTGGCCGTGGTTGATGCGGCGGAGTTGGGTGCGGAGCTTGGGGTGGGTGGGTGGGGGTCGGCTGGGGAGGCGTCGGCGCTTGTCGGGGCTGATGAAGGTGATCTCGCGGTTGGGGTTGCCCTCGATGGTCCAGCCGCCTTCGTGGACCAAGCGGTGGTGTTCCCAGCAGAGCCCGACGAGGTTGTCGAGGTTGGTCTCGCCGCCTTTTGACCAGTGCGCGATGTGGTGGATCTGGCGGATCGTTCGTTCGCAGCCGAACCCGCGGCAGGCGAGGTCGCGTCCATGCACCTGGCGGCGGAGCCACCAGGGGATCTGTTGGCTGGCGCGGGCGACACCGA
>JBKGZW010000092.1:0-11888 GCA_046543225.1 Acidimicrobiales bacterium
CCGACCCGACCGGACAGCGACCTGATCGAGGGTGGTGGCCCAGCACTGCTCGGGTTCGCTCGACCTCAACCCGTCGTCGAGCTCGGGGGTCGCGGTGCCGGCGGCTGCGGGCTGGATGAACGAGCGACCGGGGACGGCGAACCGGCGACGGGGCACGACCACGGTCATGGGCCCGGCGATGGATGCCAGCGCGGCCCGGCGCACCCGAAGGTGGACGAGGTTGAGCGTGCGGGCCAGCCAGGCGAGGCGGCGAGCGGCACTGCGGCGGGGTTCGACCGCCACGACCGAGCCCGCTCGTCCCACCAGCAGGGCCAAGGGCAGCGAGTAGATGCCGTTGGAGGCTCCGATGTCGATGACGGTGCCGCCCGACTGGACGAGCAGCGGGAGCAGGCGTAGCTCACGCTCGAATCCCGGCAGCACGCTGAGCACCGAGAGGAGCCGGGGAAGGATCAGCGCCAGCATCGACACATGCCGACCCGGATCGAGGACGAAGCGGAGGGACCCACGACGATGAGGGTACCGGGGAGCCGCCCCAAGTTTCCCGTCCGGGACATGCCGTGCGTCCTCAGGCCCCGACCGACAGCCGCACCCCGAGGGCCTGGTCGTGCACCCGGCTCGCCACCTCGCGGGTGAGCGACAGCACCTGCTCTGCCTGGGGAACACCGTGGGTCGCCAGGCCGCACGCCGGTGTCACCAGCGACTGGAGCCGCAGCGCCACGGGGTCGCAACCGCCGCGAACCAGGTCGCACCAGACTGCCGAGAGCTGCCGCCACGACCGCCCCGGCGAGGATCCGATGGGCTCGTCGGTCGGGATCGCACCCCAGGCCACGCGACCCCCGTGGTCGAGGAAGCGCCCCAACGCCTCGGGTACATCTTCGAGCCCCTGACCGAGCGGAGCCGAGATGATCTGTGGTCCAGCCTGCAGGACCAGCTTCCAGTCGGTCGGTCCGCAGCAGTGCAATCCGGTGATCGCGCTGCGTTCGAGCACCGCCAACGCCCCGGAGGTGAGGTCGATCGCCGCCTCGGGATCGAGGGGGAACTCGGGATGCACGAGCCCGCTCAGGCCCGGCTCGTCGAGGAAGGCGACCAGCGGCGTGCCCGGCGCCCGGCGCTCGGCCATGGCCACCAGGCCAGCAGCTCGCGCGCGTACGGCGGTGCCGGCGACGGCGAAGGCCGGGCCCGCGTCGGCCCCCGCAGCGTGCAGTGCGAGTCCGAGGGTCACCGGCCCGGTGAGCTGAACCTTGACGGGTTCGGTCCTTCCCCGCACGGCGTCGAGGAAGGTGCGAAGCGTGAGGAACGGTTCGCCCTCGAGGTCGGGGTCGGCCGGCGAGCACTGCGGGTCGAGGCGATCGAGGCACAGGTCGAGCGAGCCGTCGTCGGCGACGACGACACCGGGGACCCCCCAGGCCGCCTGGGCCACCATGGACTCCAGAGCAGAACGCTGAGGCAGCGATGGAGCGGCAGGAAGCCGGTGCTGGCGGGCGAGCACGAACGCCACCGCCTCGTCGGGGTCGCGGTGCGGGAGGCTTCCGATGGTCGTGTCGGTTCCGGGCGCGAGAGCGGACATGTCGTCGACCAGCGGTGCTGTTGCCACGGTTGCTCCCCCTCGTGCTGCGGTGCTGCGTCCCCCCGGATCGCGGCTCGATCCCCTACTGGAATAGCCAGCGGAGGGTCCCATGAGCAAATCTCGGAGTCGTGGACTTCGGTGGCCCCTGGCCCATCCGTGTGGCGTGGCTGGTTCAGCCCATCGCTCTGAACCCCGTCCTGGGTGACGCGCTCGACCCACACAGCACGGCGGTGCAGGTCCTGGTGCTCACCCTCGCGTGGGCGGCGTGGACCACAGGACTGGTCGCAGTGCTGGTGCCGCGCACCGTCGGCCTCACCACCGTGCGAATCCTGGCTCCCGCGGGGTTGGCGCTGGCGATGTGGGCCGCGGTCGGCGCCGACGGCGTCACGTGGGCCGCGGTGGCGGTGGTGGCGACGGCGGTGACCACCACCATCGCGCTGTCTCCCACGACCGGCGACGTGTTCGTGAACGGTTCCGCCTACGGGGCCGAGCGGCGCTTCGCGCTCCGACCGCCCGGGGTGCTGCTGCTGGGACCGGTGCAGCTCGTCTGGGTCGTGGTCGTGGCGGGCACGGTGGCCGGTCCCCTGCTGCTGGCCGCCGAGCAGTGGGTCGCCGGGGCGGTGCTCACCCTCGTCGGGCTGGCCGTGGCGGCGCTCGGTTGCCGGTCACTGCACCAGCTGTCGCGTCGCTGGCTGGTCATGGTGCCCGCGGGGGTGGTCATCCATGATCCCGCCGCGATCGTCTCCCATCTGTTCCGCAGCCCGACGATCGCCGCGATCGGCCCCGCCCCCGCCGACTCGGGCGCGCTCGATCTCACCGCTGGAGCCCCCGGCCTGGCCCTCGAGCTCCAGCTGCGCGAGGCCGCCACCCTCGAACTGCGCAGGCGGAGGTCGAAGGCGAAGGTGGTGCACGCCACCGCGGTGATGTTCACGCCATCGAGGCCGGGCGAGGTGCTGCGCGAGGCTGCCGATCGGTCGCTGGTCGTGCGCTGAGCAGCCGACTCAGCGCGTGGCGGGGCTCGCGGCGATGGCGCTGCCGACCACCTCGTCGTGCTCGTAGAACACCACGGACTGGCCGGGGGCGACCCGACGCCGGGGCTCGACCCATCGCAGCTCGCGACCGGCGACTCGTCCCGGGAAGGGCCGGCCGTGGGCCGAGACCTGAGCCTCGACCGTCCCGTCGACGGGTCCGCCTGCCCACCGGAGGTCATCGAGCGCCACGGTGCCCGACAAGAGATCGGACTCGTCGCCGACGGTGACCCGGCGACGAGCGACGTCGACCGCCACGGCGAAGCGGCGGTCGCCGGAACCCGCGACACCGAGGCCTCGACGCTGGCCGATGGTGACGAGCTCGACCGCGGCCACCTCGCCCACCGTCTGGCCCGCCCCGTCGACCACCGTTCCCGGGTGCAGGTCGATGCGCTCGGCGAGGAACCCGGCTCGACCCGCGCCGGTGGTGATGAAGCACACGTCCTGGCTGTCGGGCTTGGTGGCGGTGCGCAGGCCCAGCTCGTCGGCCAGGGCCCGTACGTCGTCCTTGGTGCGATCGCCGACGGGGAACACGACCCGGGCGAGCTGATCCTGGTCGAGCATGTGCAACACATAGGACTGGTCCTTCGCCGGATCGGCGCCCCGGGCCACCCGGCGGGAGCCGTCGGCCCGGGTGGCGATCCGGGCATGGTGGCCGGTGGCGACGGCGTCGAACCCCAGCGCCAGGGCCCGGTCGAGGAGTCGATCGAACTTGAGGTGCCGGTTGCACTCGACGCAGGGGTTGGGGGTCCGGCCCGCGGCGTGGTCGGACGCGTAGGGCTCGACCACGAAGCGGGTGAAGTCGTCGCCGAAGTTGAACACGTGATGGTCGATGCCGAGCTGCTGAGCGACCCGACGGGCATCGTCGACGTCGGAGACCGAGCAGCAGCCGGTGTCGGACTCGCCACCCCACAGCTTGAGGGTGACGCCGACCACCTCGTGACCGGCGTCGCGCACCAGCGCGGCGGCGACCGAGGAGTCGACGCCGCCCGACATCGCCGCCATCACCTTCACGACCGGCCCCTCATCGGTGGCTCCGGAGCCGCTCGACGGCGTGGACGACCGCGTCGACGGCGTGATCGACCTCGGCGTCGGTGGTGGTGGCCCCGAGGGAGAGTCGCAGCGAACCGCGGGCGCGGTCCCGGGGCACCCCGAGCGCGGCGAGCACGTGGGACGGATCGAGTGCCCCGCTCGAACACGACGAGGCGGCAGACGCGGCGACGCCCGCCTGGTCGAGCATGAACAGCAGCGACTCGCTCTCGACGCCGTCGATGCAGACGTGACAGGACGCCGCCACCTTGTTGGCCCGGTCGGGACGTCCGTCGGGTCCCATCCCGACCGCGGTCTCGACCACGTCGGGGATCCGGGTCGACAAGCCGTCGGCGAGCCGGTCGCGCAGGCGCCCCACCCGTTCGACCGTGGTGGCCCGGTCGGCCATGACGGCGGCAGCGGCGGCAGCCATCGCACCGATGCCGGCGACGTTGTGGGTGCCGCTGCGCAGACCACGCTCCTGACCGCCGCCGAGCTGCTGGGGGACGAGCGGGGTTCGGTCGCGCACGACCAGGGCGCCGACCCCCTGGGGCCCTCCGAACTTGTGGGCGCTGATCGAGACGAGCCGGGCGGGAACGGCGAGGGCGGCGACGTCGAGCCAGGGGAAGGCCTGGACGGCATCGGTGTGCAACACGGCGTGCGGCGCGTGCTCGGCGATCACCGCGGCGACCGCCTCCAGATCCTGGATCACGCCGATCTCGTTGTTGGCCAGCATCACCGACACCAAGCCCACGCTGGCATCGAGCATCTCCGCGAGCGCGTCGAGGTCGACGCTGCCCCACCGGTCGACCGGCAGGGTGCGCCCGCCGACGGCGTGGACGGGATCGAGCACGGCATGGTGCTCGATCGCCGAGCACAGCACCGCCTGCCCGGTCGCCTCGGCGACACCCCGCACCGCGAGGTTGTCGGACTCGGTGCCACCGCTGGTGAAGACGACCTCGCCAGGTGCACAACCCAAGGCGGCGGCCATGACGTCGCGCGCCTCGTCGACGACCTTGCGGGCGGCGCGGGCGGCGCGGTGCGATCCGGTGGGGTTGCCGAGCGGGCTGTCGAGCAGCTCGGCCATGGCCACTCGCGCCTCGGGGCGCATCGGCGTGGTGGCCGCGTGATCGAGATAGGCGTTCACCCGACCCAGGCTAGAGCCTGGGTCGGGGGCCGCCTCGTGGGATCAGACCTCGGAGAGGTTCTGGGCGACGAAGTCCCAGTTGACGAGCTGGTCGAAGAAGTTGTCGATGAAGCCCGGCCGCGAGTTGCGGAAGTCGAGGTAGTAGGCGTGCTCCCACACGTCGAGGGTGAGCAGGGCCTTGGCCTCGTGGTTGACGGGGGTGTCGGCGTTGAGCGTCTTCATGACCTTGAGGCCGCTGCCGTCGTGGGCCAACCAGGCCCACCCCGACCCGAACTGGGTCTTGGCGGCGTCGGTGAACTCGTCGCGGAAGGCCTGCACCGATCCGAACGCGCTGTTGATCTGCTCGGCCAGATCGCCCGAGGGCTCCCCGCCCCCGGTGGGGCTCAGGCAGTTCCAGAAGAAGGTGTGGTTCCACACCTGCGCAGCGTTGTTGAACAGACCCGAGTGGGTCTCGGCCGACTTGATGATGTCCTCGAGGGACATGTCGGCGTTCTCGGTGCCCTCGACGAGACCGTTGAGGTTGTTGACATAGGTCTGGTGGTGCTTGCCGTAGTGGTAGTCGAGGGTCTCCTCGCTCATGCCACGGCTGGCGAGGGCGTCCTTGGCAAAGGGAAGGGGCGGCAGTTCGAAGGCCACAGTAGGGGTCCTTTCACGTCGTCGAAGCTCAACAGTTCTGCTCTCGGGAGGCTACCTCCATCTGCTTCGAGCGAAACTTGGGTGATGGACGAACCCACACCGACCCCCGACTACGGGGAGTCCTTCGCAGATGTGTACGACGACTGGTACGGCGACATCACCGACGTGGACGCGACCGCCGACCGGGTCGCGGCCCTGGCCGCGGGCACCGGCACCGACCGGGTGCTCGAACTGGGGATCGGCAGCGGTCGCCTGGCCCTGCCGCTGGCCGAACGGGGGCTGCGGGTCGTCGGCATCGATTCGAGCCCGGCGATGCTGGAGCAGCTGCGGGCCAAGCCCGGGGCCGACGCCATCGAGGTGCACGAGGGCGACATGGCTGAGGCCGATGCCTTGGTCGACGGCCCGTTCGGGGTGGTGCTCATCGCGTTCAACACCTTGTTCAACCTGACAGGCGAGGACCGCCAGCAGGCGTGTCTGAGCGCGGCATGCTCACTGCTCGACCCCCGGGGCTCGCTCGTGGTCGAGACCACGGTGTGGGGTGACCCACCCGAGCGGGTCGAGCGGGGGCTGTCCACCACCAGGGTCGACCTCGACCGGGTGGTGCTGAGCGCGACCGAGCACGACCCGGCCACCCAGGTGGTGACCGGCCAGCACGTCGACATCACCGCCGACGGCACCCGCCTGCGCCCCTGGCGCCTCCGCTACCTCACCCCCGATCAGCTCGACGCCATGGCCGCCCGAGCGGGCCTGGAGCTGGTCGAACGGTACGGCGACTGGACCGGCGCGTCGCTCACGGGACACGACACGGTCCATGTCTCCCGATACCGGCCCGTCGCCTCCCGGTGAGATGACCAGCGGCGCTCGTCGCTCGCTCAGTCCTGCTTGGCGATCCTGGCGCGGATCTCGGCGACGCTGGTGTTGGCCGCGTTCGCGAGTGCTTGGGCGACGGCTCTGACGTCCTCGCGCACCGCCGGGTCCCGCGACGCGTCGCCAAGGGCCCCGATCACCTCCTCCATCGACTCGCGCAGGCGCTCCAGGGTGCCGTCCCCCTCGTCGCGCTCGGACGCCTCTTCCTCGACATGCATCTTCAGCTTGAGGCCAAGGGCCGAGAGACGGTCACCGACCTCGTTCCACGACTCTCTGGTTGTGCTCATGGACACCAGCATGGACCCATCACCCCGATCGCGCCACGGTCGAAGGTCCCGACCTCACCGGTCCGGGCCTCACCCCTGTCGCGTCCGGCGACCGCTAGCGTCGGGACGTGGCCTCGCCGGCGACCCACCAGCTTCGGCGCAATCCGCTCACCGGCCGGTGGGTCACCATCGCCGCGGCCAGAGCCAGCCGCCCTCAGGACTTCCTCACCCGCGTGCTCGACGTCGAACAGATCGGCGACCGACCCTGCCCGTTCTGCCCCGGCAACGAGGAGGCCACGCCCCCGGCACTGGAGACCTACGGTCCCGACGGCGGGTGGCTGGTCCGGGTGGTGCCGAACCTCTATCCGGCCTTCGTCGGCACCCAGCCCATGCAGATCGAACACGTCACCCCTCTGCACGTGCAGGCACCGGCGAGCGGGCTGCACGAGGTGCTGGTGTTCGCACCGGAGCACGACCTCCGCCTCGACCAGCTCGACTCGAGGCGGATCACGCTGGTGATGGCCGCCCTCAGAGACCGGTTCGAGGATCACTCCCATCACCCCGAGATCGCCTACACCCAGGCGATCGTCAACTACGGCCGTGAGGCCGGGGCCTCGCTCGAACACCCCCACGCCCAGCTCCTGGGCATCCCCTTCGTCCCCGGCGAGATCGACGACGAGTACCGCGGCATCGACGAGCACCCGTCGTCGTGTTTGCTGTGCGACACCACCCGGGTCGAGCTGGCCGAAGGTGAGCGGATCGTCCTCGCCGACGAGCACGCGGTGGTGATCGCCCCGTGGTGGAGCGGCGCACCCTACGAGATGCTGATCCTGCCCCGAACCCACGCCGCTCGGGCCCCCGACGCCGACCCCTTCGATGTGACCGGGGTCGGCAGGGCGTTGCGCGACGCACTGCGCCGGCTGCGTCACGTGCTCGGTGACGTCGCCTACAACATCATGGTCCACACCGCGCCCCATCAGGCCCGTGGCACCTACCACTGGCACGTGCACCTCCTCCCCCGCACCTCGACCGCGGCCGGCTTCGAACAGGGCACCGGGGTGCTGATCAACACCGTCTCCCCGGAGAACGCGGCCGCCCAGCTCCGCCATCCCGAGGTCGTCGCCAGCGTGGGACGCTGAACCCGAACCGGTGCGGACGATCGCACTGCTGCCTAGGGTGAGCCGGTGACCGAGATCCGCACCGCTGTCACCATCGCCGCTCCACCGGCGACGGTCTGGGCCGAGGTGCGCGACATCGCGAGCCACGTCGAGTGGATGGCCGATGCTGTCGCGATCCGCTTCACCTCCGACACCACCGACGGCACCGGCACCACCTTCGAGTGCGACACCAAGGTCGGACCGTTCCGGTTGACCGACCTCATGGAGATCACCGAGTGGGAGGACGATCGCCGCATGGGCGTTCGCCACGTGGGGGTGGTGACCGGCACCGGCGTCTTCACCCTGGAGCCGCTGGGCGAGGTCGCCACGGTGTTCACCTGGACCGAGCGGTTGCAGTTCCCCTGGTGGTTGGCAGGCCCGCTCGGAGCGGCCGCGAGCCGTCCCGTGATGGGCTGGATCTGGCGGAGGAACCTCGCCCGGCTCAAGGCCCGGATCGAGGGCACGGCCGGGGGCGGCGACCACCCGGTCCGGGACGATCAGCCGAACGCCTGATCCACCCAGTTGCCCGCGGCCCACAGCGAACCGACGAAGCACGCCACCCCGAAGAGCGCCACCAGGGCCGAGGTCACGATGACCGTCTGGCGCCGGTCGCCGAGCTTCACCCGCCGCGGCAGCTCGATGAACAGGGCGGCGATGATCGCACCTCCCACGAGGCCACCGAGGTGCCCGCCGATCGAGATGTTCGGCACGAGGAACGTGAACACCAGATTGATCGCGACGAGGCCGCCGATGCCGCTCTGCCACGGGTTGACCCCCACCGCCCGCTGGGCGATGAGCAACGCCCCCATCAACCCGAACACCGCTCCCGACGCGCCGACGGTCGGCTGAACGGGATCGAGCAGCAGGACCCCGAACGAGCCGGCGAGCAGCGAGACGCCGTAGAGGAGCCCGAAGCGCACACGGCCGAGGGCGGGCTCGAGCTCGGACCCCAGCAGCCACAGCAGGAACATGTTGAACCCGATGTGCATGAGGTTGGCGTGCAGGAACCCGCCGGTGACGATGCGCCACCACTCGCCGGCGTCGACCCCGATGAAGCCGACGTCGCTGAAGATGCGGCCACCGATGAGCAGACCGTCGATGTAGAGCGACCCTCCGGTCTGGCCGAGGCCGCCGCCACCGAACGAGGTGGCGAGAAAGGCCACCACGTTGGCGGCGATGAGCGCCTTGGTGACGATCGGGTCGGTACCGGCCCGCACCGAGGCCATGGTGTGGACCTGCTGGCGACCGGTCTTGGCACACTCGGGGCAGTGGAACCCCACCGAGGCGGTGTGCATGCAGTCGGGACAGATCGGCCGTCCACAGCGCTGGCACCCCACCCCGGCGCGACGGTCGGGATGGAAGGCGCAGGAGCGAGGCGGCGTCTGGTCCACGAGCTGACGCTACCGGCCCTCGAACGCGGCCTTGCCGGGGCCGTGCTCGAGGAACGATGCCACGCCGATGCGGGCGTCGTGGGTGTCGAACGCCTCGACGAAGCGGTGCTGTTCGATGCCCAACCCGGACGACAGGCTGGTGTCGAGCCCCTGGTCGATCGCTGCCTTGGCCAGTCCCTGGGCCACCACCGCGCCACGGGCCAGCTCCGCGGCCTTCTCGCGGGTGCGCACCTCGAGGTCGTCGGGTGCCACCACCTCGTCGACCAGGCCCATCGCCAGGGCTTCGGCGGCCTTCACCTGCCGGCCGGTGAAGATCAGGTCCTTCGCCCTGGCCGGCCCCACGAGACGGGTCAGGCGCTGGGTGCCGCCGCCACCGGGGATGATGCCCAGCAGGATCTCGGGCTGGCCGAACACGGCCCGCTCCGATGCGACGCGGAGGTCACAGGCGAGGGCCAGCTCGCACCCTCCTCCGAGCGCGAACCCCGACACCGAGGCGATGGTGGCCCGTGGGATGGCGGCAACGGCGTCGAGCGCGTCGCGGAACGCGCCACCGACCTCACGGGCCTCGTCGGGCCCGCCGAACTCGGAGATGTCGGCGCCGGCCGCGAAGAGCCGGTCACCACCGGTGACGATGACCGCTCCCGGCGGGTCGACGGTCAGCTCGCCGGCGATCTCCCGCAGCTGGGCCAGCAGGGCGGTGGACAGGGCGTTGACCTTGGGGTGGTCGAGGCGCACGACGGCCACACCGTCGTCACCCCGGTCGAGATGGACCAGCGTGGACTCGGACATGGATGGTCAGGGTAGGGCCCCGGCGTGCCCCCATCGACGCAGGGCACCATACTCACGCCGTGACACCTGTCCGCCGACGCCTCGCCATCGCGACCGCCGTCCTGCTCGCGCTGGTGCTGGTGACCTGGTCCTGTGGCACGGGCGGCGACGAGCAGGCGAGCACCGATGGCACCACCTCGACCACCGAGGACACGGGAACTGTCGACGGACCGCCCGCGTTCGTTCCCGTCACCGGTGGCACGAACGACGACGGACAACCCGAACCGCCGCCGGTGCACGCGGTGTTCTCGGTGGTGGTCAGGGGCGACACCAGCTGGAGTCCCTATGCGGGGTCCGAGCTCACTGGCGTTGACCCTGAGGAGACCGAGGCGATCGCCGGTCGGCTCCGACGCCTCGGCGACCTGCTGCGCGACGCGGGGGTGCCGGCCAGCGTCGAGCTTGCCTACGGACCGGCGGCGGCGTTGTGCGCGCTCGAGCCCGAGGTGCTCGACGAGCTCGAGGCGGCGGGCCACCGCATCGGCATTCATGCCCGGTCCATCGGCGAGGCGTTCCGCGCCCACGACGCGCTCGATGACTGCGATCGCCGTCCGACGACGGTGTCGGGGCTGGCCCCGATGGCGGATCCGCACGGCCCCGACGGTCCGAGTCGCCAGAGCATCGACGACGCCATGGCGGTGCTGAGCGTGCTCGACCTGCATCAGGTCGTCGGCCAGGTGTCGCCGGTGTGTGTCGAGGTGGGCCTGGCCGAACCCACCCACGCCTACGGCACCGGTGCGTTCACCGCGCCGTGGCGGTCGGGGTGGACGGAGGGGAATCCCTGCTCGGACCTGGCGACGGGACGGATCGTGATGATCGACCAGACCCCGTTGGCCCCCGGCGACGACGCCGAACGGGTCGATTCCGACGCCTTGTCGGTCCTGTCGAGCCGGACCGATCAGGTGCTCGGGTACGCGCTCGACCACCGCTTCGCCGAGCCCGACGAGCTTCCCCACCCCGGCGTGATCAGCTGGGGGGTGACGGTGCGGCTGGGCGACCTGAGCACTCCCGCTCCCAGCGGCGAAGGAGAGGACGGCGACGCCGAGGACGGCGACGGCGAGGAGGAAGTCGAGGAGGTCCTCACCCTGCTGGCGACCCTGATCGACGAGCAGTGGCGACCGGCGATGGAGCAGGACCGGCTGCGGTGGATGCTCCCCGACGAGCTGGCCCTGATCCTGCGACCCCTGTCCTGAGCAACTCGGCAGGTGAGCGGCCGTCCGGCGCCCGCCCAGCTACCCAGAACCGAGCGGACCCCCGCTGAGCCGAGCGGTTGCGGGCTCAGAGGCAGGCGTAGAGCGCGTCGACCAGGGCGCGGTTGCGGGGGCTCTGCCAGCGGGGGATCACGTGGTTCATCACGTACCCGAAGGCGACCTCGGCGGTCGGGTCGGCGAAGCCGAGCGCTCCTCCTGAGCCGTAGTGACCGAAGCCGCCGGGGTTGCGGCCGAAGGGGCGTTGCTCGGTCCACGGTTGCAGGCCGAGCCCGAAGGTGACGTCCTGGCCGAGCACCGGACACGGACCCGAGGCCTGGGGAGTGATCGCCTCGGCCAACAGGTCGTCGCTGATGAGCCGACCGGCGAGCAGCTCGGCGTAGAACCGGGCCACGCCCCGGGCCGACATGTGGCCGTTGGTGGAGGGGATCTGGGCCCGGCGCCACTCCGGCGTGTTGACCACACCCACCGACGAGTAGCCGGGGGGATTGGCATAGCCCAGCGCCACCATCTGGGCCTCGTCGCCCGCCCCGATCGAGGCGGCATCGGTCGAGGTGGCACCGGTCGAGGTGGCATCGGTCGCCGGCGACGACGCGAGGTCGAAGTGCACCTCGGCGCAGCGAGGGTGCTCCTCGTCGGGCACCCCGAACCAGAGGTCGGCCCCGATGGGATCGGCCACCGCACGCAGCACGGTACCGGGCAGTTCCCCGGTGACGTGGTGTATGAGCCCGCCGATCAGATGTCCGAAGGTGTTGGTGTGGTAGACG
>JBKGZW010000006.1:0-38428 GCA_046543225.1 Acidimicrobiales bacterium
GTTCGACGCCCGGGAGGACGGCGTGCTCAAGGTGATGCTCGACCCGTCGCGCTGACCCCACCTGCCAGGCGAGTCCCACTTCGCGTGGATGCGGACACTCAGCCCGTGCGCTGCGCCCACCACTCGTCGAGACGGCGACGGGCCTCGTCCTCTCCCAGCGCGCCCTCCTCCAACCGCAGGTCGAGGAGGAAGTTCATCGCCTCGCCCACGTCGGGCCCCGGTCCGATGCCGAGCTGGTCCATGACCTGGCGACCGTCGAGGTCGGGCCGGATCGACGCCAGCTCCTCCTGCTCCTGCAGCTCGGCGATGCGGGCCTCGAGCTCGTCCATCCGCGCCGCCAGCGTCTTCGCCTTGCGCTCGTTGCGGGTCGTGCAGTCGCAGCGGGTGAGCTCGATCAGCCGGTCGAGCTCTGGTCCCGCGTCGCGCACGTAGCGACGAACCGCGCTGTCGGTCCATCCCATCTTGTAGGTGTGGAACCGCAGGTGCAGCTCGACCAGCCGGGCCACCGCGTCGATGTCACCGTTGGAGTACCGCAGCGCGGCCATCCGCTTGCGGGCCATGCGGGCACCGACGACCTCGTGGTGGTGGAACGAGACCCCGTGCTCGCCGATGGATCGGGTCCTGGGCTTGCCGATGTCGTGAAGCAGCGCCGCCAAGCGCACGATCCGCTCAGGACGGGTCTTGGCGGTGACCGCGATCGAGTGGGCCAACACATCCTTGTGACGGTGGATCGGGTCCTGCTCGAGTCGCATGGCGCTCAGCTCGGGCAGGAACAGGTCGGCCAGACCGGTGTCGACGAGGAACCACAACCCAGCGGAGGGATCGTCGACCACCAGCAGCTTGTCGAGCTCGTCACGGATGCGTTCGGCGGCCACGATCTCGAGTCGATCGCGCATCGAGACGACGGCCTCGACCAGTCCCTCCTCGGGAGTGAGGCCGTAGCCGGCGATGAAGCGCGCGGCGCGCATCATGCGGAGCGGATCGTCGCTGAAGGAGATCTGGGGACCACTCGGTGTGCGCAACCTGGCCTGGGCCAGGTCGTTCGCACCGCCGTAGGGGTCGACCAGCTCGGGTTCGGGCAGCGACAGGGCCATGGCGTTGACCGTGAAGTCACGCCGCGACAGGTCGGCCTCGATGGCGTCGGAGAACTCCACCTGCGGCTTGCGCGAGTCCGGCCGGTAGGCATCGGCCCGGTGGGTGGTGATCTCGAAGGTGCGTCCACCGACCTTGGCGCCGATGGTCCCGAACCGCTCGCCCTGGTCCCAGACGGCCTCGGCGAACCCGTCGAGCAACTGCTTGGTCTCCTCGGGCCGGGCGTCGGTGGTGAAGTCGAAGTCGGGCTCACGCAGCTCCTTGCCCAGAAGCAGGTCCCGTACGATGCCACCGACCAGGTAGATCCGCTTGCCGGCAGCGGCGAAGCGCTCGGCGACGGGGCGTGACTCGTCGAGGACCGGTTGCCAGCGTGGGGGGATCACAGCGGACCAACACTACCGGGACTGATCGGAGGAGACGAAGGCCGATCCCCGCCCCGACCCCGGTTCGAGACGGTCAGCCCAGGTGCACCAGGGCGACGTCGTCGATCACGTTGCGCCCCGGCCCGCCGCTGGTGGGGCGCTCAGGGTGCACGACCTCACCGGCCAGCGCGGCGACACAGGCGGTGGTCGAGTCGGTGAGCGCGGTGAGGTCATAGCCGCCCTCGAGAAAGGCGAGCCGGCGTCCGGGCGGGACGAAGGCCAGCAGATCGGCGGTGATGTCGGCGAAGTCGCCCGACGACAGGCCCATCGAGGTCAACGGATCGTTGCGGTGCGCGTCGAAGCCGGCCGACATCAACAGCCAGGTAGGACCGAACTCGGCGATCCTGGGCGCCGCCACCACCTCGATCCCGGCGCGGATCACGTCACCGGTGGTCCCCCTGGGAACGGGGAAGTTGATCGTGGTCCCCTTGGCCCCACCCGTTCCGATCTCGTGCAGATCGCCGGTGCCGGGATAGAGCGGGTGCTCGTGGAACGAGATGTACAGGACCCGGGGATCGGCATCGAACACCGCCTGGGTGCCGTTGCCGTGATGGGCGTCGAAGTCCACGATCAGCACGCGCTCGCCGCGGTCGGCCAGCGCCGCGGCGGTGATGGCGATGTTGGACAGCAGGCAGAACCCCATGGCCCGGTCGATGGTGGCGTGGTGCCCCGGCGGCCGCACCGCGCAGAACACGGCGTCGGCCTCGCCCCGGTCGAGCCGCTCGACCGCATCGAGCCCCGCTCCCGCCGCGTGCAGCGCCGCGTCCCACGACTCGGTGACCGCCACGGTGTCGCCGTCGATGTCTCCTCCCCCCGCAGCACAGAACCGCTCCAGCGCCTCGAGGTAGCCGTGCGGGTGAACTCGCGCCACCTCTTCGTGGGTGGCGGCTCTCGGCTCGAACCGCTCGACCGCTCCGTCGAGGATCGGGTGGGCGAGCCCGGCCAGCACCGCGTCGAGACGGGCGGGGCGCTCGGGGTGCCAGGTCCCGGTGTCGTGCTCGTAGAACCGCGGATGGGTCGCGAAGAGGATGGTCACCGCTGTTCACGCTAGCTGTCGCCGCGCTGACCACTCGCTCTGAGTGTGTCGCCCTATCCTCGAACCGACGCGCCGAGCGCCCCGCCCGCCGTTGTCCCCGAACTGCGCATGCGCCACTACGAACACCTCCAGTGGGGATCAGACCATCTGCGGCTTGCACCGTGGCGGGGAGATCCGACCATCGCCGAGCTCGCCCCCGCCGTCGCGGGCCGACCCCCCACGGCCCAGACCGTTCGCCATGGACTCGAGCTCGTCCACCGCCGCGGGTACCGGTCGGTCATCACCAGCGCGCTCGCTCCCCAGGAGCAGTACGGCTACCTGCATGCCGGCTTCGAGGTGCACGAGCGGCTGCACCTGCTCGCCCGGAGTCTCGACCGCCTGCCGGAGGCACCGTCGGGAGGTCGGCTGCGTCGGGGACGACGGCGGGACCTCGCCGCCATCCTCGCCGTCGACGCCGCCGCGTTCGAGCCGTTCTGGCAACTCGACCGGCTACGGTTCGACGACGCCCGCCGGGCCACGCCCACCAGCCGCCTGAGGGTCACCGCCGGAGCCGAGGTCGTCGGCTACGCGATCACGGGCCGGGCCGGCTCCCGCGGCTACCTGCAGCGACTCGCCGTGCGTCCCGATGAGCAAGGTCGGGGCTGGGGCACCGCGCTGGTCGTCGATTCGCTCCGATGGCTCCGCCGACGTGGTGCACACTCGGTCACGGTGAACACCCAGGAGGCCAACGCCGCCGCCCTCGCTCTCTACCGACGCCTCGGCTTCACGCCGCGCCCCGATGGGCTGGCCGTGCTCTCCTACCGGTTCGAGACAGCGTGAACTCGGTCACCCCACGCCCTGTCCCGGACCGCGGGTCGGTCACCCTCGCCGCTGCGGCCCTCGCCGTCGCGACCGCCACGCTGCTCTGGTCGCTCGCCACAGCCACGCCTTCGTCGGCCCAACGAGACCCCGGACCCGACGAACCCGTTCAGGTGACCCTGGTCGACCAGACCACCTGGGTCGATCCCGACGGCGAGATCGTCGTGCGCTTCCAACTGGACGGCGAGATTCCCGACGACGCCACCGTCGAGGCGACCGTCCACGAGCCGCTCCGCAGCGAACGGATCCGAGCCGACTTCGAGGACACCCTCTCCCGTGACCGCCTGGGCGGACGTCTGACCGACCCACCGATCGAGCTGGGCACGGTGAGCGAGCTCGACCCCACCTCCGATCCGAACCCGATCGCGGCGCGGATCCCCATCCGGTCCGAACCCCAAGACCCCGATGAACCCGAACGCCTCGCCATCTTCGCCGCCGGAATCCACCCCGTCGCCATCACGGTCCACGACACCGACCGCACCTACCTCGGAGGGATGGTCACCCACGTCGTCCGGCTCCCCCGTGAGCTCCCCGACTCGACCACCGACGTCGTGCTCGTCGCCCCGCTCGACGCCGATCCCTCTCATCTCGCCGACGGCAGCGCACAGGTCGACGACGCGGTGAGGGCCTCCTGGACCGCGGCCGTCACCGCCCTCAACGCCGGCCCCGACCAACCCGTCCTCGTCGCTCCCAGACCCGAGACGGTCGCCGCCCTCAGCGCCACCGGAGCATCGCTCGACGACATCCTCGTGAGCGACCTCTCCGATCTCGCCGCTGCCGGAGGCCTGCCGGCGACGACCTATGTCGACGTCGATCTCGCCGGGTTCGCCCGCGCGGGACTCGACGCCGACCTCGACCGCCAGCTCGAGCACGGTGCCGCCACGCTCGAGAGCCGACTCGGCGTCGAGGTCCACGAAGACCTGTGGGTGGCCAACCGATCCCTCACCACCCGCGGGCTCGCCGCGCTCGCCGAGCGCGGCATCAGCCAGGTGATCGTCCACCACACGCTGCTCGCCGACCCCTCGCTCGGTCGTGGCGGGCCGTTCACCCTCGAGGCCGGTGCTGCCGGAACGGTCACCGCCCTCGCCACCGACCCGCTGCGGCAGCAGCACCAGGGATCGACCGGCGATCCCCGACTCGATGCCCAACACCTCCTGGTCGACCTCGCCATCGACACCTTCGACGACGGACCGACACATCCGGTGGTGCTGATGATCGACCCGGATGCCATCGACCCGGTGTTCGTCGAGACCCTGAGCACGGGACTCGCCGACGCTCCCCTGCTCGATGCCGTGACGGCGAGCGAGGCGCTGCGAGCCACGCCGCCCGACACCGGCAGCGGCGACGGCGGCGACCGGACAGATCCCGCCGGTCGCCTCGCCACCGACACCTCGCCCCGAGACCTCGGCGGCCTTCGCCTGGACCTCGACCTCACCCGTCTGTCCATCGACACCTTCACCTCGGTGTTCCCCGACAGCGACGAGCTCACCGCGCGCTTCGAGGACCTCCTGGCGGTGCTTCCTTCGCGAGCGCTCACCCAGCGCGACCGCGACGACTACCTCTTCACCATCGCAGTGGAGATGGAGACGCTGCTCGACGCCATCGGCCTGCCCGAGCGACGGGCGATCACCCTGCCCGCCCGCTCCGGCACCATCCCACTCACCCTGACCAACGCCAGCGATCGGCCCGCGGTCGCGACCATCCGACTCGACAGCGACAAGCTGGAGTTCATCGACGGCGAGTCGCTCGAGATCCCGCTTCCCCCGGGGACGAGCACCGTCGAGGTCGGGGTCAGGGCACGGGCGTCGGGAGCGTTCCCGCTCGAGATCGTGGTCGAGAGCCCCGACGGGCGCACCGAGCTCGCGACGGCCCGCTACACCATCCGCTCAGCGGCGGTGTCGGGCCTGGGGCTGGCCATCTCCATCGCGGCGATCCTGGTGCTGGGAGTCTGGTGGGTCCGCACCGCGCGACGCGCACGGGCCGCCCACCGCGACGCGGCGGCGACCTGACCCTCACGGTAGGGTCATGGCGACACCGAACCCGGGGGAGGACCACCATGGCCGGAGTCCGCATCGTCACCGACAGCTCGTGCGACCTCGCCCCCAGCGAGGCCGACGAGCTCGGGATCGAGATCGTGCCGCTCAGCATCCGCTTCGGCGAGAAGGAGTTCGTCGACCGCAGCGAGCTGAGCGCCACCGACTTCTACGCCACGATGGCCACCTCACCCGAGCTGCCCGAGACCGCTGCTCCGGCACCGGGGGCCTTCGACGCCGTGTTCCGCCGCCTGCTCGACGACGGCGCCGATGCCATCGTGTGCATCAACCTGTCCGAATCGCTGTCGGCCACCATCGGTTCGGCTCGGACGGCTGCGGCGGCGATCGACGGTGCCGACATCCGCACCATCGACTCGCGCTCGATCACCGCCGGTCTCGGCACCCAGGTCCTGCACGCCGCCCGCGCTGCCCGTGACGGTGCCTCGGCCGACGAGGTGGTGTCGCTGGTCGAAGCCATGGTTCCCCGCACCCACGTCATCGGCGTGCTCGACACCCTCGACAACCTCAAGAAGGGTGGCCGGATCGGTGGCGCCCAGGCCCTGCTCGGCTCGATGTTGTCGGTCAAGCCGGCCATCGACATCTCCTCGGGCGAGGTCGAGGAGGCGGGCAAGCCCCGGACCCGCAAGAAGGCGATGCAGTGGCTCGCGGACCAGGTTCTGGCCCACGACCAGGTGGAGGACCTGGCCATCATGCACGGCGACGCCCCCGACATCGACGCCTTCCTCGAGCTGTTGGCCCCCAGGTACGACCGCAGCGACATCCGGGTCGGGCTGATCGGTGCGGTCATCGGGGCCCACGGAGGGCCCCGGGTCATCGGGGCCTGCTTCCTCACCGCGGACTGACACCGCGGACTGACGACACCGGCCCCGCTCGGGCGGCCGGGCCGCCTCCGGGAGGTCGCTACCGCACGGTACCGTTGGGACGGTGCCCGAGCACGTGACCCCTTCCCCGTTCGCCTCGGCCGATCTCGACGGACGCCTGCTCGGCGGCCGCTACGTGATCGGATCGGTCATCGCGTCCGGGGGGATGGCCCAGGTCCGCCGGGCCACCGATCAGGTGCTGGGACGTGAGGTGGCGGTCAAGATCCTTCACCCACACCTCGCGTCTGACGAGGTGCTGGTCGACCGGTTCCGGCGCGAAGCGGTGGCCGCCGCACGACTCACGCACCCGTCGATCGTGGCCATCTACGACACCGTGGCCGACGACGGGATCAACGCCATCGTCATGGAGCTCGTGCACGGCATCACGCTCCGCGACTTCCTCGACCAGCGGGGGGCGCTCGACCACCAGGACGCGATCGACGTCGCTGCCGGCGTCGCCCAGGCGCTGGCGATCGCCCACGCCGCCGGGATCGTCCACCGTGACGTGAAGCCGGCGAACATCTTGTTGTGCGACGACCGTCGGGTGAAGGTGGCCGACTTCGGGATCGCCAAGGCGGGCGGCGCCGATCTCACCAACACCGGCACCATGATCGGCACCGCCAAGTACCTGGCACCCGAACAGGTCGAGGGTGGGCCCGTCGATCCGCGCACCGACATCTACTCCCTGGGCATCGTGCTCTATGAGTGCCTCACCGGGAAGGTGCCCTTCGAGGGGGACTCCGACGCGGCGATGGCACTGGCTCGCCTCCACCGCGAACCGCTGCGGCCGCGCCAGGTGCGCCCGTCGGTCCCCAAGGCGCTCGACGCGGTGACCATGTCGGCCCTCGCTCGCGATCCCGACCAGCGACCACCCACCGCCGAAGCGTTCCGGACCGAGATCCTCGGTGTCGAGTCCGACGACGACACCAGCGCAGCGGGCGCCGACCACACCATCGTCGCTCCCCTGGCGGCAGCTGCTGCCGAGCCCGACTCCTTCGCCAGGAGCGAACGCCGGTGGCTGGTGCCCGCTGCGCTGGTGGCGGTCGTTGGACTGGCGTTGGCGTTGGCCGGCGTGCTCATCGGCCGCACCGAGACCGGCAAGCAGTTCTTCGACCGCGCCCGCGAGGTCGTGGCCTCCTCGGCGGGCACCAGCGACAGCGTGGAGCCGATATCGCTCTCGCAGGCCCTCGCCTTCGACCCCATCGGCGCCGACGGCGAGAACGACGCGGAGGCGGGCCGAGCGATCGATCCCGACCCCGACACCGCCTGGCGCACCGAGTTCTACGACGTGTCCACCTGGGCGGACAAGGACGGAGTGGGGCTGGTCGTGGTCCTCGACAGCGAGGCGACGATCCACCAGGTCGAGATCGCCTCGCCCACGAGCTCCTGGGCGGCGGAGATCTACGTCTCGTCCGAGACCGACCGGCCGACGGGTCTCGACGGGTGGGGAGCGCCGGTGGGGTCCCGCGACGCGGTCCCCCAGGGCGAGGAGGTGATCGAGGTCGAACCCACGGCCGGTCGTGCGGTGCTCATCTGGATCACCGACCTCGGGGACGGTCCCCCGGACGCGCTGCAGATGGAGATCGCCGACGTCACCGTCCGGGGAACCTGACGCAACTAGCGTCACGTGGATCACCGACGCCACCGACGACCGAGCGCTCATCGAAGCGGCCAAGGCCGGGGATCGGCGCGCGCTGGACCGGTTGCTGCGCCGCCACCAGGACCGCATCTACGCGATCTGTCGCCGCCTCGCCGGCAACGACGCCGATGCACTCGACGCCACCCAGGAGGCGTTGATCGCGGTGGTGCGAGGCCTCCCGCGCTTCGACCATCGCAGCGCCTTCTCGACCTGGAGCTACCGGGTGGCCACCAACGCCTGCCTCGACGAGCTGCGCCGGCGCGGCCGCCGGCCGACCACCGGCCTCGAACCCCACACCGCCGAGGCCATCACCGCCCGGGCCGACTCACGGCCGTCGATGGCCGAGACCGTCGTGGACCGATCGGAGCTGGACCACGCCCTCTCGGAGCTGGCCGAGGAGTTCCGCGCGCCCGTGGTGCTGCGGGACCAGCTCGGGTTGGACTACGCGGAGATCGCCGAGGTGCTCGAGATCCCACCGGGCACGGTCCGGTCCCGGATCGCCCGTGGTCGAGCAGCGCTGGCCCGGACCTTGGCCCCACCAGACGCCGGGAACCAGCACCCCACCGACCAGCGTCCTACCTCTGAACCATGACCGACCTTCCCCCCTCTCCCGACGACGAGATCGTCTCCGCCGTGCTCGATGGCGAGGCCACCGACGCCGAACGGGCGCGGGTCGCCAGCGACCCCGAGCTCGCACGTCGATTGACGGAGCTGCGCGGGGTCAGCACGGCGGTGGCCGAGCCGGTCGCGCCACTCGACGAGCTCACCGCCCACCGGCTGGTCGACCGGGCGATCGACGACGCGGGGGCCGGGCCGGCGCCACCGCGGACCTCGCCACGGTGGTGGCAGAGCGGACTGGGCGTCGGCATCGGTTCGGCCGCGGTGGTCGTGCTCCTGGCCCTCGCCGTCGTGCCGGTCCTGCTCAGCGGTGGTGGCAGCGACGACGACTCCGCGACCGCCGACCTCGAGACGACCGAGGCCGACGGGGGCGAGGCGGGCGACGACGCCGGATCGCTGGCCGACGAGGGGGCCCGGGCCCCCGACGCCGAGCAGGAGGCTGCCCCGCCGGGCGACGACGGGGGAGACGGCGATGCCGACCTGGGCGCTCGGCAGTGGTTGGGGAGCTTCGACACCGCCGACGAGCTCGCCGGCGCCCTGCCCCAGAGGCTGAACGAGCCGGGAACCGCCGACGCGGACCCCACGACGACGACCAGCACCGCGACGAGCGCGTTCGGCGCCCACGACGACCTGGCCGAACTGGTGCCCGAGTGTCCGGCTGGCCCCGGTGGGACCTGGCCGGCGGAGCTGCAACCTCCCTTCGAGGTCTTCGACGCACTGATCGACGACACTGCCGTCGTCGTGATCACCGGCATCGACGCCGCGGGCGAGCCGATCGTCGTTGTCGTCGAGACGGGTACGTGCGCGCCGGTCGAGCTCCCCTGACCGGCCCTGGCGCCACCAACACCTGGACGCCGCCAGGGCCATGGCCGGCTCGGGCCCGTTAGGCTCACTGCCATGTCTGAGAACGGACAGCCAGACCAGCCCGCAGCCGCACCCGACCCGGGCAGTGCGCCACCCGCGCCCTCGGCACGGCCCGAGCGGGAGGAGACCTCGGGTGAGAGATCCGGACCCGCGACGCGGACGACGGGGTCGGGTGCGGCAGCAGCACTCACCGGCGACTGGCCCGCCCAGGCCGCCGACGCGGTGGTCGATGTGGTGGGCACGGTCCGGGACCGGGCCGTCGAGCCGCTGCTCAAGGTCGCCCGGGCGATCGTCTACGGGCTGCTCATCACGGTGGTGGCCATCACCGCCGTCGTGCTGGTCGTGATCCTCGCCATCCGCATGCTCGACGCCTATCTTCCTGGTGAGGTGTGGTCGGCATACCTGCTGCTCGGCGGCGTGTTCACCCTGGCCGGCTTCATCTGCTGGTCGCGCCGGACCGCCGGCGCGGCCTGAGGGGAATACCTCCCGGGGTATGGGGGTTGTTCCTCTGGTACCTCCAGCCTTGCCCTTCCCACCTCGTTCGGAGCAGCAATGTCACCCACCGACGTCCACGACGTCATCATCATCGGGTCCGGCCCAGCCGGACTGACCGCAGCCATCTACACCGGTCGGGCCAACCTGGCACCGCTGGTCATCGAAGGCGAACCGTCATCCACCAGCGACCAGCCCGGTGGCCAGCTCATGCTCACCACCGACGTCGAGAACTACCCCGGGTTCCCCGAGGGCGTGATGGGTCCCCAACTGATGGCGGACTTCCGGGCACAGGCCCAACGGTTCGGGGCCGAGATCCTCACCGAGAAGGTGACTCGGGTCAATTTCTCGACCCGACCGTTCGAGATCTGGATCGGCGATCCCGACACACCCGAGCCCACCTTCCGGGCCCGCTCGGCGATCATCTCGACCGGCGCCCAGTCGCTGATGCTCGGCATCGAGGACGAGTACCGCCTGATCGGCCACGGCGTGTCCACCTGTGCCACCTGCGACGGCTTCTTCTTCCGAGACATGGAGATCGCCGTGGTGGGTGGTGGCGACTCGGCCATGGAGGAGGCGCTGTTCCTCACCAGGTTCGCCTCGAAGGTCACCGTGATCCACCGCCGCGACGAGCTCCGAGCGTCGAAGATCATGCAGGAACGGGCGTTCGCCAACGACAAGATCGAGTTCATGTGGGACTCGGTGGTGGTGGGCATCAACGGCGAGTCCACCCTCGAGAGCCTCGAGATCGAGCACCTCCCCACTGGCGAACGTAGCGTCCACCCCTTCAGGGGCCTGTTCGTGGCGATCGGGCACAAGCCCAACACCGATCTGTTCGTCGGCCAGCTCGACATGGCCGAGAACGGCTACCTCATCACCGAGCCAGGCACGACCCGCACCAACGTGGACGGCGTCTTCGCCGCCGGCGACGTCCAGGACGACACCTACCGCCAGGCCATCACCGCCGCCGGGACCGGGTGCATGGCAGCGATCGACGCCGAGCGCTGGCTCGAGGCCCAGGGACACTGACCACCCGCGGCCGCGGCCGGGAATGCCGGTCGGCGCGCAACTGTTGACCACCAGCGACGCACCTCGCCTCGCCCGACGGAAGGAACCACACCCCATGTCAGCATCAGTCACCCTCTCCGAGGCCACCTTCGACGAAGAGATCGGTGCCTCCGACGAGCCCGTCCTCGTGGACTTCTGGGCCGAGTGGTGCGGACCGTGCAAGGTCATCGCTCCGATCCTCGACGAGCTCGGCGCCGAGCAGGAGGGCAAGCTTCGCATCGGCAAGCTCAACGTCGACGAGCACCCCGGCATCGCCCGGCGCTTCGAGGTCATGAGCATTCCCACCCTGATCCTCTTCAAGGACGGCGAGCCGGCGGCACGCCTCACCGGCGCCCGCGGCAAGAGCCAGATCCTCGCCGAGATCTCCGACCACCTCTGAGCCGGCGGCTCGGTTCCGCCATCACCCACCTCTGCACTCGACCCCGGCTCGATGCCGGGGTCGAGTCGCGTCAGGCTCCAGCTGGGGAGCTGGTGGGCAGTGGGCTCAACCCCTTGTTGAGGCACAACCCACAGGGTTGACCACAGGCTGTGGATAAGGCAGAGGTCGAGGATTCAGCCGATCAGCCCGGCTCAACCCTCGACCGTGGGTTCGGGTGGCTCGGTCATCGCGCGGTAGATCCGCTCCAGGTCCTCGAGCGTGGCGAACTCGACCACCACCTTGCCCCGCTTGGCGCCCATGCTGACCCGCACCCGGGTGTCGAGGTGCTCCGACAGCAGCTCCTCGAGCTCCAACAAGCCCGGCGGTCGCAGCCGCCGCCCGCCCAATGAGCCAGGAGCGTCCGCACCGCCGCCGTCGGCGCCGTCGGCTCCGCCCTCGCCCTTGACCCTGACCGCCTCCTCGACATCGCGGACCGTCATCGCACCATCGGCCGCCCTACGGGCCAGGCCCTCCTGGAACGTGCGGTCCGGGCTGCCGAGCAGCGCCCGGGCGTGACCAGCCGAGAGCCGCCCCTCGATGATCAGCTTCTGGATCGCCGGAGGGAGCTGGAACAGGCGCAAGGCGTTGGCCACCGCCGAGCGGCTCTTGCCGACCCGCGACGCGACCTGGTCCTGGGTCAGCTCGAACTCGTCGATGAGCTGCTGGTAGGCCGCCGCCTCCTCGATGGCGTTGAGATCCTCCCGGTGCAGGTTCTCGACGAGGGCCCGCTCGAGCGAGCCCTCGTCGTCGGCCTCGCGGACCACCGCGGGGATGGTGGGCAGACCGGCTCGCTTGGCGGCCCGCCAGCGCCGCTCCCCCGCGATCAGCTCGAAGTGCTCGTCGCCGACCGGGCGCACCAGGATGGGTTGGAGCACACCCAGTTCGCGGATCGAGCTGGTCAGGGTGACCAGTGCTTCCTCGTCGAACGAATCCCGGGGCTGGTACCGGTTGGGTTCGATCGACGCCAGGGGGAGCTCGCGCAGGGTCGCACCGCTGTCCCCGACGACATCATTCGGGATCAGGGCGCCGAGGCCCTTCCCGAGTCCGCTACGCCGAGCCACCACTGACCTCCTTGGCAAGTTCACGGTAGGCGATCGCACCTCGTGAGGAGGGATCGAACGCGATGATCGGTTGCCCGAACGATGGTGCCTCCGACAGCCGCACCGTGCGAGGCACCATCTGACGGAACACGGTGTCGCCAAAGTGCTCTCGCACTTCGGCCGCCACCTGATCGGAGAGCTTGGTGCGAGCGTCGTACATCACGAGGATGATCCCCGACAGCTCCAGGCCCGGGTTGAGCCGTTTCTGCACGAGGTCGACGTTGCGGAGCAGTTGCCCCAATCCCTCCAACGCGTAGTACTCGCACTGGATGGGGACCATGACCTCCTCAGCAGCGGCCAGCCCGTTCACGGTCAGCAGACCGAGTGATGGCGGGCAATCGATGAGGATGTAGTCGAACTGGTCGCGGATGGCACCAATGGCCTCTCGAAGGCGGGTCTCCCGGCTGAACGCCGGAACCAGCTCGATCTCGGCACCAGCGAGATCGAGGTTGGCGGGCGCCACGAAGAGGTTGCGCACCGATGAGGCTTCGACGGTGTCCTCCAATGGGGTGCCGTGGAGGAGCACGTCGTACATCGAGATCTCGATGGATCGGGGATCGATCCCCAGTCCGGTGCTGGCATTGCCCTGCGGATCGAGATCCACGATGAGGGTCCGGTAGCCCAGCTCGGCGAGGCAGGCTCCGAGGTTCACAGCAGTGGTGGTCTTACCCACCCCGCCCTTCTGGTTCGCCAAGGCGATGACCCGCGGCAGGGGTCGGGGCATAGAGGGTCTCCTGGGTCGGCAGGCTCGGTCTCACCGGCGAGCTCGCCGGTCCGAGGATCCTCTCATCCTTCCCGCTGAACGAGCCCAGGTCAAGCATGCGGTCCGATCGCGGGCGTTTCACGTGGAACAGTCCACCTCGGCAGTCCGGGATCCGGCGTGTTTCACGTGAAACGTCGCTGGCGCTCACGAGGAGCGCGTTCCACGTGAAACAGCTACCACCGTGGCCGCTTGCGGGGGATGCCATCGCGCCGAGGCACCTGCTCAGGGGCCGCCATCTGCTGCTGCGCCAGCATCCACGAGTCCTGCGCCACCACCTCCAGGCCCAGCTCCGCCAACTCCCGGGCCGGCCAGCGCTCCGGTGCCGGCTCCGGTGGCTCGCTCACCGCAAGCCACCCCCCGACCCGCAACAGCGGCGCGCCACACTCGGCGGTCACCGCCGGGGGGCCGAACGACCGAGCGGTCACCAGGTCGTACCGTCCTCGATGCTGGGGGTCCCGACCCACCACTTCGGCTCGGCCCTGGACCACCTGCACCCGGTCGTCCAGCTCGAGCTCGCGGACCGCTGCCTCGAGGAACGCCGTGCGGCGGGCAGCGGCGTCCAGCAACGTCCAGCGGCTCGAGGGACTCCCCAGCGCGAGGATGAGACCGGGAACGCCGCCACCACTGCCCAAGTCCAGCGCCACCCGCGGCGCGACGCCGATCCGGCCCAACAGCGACACCAGCGCCTCGGCGTGGGCCAGGTGGACCTCCACCGGGCCCGGCCCGAGCAGCCCGACCGCCCGCGCCCGTTCGAGGACGCCGACCAACCGGTCGGGTCCGGTCACCGGACCCCGCTCCTCGGCCCGTTCCCAGCCCGGGCCCGTCCGGTCAGCCCTCGTCGGGGACGATCACGACGTGACGCCGTGCATCCTCGCCTTCAGAGGTCGTGTGGACCCCCTCGATCTCGTTGACCGTGTCGTGGACCACCTTGCGGTCGGCGGCCGACATCGGCTCGAGCACCTGGGCCGTACCCGTGGAGCGAGCCTGGTCGGCCAGCTTCTGGGTGAAGCGCTCGAGCGCCTCCCGCCGGCGCTGACGGTACCCGGCAACGTCCAACCGCACCCGCCCCTCGTGGGTCCCGGTCGCCGTGCGCTGCACCACGGTCCTGGACAGCTCGTGGATCGCCTGCAGGGTGTTGCCGCGGGGCCCGACGAGCAGGCCCAGGTCATCGCCCTCCACCCGGACCTCGACGGTGTCGTCGTCGATCTGCTCCCGCGACACCTCGGCGTCGTATCCGAACGCATCCACCAGGCCTTCCACGAAGCCCTGAACGATCTCGGCTTGTTCGTCCACTGTCACGTCTTCGCTCACGTTCGGCTCCTCGGTGGTGGGCGCAGGGCCCGTGGTTGGTTGGGGCTCGCGTTCGCTCGCCGGGCGACGGCTCTTGCCGCGCCGCGAGCGCGACCGATCTCCTCGGGCCCTCGACTCGCGGTCACCGCCACGGTCGCGGGCGGCGTCGGAATCGGGCTCCTCGGGCTCTCCAGCATCAGAGGCACCTGCGGAGCTGTCTCCTTGGACCGTCCCGCCACGACCCTTGCGCCCCGAGCGACGACGCTCCCGGCGATCGACCTTGGGCCGTGGCTGCACGGGACGGACCCGGGCACGGACCCGGGCCTCACCCCGCATCCGGCCGAAGAGCCCGGGTCGTGGTTCCTCCACGATCTCGAACTCTGCGTCGTGTTCATCGACGTGCAGCTGGTCGAGTGCCAGCTCCTTGGCCTGGTCGACGGTCTTGGCGGTCGTCTCTACCCACTCCACAGCTCAGGACCTCTTCTTCTTGCGGCGCGGCGGCGTGGCATGGCCACCCGCGCTCTTCGGTGGTGTCACCCGGCCCGATGGCGGCCTCGATGCCTTGCCATTGCTCGATCCCGCCCCACCCCGGTTGCGGTTGGACCGAGCGCCACCTGGTTGCTTCGCGTCCTTCGCCGATGCCCGGGATCCCTTCGCCCCGGCACCGCGCGCGCCCTTGTCGCCGGTTGACCCACCCTTGCCCTTGCCTGGCGGGGGAGCGGCCTTGTCCGGCTTCTTCTCGGCCTTGTCGGGCTTCTTCTCGGGCTTCTTGTCGGCCTTGTCGTCGGTGTCGGTCGCGGGCTCCCCGCTGTCGCCGCGACCCGCGCCGGTGGCCAGATTGGTGGTCCCGATCCCCAGCAGGGCCTGTGTCCCGCTGATGTCGTAGAGACGCATCGAGATGGCTGCGTTCTGGAAGATCCGGTACAGGTTGGACACGAGGAAGTAGACGACGAGGCCGGCTGCGAAGTTGAACGAGATGAAGCCGAAGAACACCGGCATCATCCGCAGCAGGATCTTCTGCTGCTGGGGCATCTCGGTGTTGGGGTTGCGGACCGACATCTGCTTCTGCTGCAGGAACGCCGAACCGGCGACCACCAGGATCAGGAACATGTAGGGCAGGCCCGTCCCGAACGAGACCTGCAGTGCGTCCCCGGCCGAACGGGAGAGGTCGATGCCCCACGACAGCATCGAGTCGTCGCCAGCGAGATCGGTGTAGAGCGCGGTGTCGGGGAACTGGTCGAGGTACTTCGGCACGAACCCGCCCTCGGGCACCTCCACCCCGTTCGCCGCCACGGTGGCCTCCGAGGCCCGTTGGGTGATGCCCCTGACCACCTGGTAGAGGACGATGAAGAAGGGGATCTGCATCAGCATCGGGAGACAGCCACCCAACGGGTTGATCTTGTTCTCCCGATAGAACGCCAGCAGCTCCTCGTTCATCTTCTGCCGGTCGTCGGCGAACTCCTGCTGGATCTTCTTCATCTCCGGAGCCATCGCCGACATCGTCATCATCGACCGCGTGGCCTTCACGTTCAGCGGCGTGACCAACAACATGATCGTCAACGTCAGCAGGGCGATCGCCCAGGCGTACGAACCGCCGACCACCGGCAGTTCGTAGAACCAGGCGAGGAGGAACGCGACCGCGCGGAAGAACGCGTCGAACATCAGGGAGCCTTCCGTTCAGGGACCAGATCGATGCCGTGCCCACCCCACGGGTGACAACGGCAGATGCGGCGGGTCGCGAGCCATGCGCCCCTGCCCGCGCCGTGGGTTTCCAACGCCTCGAGCGCATAGCTCGAGCACGACGGGAAGAAGCGACACGGCGACGGTCGGCCCGCTCGGAGGTGTTGATAGGTGCGGACCAGCCACAGCAGCGCCCGGGTCGGTGCCGACCGGCGGGTGGCACCGCTTCGGACCAGGCCGGACGTCGCCGGCATCGGGCGCGCGCCAGCGGTCACGACCGCACCTGTTGGAGTTTGCTGACCACGCGCTGCATTCGTGCTCTCAGTTCCTCGAAGCTCGCATCGGACGCCGACGGGTCGGCCCCGACCAGATATACCCCTGGGGGTATCGATCCATCGTGGTCCATCTCCGACAGGACGGCGCGGAGGCGACGTCGCAGACGGTTGCGGACCACCGCGTTGCCCACCTGGCGGCCGATGGCGTAGCCGACCCTGGTCGGCTCATCGCCCGACCCCGGCAGATGCCTCACCCACAGGGGGCCACTGCGGGCGCGCCGGCCTCGCCGACGCAGCGCAGCAAAGGTCGAGCGGTCACCGATGGACCGGATCAGGCCGACAGCCGTGCCCGGCCCTTGCGCCGGCGCGACTTGATGATCGCCCGACCTGCTCGGTCGGACATGCGGTGGCGAAATCCGTGCCGCTTGGCACGCTTCCTCACATTCGGTTGGTATGGACGCTTCACGGCAGTTGCCTCCTGGCCCGCGGGCTGAACCCGCAGCGAACCGGTCGCCCACAGAGGGACCACCGGGGATGATCACGGGGCTGGGTCGCGGTGTCGGATGGAGCCCTGGTGCCCAGACGAGCCATCAGGCGCGCACCACCCAGCGCTACGACCGCGCCTGGGGTGAGGGTAGAGGTGCCGCCTCACCCGAGGCAACTACGGCACCGCCCCGCGGCACGCTCCCGATGCGCCCCGCACGCCCTGCACCGCGTCCTGGTGTGACGCCAGCGGTGCCCCGCGAACGACCAGGGTCGAGTTGCAGCAATGCAATTCACAGGCACTGAGCAGCCATGACACCGGTCCAACGACACTCCCGTGCACGCATCGGGAGGGTGGTGGTAGGTTCCTCAACCTTGACGGTCTGGGACACCGGGTTCACCGCGGAAACGTCACCGACGCTTCTGGGTGGACGCCCCCAACCAACACCGTCCAAGAGTCGCGACGCGTTGTCCACAGCTGTGGATCGGGTTGTGGATCTCCAACCGAGGTTCCGTGGGAGGCGGTCGAGCTGGTGCAAGAAGCAGATGTGCTCTGGGACGCTTGTGCCGACATCCTGAGGGCTCAGGTGTCCGAGGCGGTCTGGCTCACCTCGTTCAACGGCGCCCACCCGCTCGAGCTCGACAGCGGTGTGCTCACCCTCGCCGTACCGAGCACCGTGGTCAAGGACCGCATCGAGGGCCGCTACCTCGCCCTCGTCCGCGACGCGCTCTCCGAAGCGGGTGCGGACGACGTGGCCCTCGCCATCGAGGTCCACACCGACATCGACGACGCCGACCACGCCACCCTCTCCTCGCTCAACGGCGTCGACGCCGACCGCCTGCTCGCCGAGTCGCTCAGCACCGACGGCATCGACCAACTCGACGACGTCGACCCCCAGCCGGCCCGCACGCCCGAGGCGTCGGTGTTCGACATCGCCGAACCCCGTTACAGCTTCGAAGCGTTCGTCATCGGGGCGTCCAACCGCTTCGCCCACGCTGCTGCACTCTCGGTCGCCGAACAGCCGGGACGGTCGTACAACCCGCTGTTCATCCACGGCCACGCGGGCCTGGGCAAGACCCACCTGCTCCAGGCCATCGCCCACTACGTCCGCAACGTCTATCCCCGTTCAACGGTCCGCTACGTGGCGACCGAGACGTTTCTCAACCAGTTCGTCGAGGCGATCCGCACCAACACCCCGAACGACTTCAAGCGTCGCTACCGCGAGATCGACGTCCTCCTGCTCGACGACATCCAGTTCATCGAAGGTCGTGAAGGCCTCCAAGAAGAGCTTTTCCACACCTTCAACCAGCTCCACGACGCCAACCGCCAGATCGTCCTGTCCTCGGATCGTCCGCCCGACGCGATGTCCACCCTCGAGGATCGTCTCCGCAGTCGCTTCAAGATGGGGCTCATCACCGACATCCAGCCCCCGGACTTCGAGACCCGGCTGGCGATCGTCCGCAAGAAGGCCGAGCGCGAGACCGCGACCATCCCCGCCGATGTGCTGGAGTTCATCGCCACCCACATCAAGGACAACATCCGCGAGCTCGAGGGGGCCCTCACCCGCGTCGCGGCCTATTCCAGCCTCAACGACGTCCAGCTCTCGGCCGACATCGCCGAGCAGGTCCTCGTCGACCTCGTCGGCGACACCCAACCGCGGGTGATCACCCCACAGCTCATCCTCGATGCCACCGCCGACATGTTCGGCTATCCCATCGACGAGATCATCGGCAAGAGCCGGCGACGTCCACTGGTCACCGCACGACAGGTGGCGATGTATGTGTTCCGCGAGCTCACCGACCTCAGCTTCCCCGCCATCGCCCGCGAGTTCGGTGGACGCGACCACACCACCGTCATCCACGCCGTCGACAAGATCTCGGTGTTGATGAAGGAGCGTCGCCAGATCTATGACCAGGTCACCGAGCTCATGCAGACCATCAGGGGCGGCGAGTGAACCCTGACCGAGCGACCCTCCGCCCCGTGGACGACCCAGGGGACGACCTTGGGGGCAACCCTGCCCATCCCGTGGACGACCGATACGTTGTCCACCGAGTCACAGCGGTGTCATCTCGCACCTGGGGACCGCTGGGGACGACGGCGGGACAGCCGCACCCCTCCTGAGCAGCCACAACGGGTGTTCGTCCACAATCCACAGCCCTTACTACCATCACCAACCAGATGAACCCGTCTTCTCGAACAGAAAGTGGGACAACCTCGTGAAGTTCCGATGTGAGCGTGACGCGTTGGTCGAAGCGCTCGGCATGGCAGGCCGCGCGGTGTCCACCCGTGGCGGAACCCTCACCGCGCTCACCGGCATCCGGGCCGAGCTCAGCGGCGATCGTCTCTCGCTCACCGGCACCGATCTCGAGCTCACGATCACCGTCGACATCGAGGTCAACGGTGAAGCCGACGGTGTCGTCGTGCTCCCCGCGAAGCTCACCCTCGAGATCGTCCGGGCCCTCGAGGCCGGTGCGGTGCAGGTCAGCGTCGGCGACGAGGAGGCCGAGATCGTCGCCGGGTCGGCCACCTTCAGCGTCCTGCTGCTCGCGCCCGAAGGCTTCCCCCAGCAACAGAGCGCCGAAGCCGAGCCCGTCAGCGTCCCCACCAGCGAGTTCGCCGGTGCGGTGCGCCAGGTGGTCCGTGCCGCCAGCCGCGACGAGACCCGGTCGGTGGCGCTCACCGGCGTGTTGCTCGCCGCCGAGGCCGACGGCCTGAGACTGGTGGCGACCGATTCCTATCGCCTGGCCCTGCGAGATCTGCCGGGCCTGTCGCTGCTCACCGGCGAGACCCAGGTCATCGTTCCCGCCAGGGCGCTGTCGGAGCTGATCCGCCTCCTCGGCGACGCCGACACCCTCGAGGTCCGCCTCGATGACAACACGGCCTCGTTCTCCGTCGGTCGGGCACAGGTGATCACCCGACTCATCGATGCCGAGTACCCCAACTACCGGGGACTGATCCCCACGAGCCAACCCAACCAGCTCACCGTCGGGCGCGACGCACTCCTCGAGGCGGTGCGCCGGGTGGGGCTCATGGTCCAGTCCACCCCGACCCCGATCCGGTTGGTGAGCACGTCCGATCAGCTCGAGCTGCTGGCCATCACCCCCGATCGAGGCGAAGCGCGAGAGGCCATGCCCGCCAAGTACGACGGTGACGATCTCACCGTGGCGTTCAACCCCGAGTACCTGGTCGACGGCATCGAGGCCACGACCGGCGACGAGATCAACATCCAGACCGTCGACGGGCTCAAGCCGGCGTTGTTGCGCTCGAACGAGGACGAGGGGTTCCTCTACCTGCTCATGCCGGTCCGGGTCTCCTGATCCACGGGTGCAGGTCGACCAGCTGTGGCTCAACGACTTCCGGTCCTACCGTGACGCCGAACTGACCCTGGCGCCCACCACCACCGCCATCGTCGGATCCAACGGCGAGGGCAAGACCAACGTGGTCGAGGCCCTCGGCTTCCTCGCCACCACCGGCTCGTTCAGGGGTGCGCCCAACGAGGCCATGGTGCGGGTGGGTGCCGAGGTGGCGATCGTGCGGGCCGAGGCCCGACGCGACCAGCGGCATCTGCTCATCGAGGCGGAGATCTCCGCCCGTGGACGAACCCGCATCCAGGTCAACCGCCAACGCCTGGCTCGGGCCAAGGACCTGCTCGGCGCACTGCGGGTGAGCGTCTTCTCACCCGACGATCTCGACCTGGTCAAGGGAGCTCCCGGGGGTCGTCGCCGCTACCTGGACGAGGTGCTGGTGGCCCTGCACCCCCGCAACGACCAGCTCCGCAGCGATGTCGACCGGACCCTCAAGCAGCGCAACGCCTTGTTGCGTCAGGCAGGAGGACGCCTGACCGACGAGGTGGCTGCCACCCTCGACGTGTGGGACGAGCGGTTGGCCTCGGCCGGCGACCGGTTGGGGGCCGCGCGGCTCGAGCTCGTCGATGCGATCGCCGCCTCCCTGACCCGCGCCTATCAGGTGGTGGCAGGCGTCGAGGTCGCGGTGGGGGTGACCTACGCACCCGACTGGTTGGACGGCGGCCTCGGGTCTGCGCTCGCCGCCAGTCGCGACGTCGACCTGCGACGCGGCGTGACCACCGTCGGTCCCCATCGCGACGAGCTGCACCTGTCGATCGGTGGGCTTCCGGCCCGCACCCACGCCTCACAGGGGGAGCAGCGGTCGCTGGCCTTCGCCATGCGGATGAGCGCCCACACCCTCGTCGCCGAGGCTGTCGGCGCACCTCCTGTGCTCATCCTCGACGACGTGTTCTCCGAGCTCGACCCGCACCGCAGCCGGGCGCTGCTCGACGCGATCCCGGTCGCCCAGACGGTGCTCACCACCGCAGGGACGCTTCCTGCGGGCGTGGTCCCCGAGCACCGGGTGCTGGTCGAGCAGGGATCGCTGCGCTCGCTCGACTGACGCTGGATGCGATGATCGTGACGTGCCATGGCGCCCGCTTCCCGATCCTGACGGCGACCCGCCGGTGCCACTCGGTGCGCCGCTCGACCGGGTGCTGCACTCGCTCGGGGCCCCGCCCACGGCGACGCTGGGAGAGCTGTTCGGATCCTGGTCCGACATCGTGGGTTCTGCGATCGGTGGGGCCACCTCACCGGAGTCGCTGGAGGACGGCGTCTTGACCGTCGCGGTGCCCGATGGCGGGTGGGCGAGCCAGCTCCGCTGGATGGCACCCGACCTGGTCACCAAGCTCAACGACCGGCTCGGAGACGGGGTCGTGACCCGGCTCGAGGTGCGGGTCCGCGCCCGCTGACACCGACCGGCGAGATGAGCCCCGATGGTGGTCGTGGCTGGTATGCTGATCACATCGTGTTTTCCGGCCTGACCAGCGGTTTTTCACCCGGAGGCCCGGATGCACCTCTACTCCGCGGCGTGCTTCGCGCGCCCGCCCGAAAGGCGCTCGTTGGCTCAGCAAACTGACTCGTACGGGGCGAAGGACATCCAGGTCCTCGAAGGTCTGGAAGCGGTCCGCAAACGCCCCGGCATGTACATCGGCTCCACCGGCCCCACCGGGCTCCACCACCTCGTGTACGAGGTCGTCGACAACGCGGTCGACGAGGCCATGGCCGGGCACTGCTCGCGCATCGACATCACGCTGTTGCCCGACGGTGGGTGCGAGGTCCGAGACGATGGACGGGGCATCCCGGTCGACCGCCACGACAAGTATCCCGACATGACCGCCGCCGAGGTGGTGCTCACGGTGCTGCACGCCGGAGGCAAGTTCGGCGGCGATGGCTACAAGGTGTCCGGTGGGCTGCACGGGGTCGGCGTCTCGGTCGTCAACGCGCTGTCCACCCGCCTCGAGGTCGAGATCGACCGCGACGGCACCCGACACTCGATCGAGTTCGTCAACGGCGGCGAGCGGGTGTCTCCCATGCACCCGATCGGCGACGCCCCCGGAGGCAAGACCGGCACCACGGTGCGGTTCTGGCCCGATCCCACCATCTTCGAGGACACCTCGTTCCGGGCCCAGACCCTGCTCGAGCGGTTCCAGATGATGGCCTTCCTCAACAAGGGTCTCGAGATCCGCTTCACCGACCAGCGCGAGTCGCCCGACATCGAGCCGGTGGTGTTCCGCTACGACGGCGGCATCGTCGACTTCGTCGCCCACGTCAACGCCACCAAGGACTCGTTGTTCGAGAAGGTCGGCTACTACGAACGGATCGAGGACAACCACGAGGTCGAGGTCGCGTTCCAGTGGAACACCGGCTACAACACCGACGGGTTGCACTCGTTCGCCAACGGGATCAACACCACCGAGGGCGGCATGCACGAAGAGGGCTTCCGCAAGGCCCTCACCAACGTGGTGAACCGCTATGCCAAGGCCCGCGGCATCCTCAAGGACAAGGACGAGAACCTCCAGGGCGAGGACATCCGCGAGGGACTCACCGCGATCATCAGCGTCCGGTTGCAGGACCCGCAGTTCGAGGGCCAGACCAAGTCGAAGCTCGGCAACGTCGTCATCCGCTCGCTCGTCGAGCGCGCCACCAACGAGAAGCTCGCCGAGTGGCTCGAGGAGAACCCCAACGAGGCCAAGGCGTTGGTCACCAAGGCGGTGCAGGCCGCCCGTGCCCGCATCGCGGCCCAGTCCGCCAGGGCTGCCACCCGGCGCAAGTCGGCGCTCGACGGCGCCGGCCTGCCCGGCAAGCTCACCGACTGCTCGTCGCGCAACCCCGAGGAGTCCGAGCTCTACATCGTCGAGGGCAACTCCGCGGGTGGGTCGGCCAAGGACGCTCGCGACCCCCGCACCATGGCCATCCTCCCCATCCGTGGCAAGATCCTCAACGTCGAGCGGGCGCGCCCCGACAAGATGCTGCGCAACACCGAGATCGGCACGCTCATCCAGGCCATCGGGGCCGGTGTGGGCGAAGAGTTCGACATCGCCAAGATCCGGTACCACAAGATCGTGATCCTCTGCGACGCCGATGTCGACGGCAGCCACATCCGCACCCTGTTGCTCACGTTCTTCTTCCGGCAGATGCGCGAGCTGGTCGAACGGGGTCACGTCTACATCGCCCAGCCGCCCCTCTACAGCACCGAGGTCCAGAAGCGGAAGGTCTATCTCAAAGACGACTCCGCCAAGTCGCTGTTCCTCTCCGAGTTCCCCAACCACAAGGCCGACTTCGCCCGGCTGAAGGGTCTCGGCGAGATGGATGCCGACGAGCTCTGGGCCACCACCATGGACCCCGAGGGGCGCACGCTGCTGCAGGTCGGTGTCGACCAGGCCGCCATCGCCGACGAGGTGTTCGCGGTGCTGATGGGCGAAGACGTCGAGCTGCGCAAGCACTTCATCCAGACCAACGCCAAGGACGTGAGGTTCCTCGACATCTGATGGCTGACGACGAGTTTCCCGACGGCGCCGAGGACGAGGGCTCCGACGAGCCCGACGCTGGCGACGAGCTTCCCGGCGACGCGCCCGACACCGACGCCCCGAGCGTCGACGAGACGATCGACGCCATCGCCGCCGGTGGGGTCGAACCGATCGAGATCCAGCGCGAGATGGAGCAGTCGTTCCTCGACTACGCGATGTCGGTGCTGGTGTCGCGTGCGCTGCCCGACGCCCGCGACGGGCTGAAGCCGGTCCACCGCCGGATCCTGTGGGGGATGTACGAGCAGAACGTGCTGCCCACCCGTTCGTTCGTCAAGTGCGCGCGCGTCGTCGGCGACGTCATGGGCAAGTACCACCCCCACGGCGACCAGGCCATCTACGACGCGCTGGTGCGTCTCGGACAGCACTTCAGCCTCCGCCATCCCCTCATCGACCCGCACGGCAACTTCGGTTCGCCCTCCGACCAGGCGGCGGCCATGCGCTACACCGAGTGTCGTCTGAGCCGCATCGCGATGCACATGCTGGCGGGCATCGACGAGGACACCGTCGACAAGGCACCGAACTTCGACGGCAACGAGGAAGAACCCGTCGTCTTGCCGTCGCGCTTTCCCAACCTGTTGGTCAATGGTGGGCAGGGCATCGCGGTGGGTATGGCCACCAACATCCCTCCCCACAACCTGGGTGAGGTCATCGACGCCACCCAACACCTGCTGGCCAACCCCGATGCCACCGTCGACGAGCTGATGGAGTTCGTCAAGGGTCCCGACTTCCCCACGGGCTGTCTGCTGCTCGGGCGGGCCGGCAGCGTCGACGCCTACCGCACCGGTCGCGGGTCGGTGAAGCTGCGCGCCGTCGCCGAGATCGACGAGGAGTCCTCGGCCGGCGCCCGCATCGTGGTCACCGCCATTCCGTACCAGACCTCGGTCGAGGCGATCGAGGCGAAGGCCGCCGAGATGGTCGAGCGCCGCGAGCTCGAGGGCATCAGGGCGATCGTGAACGAGTCGGCCAAGGGCGTCACCCGGCTGGTCTTCCAGCTCAAGCGCGACGCCACCGCCCACGTGGTGCTCAACAACCTGTACAAGCACACGCCCCTGCAGACCAGCCTGGGGTTCAACATGGTGGCCCTCGTCGACGGCGTGCCCCGCACCCTCAACCTGCGCGACGCCCTGGTCGCCTACGTCGACCACCAGGTCGAGGTCGTCACCCGGCGGTCCGAGTTCCGGTTGGGCAAGGCCCGCGACCGGGCCCACATCGTCGAAGGTCTCATCAAGGCACTCGATCTGATCGACCAGATCATCGCCACCATCCGGGGCTCCGAGGACCGGCCCGCTGCCCGCCAGGCACTCATGGCCGAACCGTTCGAGTTCACCGAGATCCAGGCCAACCACATCCTCGACATGACCCTGGGGCGCCTGACCCGCCTGGGTCGAACCGAGCTGGCGGAGGAGCTCGCACAGCTGCGCGAGACCATCGCCGAGCTCGAGACCATCCTCGGCGACGACGCCAAGCTGCGGGCGGTCATCCGTGAGGAGCTCGCCGAGATCCGCGACACCTACGCGACCGAGCGCCGGTCCGAGCTGGCGTTCGACCCCGGCGACCTCGACATCGAAGACCTGATCGACGACGACGACGTCGTGGTCACCCTGACCGAGGCGGGCTACATCAAGACCGTGTCGATCGACGCCTTCCGGACCCAGGGCCGGGGCGGCAGGGGAGTGGCCGGCACCAAGCTCAAAGACGACGACTTCGTCAGCCACGTCCTGCACACCACGGCCCACTCCTACCTGCTGTTCTTCTCGAACCGGGGACGGGTCTATCGCCTCAAGGCCCACGAGATCCCGATGATGGACCGCACCGCGAGGGGCACCGCGCTGGTGAACCTGTTGCCGCTCCAGCCCGACGAGTACATCCAGGCCCTCATCGACACCCGCGACTACGAGACCAACCGGTTCCTGTTCTTCGCCACCCGCCTGGGCCAGGTGAAGAAGACGCGCTTTGCCGACTACGACTCGTCACTGCGGGCCGGCATCATCGCGCTGGGGCTCCGCGACGGCGACGAGCTCGTGGCGGCGTTCCCCACCAACGGCGATGGCGACATCATCATGACCTCCAAGCTCGGTCAGACGATCCGCTTCGCCGAGTCCCAGGTCCGGCCCATGGGGCGAACCGCGGCCGGGGTGAGAGGCATGCGCCTCCGCGACGGCGACGAGCTCGTCGCCGCCAGCGCCGTCCGCGACGATGCCAACTACGTGATCGTCACCGACGCCGGGTACGGCAAGCGCACCGCCCCCGACCAGTACCCGCGCAAGGGTCGTGGCACCCAGGGTGTGCGGGGGATCAGCCTTCCCGAGCAGCGTGGCCACGTGGTGGCCGCCTTCATCGCCGGCGACGACGACCAGATGGTGGTGGTCAGCTCCGACGGCATCCTCATCCGCACGATCGTCGGCGGGATCTCCCTGCAGGGTCGAACCGCGTCCGGCGTGCGGGTCATGAACCTCGAGGCGGGCGCGCGGGTCGCCTCGGTGGCACCCATCACCGCTGCCGATGTCGACCCCGATGTGCCCCCCGACGAACCGGCGGAGTCCCTCGCCGCCGCAGGGAGCGACGAGCCGACATCGTCGTGAACCCTGGTTCGTGCCGCGCCGGTCCTCTAGCGTGGCGCCCACATCCCCTGCCGCTTCCCCCTCGCCAGCTCACGACCATGACGAGGAGACCGAACGATGAGGCGACGGAGGGGTCGTTCCGCGAGGTGTGACCAGGCTCAGGTCACACCACTGATCGCGATCGCGATCGTGCTGGTCGCCGGTGTCGGAGCGTTGATCGTGGCGGTCGGTGGGGTGCTGGCCGACCGCACGGTGGCTCGGACCGCCGCCGATGCCGCCGCGCTGGTCGCCGCCGTCGACACCGACGAGGCCACCGCCGAGATGGCCCGGGCCAACGGTGCCGAGCTGGTGTCGATCCTGCGCAACGGCGACCAGGTCGAGGTCGAGGTGCGGGTCGGGCGGGTCACCGCGCGGGCGCGTGCGGAGGCGACCCGGGACCGAGCGCCCGGTCCCGACGGTACCGACCCAGCTGGTCCCGCGCGCTCGACGACGAGCGCGATCCCGTAGGCTGGTGCCATGGCTGACCAGACTCGAGTCGGGGCACGCGAGCGCCGCGGTACCGGCTCCACCGGCGGGGCGCAGGCGGGCGCCGGAGACGACCCCGACATCGATCTGGACGCCACCGAGTCAGCGGAGGCGACCGGCACCAGCACCGTTCCCGCCGTCGCGCCCGACGATGCCGAGTGGTCGACCCCTACCGACGCCGACGACGGATCGAGTCAGGGCGACCAGCCGCAGGTGACCCCTGCAGACCACGACGGAGCCGGCACGGGGTCGAGCATCTTGACCCCGCTGCAGCGCCTCGCCAGATCCCGGGGTCAGATCCGTGCCCGCAAGGTGCATCGCATCGTGCGGCGCATCGACCCCTGGTCGGTGCTGAAGGTGTCGTTGCTCTTCTACCTCTGCGTGTGGGTGATGGCCATCGTGGCGGTGGTGCTGTTGTGGGGCGTCGCGGTCGGTTCGGGCGCCGTGGCCAGCCTCGAGAGCTTCATCGCCGAGTTCCTGGCGTTCGAGGAGTTTCGGTTCAACGGCGACCAGTTGTTCCAGATCTTCGCCTTGGGCGGGCTCATCGGGGCCTTCGTCGCCACCGCGATCACCGCCGTCCTCGCGGTCGTGTTCAACCTCATCGCCGACCTCACCGGCGGTGTTCGGTTCACCGTCGTCGAGGAGGAGTCTGCACGCCGGGTCCTGCCCCGCCACGAGCAGCCATCGGGCACCCATCGCTGAGACCGCGCCGCCCTGTTCCAGGTGGCTCCGCGGTGGTCGGAGCGACTACCGTTGCCGGCTTGGCGGGGCTATAGCTCAGTCGGTTAGAGCGCACCCCTGATAAGGGTGAGGTCGCTGGTTCGATTCCAGCTAGCCCCACGCACCGTCCTGGCTCTGCCGGGGCCCAGCTGACCCAACCGGAGGCACACACCCGTGGTGACCATGATCCGCCGGGCACTGGTGGCGCTGGGCGTCGCTGGGCTCATCGCTGCCGTCCTGCGCCTGCGAGGCACCGGGGGGACCCCGGTCCGCGACGGCGGATGGCGCGAGCTCACCGGACCGGACCTCCGCTGACGTGGCCGACCACACTGTTTCGGTGATCGGCCTCGGCGCTGTCGGGTCGCGAGCTGCCCGCCAGCTCGTGTCCTCCGACGGGATCGCCACGATACGACTGCGGGACCGGGTCGCCGACCGGGTCGAGGCCACCGCACGCGCCCTCGGAACCTCCGCGCTCACCGAGCTTCCGCCCTATGCCGCGCCACCTGATGCCGACGTCGTCGTGCTCGCCACACGCGCCGGAACCCACACTGAACTGGCCCGCGAGCTGCTGGCTCGCGACGTCTCGGTGGTGTCGGTGTCGGACTCGATCGACGACGTGATCGGACTGCTCGACCTCGATGCCGAGGCCCGCGAGCGTGGATGCTCGGTGGTGGTCGGTGCCGGCTTCTCCCCCGGACTCAGCTGCGTGTTGGCTCGCCATGCCGCGGTCGACTTCTCGGGGATCGACGAGGTGCACGTCGCCATGTCCGGCACCGGTGGTCCGGCGTGTGCGCGACAGCACCACCGCGCCCTCGGCGATTGGGCGATCGACTGGCGCGAGGGCGGATGGGTGCGTCGCCGCGGGGGATCCGGGCGCGAGCTGTGCTGGTTCCCCGACCCGATCGGCGGCAAGGACTGCTACCGGGCGGCCCGTCCCGAGTCGCTCCTGCTGGCTCCCGCCTTCCCCGGTGCGTCGCGGGTCACCGCCCGCATGGCGGCCACGCGCCGCGATCGGCTGACAGCACGGCTCCCGATGCTGCGCCGTCCCCACCCCGAGGGTGGGCCCGGCGCGCTGCGGGTCGAGGTTCGTGGATGGCGCGACGACCAGCGGCACGTGAAGGTCCTCGGTGCGATGGACCGTCCGGCGGTGGCGGCGGGAACCGTGGCGGCGGTGGCGGTCATCTCGATTCTCGACGGGAGCGTCGTCCGTCCCGGGGCGGGGGGTCTCGCCGAGCTCGTCGAACCGGTCCCGTTCCTCTCCCAGCTGGCGCACCGAGGTGTGCGCGCCGCGGTCTTCGAGGGCCTCACCAGCTGACCAGGCGAGCTGCACTGTGGCTGTCGGTGGAGCACGGCGGCACGTGGGTCCCGATCCGGTTGTGCAGCACGCTGGACCATTCGAAGCACCGAGATCGCGCTCACGGTGGCAAAAACCGGCGCTGCGCGGCGAAAACTAGTTCGTTCGGCCCTTGTGGGAGGGCACTCGGAGGAGGTTAGGTGGGAGACCTCAGTCACATGGTCACGATGAGCAGGGCTGACCGGAACGAGAAGGGCGATACACGATGGGCGATTCCCAAGAACTCTCGCAGCGAATCGAGCAGCACCTTCCGCTCGTGAAGCACATCGTCTTTCAGGTCGCGGTGCACTTCCCTCGACACGTCGACCGCGAGGATCTGGCTCGGGCCGGTGCGCTCGGACTGGTCGAAGCGGCCCGTCGCTATGACGACGACCGCGGTGTGCCGTTCGAACGCTTCGCCGCTCAGCGGATCCGCGGAGCCATCCTCGACGCGGTCCGCGCGGCCGACTGGGCTCCGCGCTCGGTGAGGACCCTCGCTCGCCGGCTCGAGACGGTCGAGCAGCGCTTGGCCAGCCAGCTCGGGCGCGTGCCCAACGCCGCGGAGATGGCCGAGGAGCTCGGTGTGACCAAGGCCGAGCTCGACCGGTTGCAGGACCGGATGTTCCGCTCGGTCGTGCTGGCCCTCGAACACGAGGTCACCGATGACACCGACGAGGATCTGACGCTGGTCGACGTCTTGACCGACCCCAACAGCATCGAACCGCTCGAGGAGATGGAGACCCGTGAGCTGCTCGGCTACCTCCGTGACGCCATCGAGCTGTTGCCCGAACGCCAGCGCCTCGTGATCGTGGGCTACTTCCTCGAGGGCAAGAGCTCCCAGGAACTGGCCCGGTTCCTCGGGGTGACCGAATCGCGGATCTCGCAGCTGCGGTCCGAGGCGCTCGACATGCTGCGCGAGGGCATCGAGTCGCAGTACAGCAGCGAGGCACCCGGCGATGTCGACGTGACCGGCAGGGTGGCGCGCCGCAAGGCCGGGTACGCCCACGCCATCTCGACCGCCAGCCCGTGGCGGGACCGGATCGACATGGTCGACGCCTACGACATCGAACCCGAGCCCGCGGTGCCGGTCGGGACGCACTGGAACTGACCCGGGTCGGCCACGACACACACACACCTCGGCCGGTCGGGCCGGGGAGGGGTCGATCAGAGCCGTACCATCCGGTACCAGCGGTCGATCATCGCGCCATCGCCGAAGAGCTCGAGGCGGGCCGGGGGCACTCGCCCGGCCATCATGAGCACCAGGTCGCTCGCCGATCCTCGTGCCGCGACGTCGCCCTTCTCGTGAACATGGGTGACGTCGATCCCGCCGGGGCCCATCCGGATGAGCCACTCGCCGGCCACGTCGGTGGCGTGCAGGTGGATCGACGCTTCGGGTCCGGACCAGTCGTCGTTGCTGAACCGGCGCGGCGCAAGGACCTCGAGCAGCTCGTCGAGGGCGTCGATGGCCTGGTCAGGATCGAGGTCGGAGGGGCTGTCGACCGCGGCTTGTGCATCCCAGCGGTGGATCGCGGTCTCGTGCGCCGCTCGGCGCGCCCAGAACCGGGCGGGACGCGGCCCGAACCAGGTGGGAGTGAGATGGTCGGGGTCGGTGGACTCGAGGGCTGCCACCAGCGAGGTGAGACCCGTGTGGTACCAGTCGTCGAGCTGGTCGAGCGGGGGTGGGTCGGCCCGATCGACCTGTTGGAGCTCGTCGGGTGACGGCGCCCGCACCTGCGCTTCCTGCCAGCGGTGGACCCTGGCAACGTGGGCGACGAGGTCGGGCAGCGTCCAGCCGGGGCAGGTGGGGACATCGACGTCGGAGAGCGGCACCTCCCCCAGGACTTCACCCTCACGTCGGAGGTGGTCGATCAGCTCGTCATGCTCCACGCCGGATAGTTTCGCAGGTCCGCATCGCCCGGTGACGGAGTGTCAGCGTCGGCGCCTACCGATCGGAAGGGTTGCCGTCGGTGGCGGTGCGGAACATCGCTGGTGAGGTCCACCAGGGGATCAGACGAGGCCCGGCTTCGAGGGCCCCGATGCCGAGGGCCACGATCGCGGCCGCGGGCAGCCATTGCCCGGCCGGTGGCAGGAACAGGGCGAAGAACTCCTGCACCGGTGCCCACAGCAATGCGATCAGATAGCCCGCGCCCATGCCTGTGAGGAGCGTGATCCGGAACGCGTTCAGCGGACGGGTGAGCATCGACAAGATGTAGAGGCCCATCGCCAACAGGGCGCACACCGTGAGGGTGCGGGCCTCGTCGAGCTCGACGCCGGCGGCGTTGCGAGTGAGCTCGTAGACGGCGAAGGTCGCCAGCCCTGCCACCACCCCCGAGGGGATCGCGAAGCGGACCACCCGGGAGACGAAGCCCGTCTGGGACCGACGCCAGTTGGGCTCGAGGGCGAGAAAGAAGCCCGGGACCCCGATGCTGAAGGTGCCGACCAGGGTGAGGTGGCGGGGCAGGAAGGGGAACGGGACCGAGAGCAACCCGGTCAGCGCGGCGAGGAGCACGGCGTAGGCGGCCTTGGCGACGAAGAGGTTGGCGACCCGCTCGATGTTGTTGATCACCCGTCGACCCTCGGCGAGCACGACGGGCAGGGTGGCGAAGGCGTTGTCGAGCAGCACGAGCTGGGCGACCGCGCGGGTGGCGGTGGATCCCGCACCCATGGCGATCCCCATGTCGGCGTCTTTGAGGGCGAGCACGTCGTTCACGCCGTCGCCGGTCATGGCGACCACGTGCCCGCGGCGCTGCAAGGCTCCGACCATGGCCCGCTTCTGGTGGGGGGTGACCCGACCGAACACGGTGTTGCGGTCGAGCATCTCGCCCAGCTCGTCGGGGTCATCGGGAAGCTCGCGTGCGTCCATCGCCTCGCCCGCGTCGGGGATGCCGGCGCGCTGGGACACCGCGGCCACGGTTGCGGGGTGGTCGCCAGAGATGACCTTGAGGGTGATGTCCTGGGCCGCGAAGTAGCCGAGGATCTCACCGACGTCGGGGCGGATCTGGTCCTCGAGCAGGACCAGTGCGGCCGGGACGATGCTGCCGGGGAGGTCGTCGTGGAGCGGGGCGTCGCTGTGCGCCAGCAGCACGAGGCGTCGCCCGGCATCCGCGTGGTGGTCGACCTGGTCCCGGACCTGGGCGACGACGGCGTCGTCGTGGCAGCGGTCGACGACGACGTCGGGAGCCCCGAGGATCCAGGTGCCCCGCCCGGCGAACTCGGTTGCTGCCCACTTGCGGGCCGACGAGAAGGGGACGACGACCTCGGACTCCCAGTCGTCGGGAACCGGGATCGTCCGGGTGATCGCAGCGAGCGTGGCGTTGGGGTTTGGGTCGGATCCCGCGACCGCCCCCAGGGCGTCGCGGATCGTCGAGAGGTCGCTGCCGTCGCCGTTGGAGGGAGCCAGCACGACCAGGTCGGTGAAGCTGATCTTGCCGGTGGTGATGGTGCCGGTCTTGTCGAGGCACAACACGTCGACCCTGGCCAGCAGTTCGACCGAGGCCAGCTCCTTGGCCAGAGCCTTCTTGCGGGCGAGGCTCAGGATGCCGACGATGAACGCGATGCTGGTGAGCAACACCAGGCCGTCGGGCACCATCGCCACGGCGGCGGCGACGGTGCCCCGCAACGCGTCCTGCCACCGATCCTCCGCGGACAGCAGCGAGAGCAGGAGGATCAGCGAGACGGGCGGGATGATGAAGGTGAGCCACCGCAGGATGAGGTTGATGCCACGGCGGAGCTCGGAGTTGGCCAGCTTGAACCGTCGGGCCTCCTCGGCGAGGGCCGTCGCGTAGGACGCGCCACCGATGCGGGTCGCCCGGTAGTACCCGGATCCGGCGGCGACGAAGCTGCCCGACATCACCTCGTTGCCCGGCTCCTTGAGGATCGGGTCGGACTCGCCGGTGAGCAGCGATTCGTTGGACTCGAGACCGTGGCTGACCAGCACCTCGCCGTCGACGATGATCTGGTCGCCCGGTTGCAGCTCGAGGACCTCGTCGGCGACCACGCCCGACACGCCGATCTCGCTGACCTGGCTGTCGCGCACCACGCGTGCCTTGGGCGCGTTCAGCACCGCGAGGCGGTCGAGGGCGCGCTTGGCCCGCAGCTCCTGGATGATGCCGATGGTGCTGTTGCTCACCACCACCCCGGCGAAGAGGGCGTCGGGCCCCGGTGCCGCGATCATGATCATGACGAACATCACGCCGATGATCCCGTTCACGGGTGTGAGGACGTTCGCCCGCACGATCTCGCCGAGGGTGCGACTGGGAGCATCGGGCACCGCGTTGACCCGACCGGTTCGCGTCCGCTCGTCGACCTCGGCCCGGGTGAGACCGGTCATCGGCGGGGCGTTGGTGCTCATCGCCCCGTCGACGCTACACCGCCTGCCGGTGCTCGGGGGTGCTCCCGAAACTGAGAGTCGATCTCGTTCGCAGGTAGCGTGGAGCTCGTGACCGCACCACGCGAGGACGAGAGCGAACCCGCTGCGATGGTCGTCGCCTCCGGGATCGATCTGGCCCACGGAACCCACCTCGCGCTGGCGTCGGCGAGCTTCGAGCTGGCGCCGGGGTCGATCACCTCGATCATCGGGCCGAACGGGTCGGGGAAGTCGACGTTGCTGCACGCCATCGCCGGTCTGTTGCGGCCGGTGCGGGGGCGTATCGAGGTGTGCGGGCGTCCCGCCGACACCGGACGCTCTCGCGTGGCCTATGTGATGCAGACCACCAGGGTGCACGAGCACCTTCCGATCACCGTCGGCGAAGCGGTGACCATGGCCCGCTACGCGCACCGCGGACCCCTCCGGCTGCTCCGCTCCCAGGATCGTCGTGTGGTCGAGCAGTCGATGGAGCGGCTCGCGGTGGCCGACCTGGGTTCACGTCAGCTGCGCGAGCTCTCGGGTGGTCAGCGACAGCGGGTGCTGGTCGCCCAGGGGTTGGCGCAGGAGGCGCCGGTGCTGCTGCTCGACGAGCCGGTCACCGGTCTCGATCTGGTCTCCCAGCGCAGGATCCTCGACGTGATGGGCGAGGAGCGCGATGCCGGACGGACGGTGGTGATGACCACCCACGATCTGGGCGAGGCCGCGCACGCCGATCGGGTGATGCTGCTCGCGGGTCACATCGTCGCTGCTGGACCCCCCGCCGAGGTCCTCACCGCCGACCACCTGGCCGAGGCCTACCGCCAGCGACTGATCCGGCTCGAAGGCAACGTGTTGATGCTCGACGACGCGCCGCACCATCACGAGGACGATGCCCCGGTGCACCCTCACCCCGGCCACCAGCACTGATCCCCGACCGTGGGTCTGACCGGTCGGGTTCAGGTCCGGTCGTGTACGCCGAGGGCGGCGAGCTTGGCCCACGACCGTTCAACGATGAGCGGGTAGGTGTCGAGGTAGTAGGGAAGCGCGGCACACGCCTGGTTGACCGCGGCGCCACGACTGCGGGCGAGCGTGTCGTCATCGACGGCGAGCGCGTTGAGGAACGTCCGTCGACTGGTGTCGGTGAACAGTGGCGACCACACCACCTGCACGTCGACCGCGGGATCGCCGGCGCACGCTGAGCCCCAGTCGACGAGGCCGTGGAGCCGTCCGTCGTGCAGGAGGCAGTTCCCTTCGAGGTCGCCGTGGACCCAGACCGGAGGTCCCTGGTGCGGCTCCGCGCTGAGTGCCTCGTCCCACACGGCGAGCGCTGCCGCGGCGTCGATCAGATGACTGGCGGCATCGATGGCCCGTCGGGTCGACTCGTCGTACGCGTGGAGCGGGCGGGCTCGGTTGCGAGCCGCGGGCGCCCCTTCGACGGGGATCTTGCCGAGCGACCGCACGACCTCGGCCAACCCGAGCGCGAAACGCACCGGATCGTCCATCCGGTCGAGCGAGGCCAACTCACCGGGAACCCAGCGGTGCACCGCCCAGGGAAAGGGGTAGCCGTGGCCGGGTTCGCCGACGGCGACGGGTTCTGGCGCCACGACCGGCAGGTGCGGTGCGAGCCGGGGCAGCCAGGTCCACTCGCGTTCGACCTGGCCGGTGGCGGAGCGGATGCGGGGGAGTCGTACGACCAGGTCGTTGCCGAGTCGCCAGACGCCGTGATCGGTTCCCCACGGCTCGACGATCGTGATCGGAAGGTCGGCGAGGTGGGGGAGCTGCGCGGCGAGCAGGGCACGGACGAGCGACTCGTCGACGTCGACCTCGTCGGTGTGCATGCGCGGCGTCATCGGGTCAGCCTTCCGGGCTCGGGACCCGATGGTCAACGAGGTTCATGCCTCCGACGAGGGTGGAGGGGACGCTGGGGGTTGCATCGGGGCGTTGGTCACCGCGCTCACGTCGACGAAGGCCACCCGTCCGGCCTGGTCGTAGAGGTCGCAGCGGGCGACGGCGATGCCCTCGTGGCCGATGTGGGCACCGACCTCGACGCCGATCCACTCGCCCTCGGGCAGGCGTCCCACCAGCACGGTGATGTCGCCGTTGATGAACCGGAGGCCTTCCGACGACGAGTTGGCGAGCGGGCTGGCGAAGTCGGCGGCCATGGCAAGACGCTGGAACGAAGTGATGGCTTCACCGTCGACCAGGGCGCGCGAGTCGCGCAGCCACACCCGGCGTCGTCCGTCGGACCCCATGCCCATCCCGTCGATCGCACGGATCTCGAGTGCGGTCAGCCGGCGCATCGGCGAGTCCGGTGGCACCTCGACGTCGTCGGGTCCGGGGACGTCCCACGGGTCGGGTGTCCACACGGTGCCGTCGGGATGCTCGCCGGAGCGCATGAGGACCACGACGCTGCGAGCGACCTCGACCTCGGCGATGGCCTGCACGACCTCGACCACCTTGATGCGGCGACCGGCGCGCAGCACCCGGCTCGACTCGACCACCGGCTCCATGGGCGGTGACCGGAACAGGTCGGTCGTGAGCCGCGCGGGGCGCAGGCCATCGTCGCGGTGGTGGCCTTCGACGTGGCGCGCGGCCAGCCCGGCCAGCAGCCGACCGTGCATCATGTCGGGCGACCACGGGCTGCGAGCCTGGGGGCGGGGATGGAGCTCCCCGTCCGAACCGACCGAGAAGAACGGCTCGGCGTCGCTCATCGGATGAGATCGAGCAGCTGGTCGTGGAGGGCGCCGTTGGTGCCGATGCCGCTGCCGAGGTCGGGGCTCGGGTCGCCGGTCGTGGACGTGAACCGGCCGCCCGCCTCCGACATGATCACCGGCATGGGGGCGACGTCCCACAGCGCGACGGCGGGGTCGAGCATCGCCTCGGCCCGGCCGGTGGCGACCAGCACGTAGCCGTACCCATCGCCCCAGGTGCGGAGGTGGATCTCCGCCGAGCGCACCCGGGCGATCAGCTCGTCGGTCCAGGTCCCGCCGAGACCGCTGGTCATCATCCACGACCCGGCGAGATCGGTCCGGGCCGACACCCGGGCGGGCTCCCCGTTGCAGAAGCAGCCGAGGCCACGGCCGGCCCACACGGTCTCGCCGAGGGCGGGGACGTTGATGACCCCGACCGCCGGCCCGTGCTCGTCGTCGAAGGCGAGCAGGTTCGTGTAGAGCGGCACCCCGTGGGTGAAGGCCTTGGTGCCGTCGATGGGGTCGATGATCCACCGACGACCACTGGAGCCCTCGTGGGGTGCTTCCTCCTCGCCGAGCACGGCGTCGTCGGGGAAGTGCGCGGCGAGGCGCTCGCGGATCAACCGCTCCGCACCGCGATCGGCCGCGGTGACCGGGGTGCCGTCGTCCTTGCTGTCGATCTCCAGGTCGACCGAGCGGAAGTGTCCGAGGGTCAGTTCGCCGGCTTCACGGAGGATCTCGACCGCGGTCTCCATCAGGGCGGCGTCGGTGGGGGGGAGGTGGGCGCTCGTCATCGAAGCATCTTGGCATTCCCTCTGATGGGGACGAGACTGAACCGGTCGTGCGATCCGAGGGGGACCGATGACCGACGCCCAGCCGCTGGTGTACAACCCGTTCGAAGAGGGCTACTTCGACGATCCCTACGCGCAGTTCGCCAAGCTGCGGGACCTCGATCCGGTGCACGCCACCCTCGACGGAAACTGGATGCTGTTCCGCTATGACGACGTGTTCCGTGTGCTGCGCGACCCATCGCTCAGCGTGGACGACCGCAACATCGCCGCCAGCACCAAGGGCCAGCAGCTCACCGAGATCCTGGGCGATCGGGCCGAGCGTGGCGAGCGGTCGATGCTCGGTCTCGACCCGCCCGATCACGACCGGCTCCGCCGTCTGGTGTCCAAGGCGTTCACGCCTCGAGCCGTCGAAGCGCTTCGCCCACGAGTGCAGGAGCTGGTCGACGCCGCCCTCGATCGCGTCGAACCGACCGGCCGCATCGACCTGATCGCCGACCTCGCCTTTCCTCTGCCGTTCCAGGTCATCTCCGAGATGCTCGGCATGCCCGAGGGCGACATGATCCAGATCCGTGACTGGTCCAACGCGATGGTCAAGTCCCTCGACCCGATCATCTCCGACGACGAGATCCTGGCGGCGGACGCCTCGTCGACGGCCATGGTGGCCTACCTCGAGGAGGTCATCGCCTGGAAGCGCGAGCACCCGGCCGACGACATGCTCACCGACCTGATCAGGGCCGAGGAGGACGGCGACCGTCTCAGCACCGGCGAACTGGTGGCCCAGGTGGTGCTGCTGTTCGTCGCCGGCCACGAGACGACGGTGAACCTCATCGGCAACGGCACCCGAGCCCTGCTTCGCCATCGTGATCAGTGGGACCGTCTGGTCGCCGACCCCTCACTGATCGACGCGGGCATCGACGAGCTGTTGCGGTTCGATCCGCCGGTGCAGATCTCTCGCCGGATCGCGGTGGCCGACCTCGAGGTCGGCGGACGCCAGATCGCTGCCGGTTCGTTCATGGCCTGCATGCTCGCCTCGGCGAACCACGATCCGGCCAAGTTCGGCCCGACCGCAGCCGAGCTCGACCTCACCCGCGAGAGCGCAGGCCAGCACCTGTCGTTCGGCAGCGGCGGCCACTACTGCCTCGGCGCGTCGCTGGCGAAGCTCGAGGGCCAGGTCGCCATCGGCACCTTCGTCTCCCGGTTCCCCGAGGCCGAGCTGGTCGATGCTGGGCCGGTGTGGAACGGCCGGATCAACCTGCGGGGCCTGGCCGAGCTGCCGATCGACCTCGGGTTGGGCTGACCGCGATCCGCTTGGGCGTCGGACGCGTCGCCAGAGCAGCACATCGGACGCCCATGCGACCTCGGGTTGGCGCGCATGGGCGTCGACCGCGTCGTTAGGGGCACACCTTCGACGCCCACGGTCGGAGCGGCGAGTTCGGGGGAGGGCTGACCACGACCCGCTCGACGCCCAGGCGGCTCGATGCAAGGCTCGGCTGAGTGGCCGACCAGAGCAAGGACGACCTCGAGGCGTGGAACGAGGCGGCTGCGAGTGAGCGTCATCCCGAGGTCTCGCTCGAGG
>JBKGZW010000294.1:0-2502 GCA_046543225.1 Acidimicrobiales bacterium
TTCCGGACTGGGACCTGATCGCGGCCTACGACCCCGATCAGGCCGCGCTCGACGACCTCGCCGCCGCCAACGATGCCATCGTGGCCCGCATCGACACGGCAGGTGGGTTGGTGGTCATGGACCGAACGCCCATCGACCCCGAGTCGGCGAGGCCGATCGTGCACGGCGGCGAGCTGTTGGGCCTGGTCAGGCTGGGCCTGGTGATGTCACCGGAGATCCCGCCGGCGACCTTCACCCGCTACGCGCGAGCCCAGGAAGGACCGGTGCTCCACGTGCGGGTGTTCGAGGCGAGCGGTGCCCGAACCGAAGGTGCTAGTCGACCTCGATGAAGATGCACTCGCCGGGGCATTCCTCGGCCGACTCGATGACGGCGTCTTCCTGGCCGGCGGGGACGTTGGCCAGGCCCTCGGCGCCGCCGGGGTCCGAGAAGACCTTGTCGCCCTCCTTGACATAGGCCAAGCCGTCGTCGAGCAGGGTGAACACATCGGGGGCGATCTCTTCGCACAAGCCGTCGCCGGTGCACAGATCCTGGTCGATCCAGACCTTCATACCCATGAGCGCGAACCTCTCGTATCCAAGTGGTGGTGGGGGGGGTGGCCGCAGTTCGGCCGCTGGGGCCAGTCTAGGCACACGGAGGAATAAACACGGAAGTTCGCGAGGAAACCGGCGCCGGCGTCGGTCGTTCACTGGTCGAAGGTCGCGGCGTGTACGCCCTGGACCACCAACCGCTGGGCCACGACGAAGACCACCAGGGGCACCGCGGCGGTGACCACGGTGCCGGCACTGAGCAGGTGCAGTTCCTGGCCCCGACTCGCGACCAGGGCCGCGAGCCCCAGGGTGATGGGTGAGGTACCGGGCTCGATGTGTCCCAACAGGGCACTGGCGACGAGGAAATCGTTCCACACCCACAGGAACTGCAGCGCGGCGACCGCCGCGAGGGCCGGCACCGAGAGCGGGACCACCACCCTGGCGAACACGTCGAGATGGCTGGCGCCATCGGCGCGGGCGGCGTCGACGAGGTGGGAGGGGACCGCCGCCATCGCGCCGCGCAGCACCAGCACGGCGATGGGAAGCGCAAAGGCGGTGTGGGCCATCCACAGCCCCAGCCACGAGCCGGCGAGACCGAGGTCGGGGAGGATGGGGATCCCGAGGACCTCGACCCCCTCCGAATAGGCCGACACCAGCGGAACCAACGTCATCTGCAGCGGTACCAGCGCGAGCGCGACCACCGCGAGGAACAGCCCGTCGCGTCCGGCGAAGCGGGCCCAGGCGAAGGCGTAGGCGGCGACCGCAGCCAGACCGAGGGGCGCCAGCGTGGCGGGAACGGCGATCGCCACCGAGGCCAGGAAGCCCTGGAACAGATCGCCGCCACCCGATCCGGCTCGCAAGACCTGCTGGTAGTTGTCGACGGTGAGCTGGGGATCGCCCACCACGCTCCACCAACCACTCGTGGTGGCGGTGTCGGCGGGTTGGAAGGAGGTGATCAAGACCCCGGCGGCGGGAAGGGACCAGAGGACGACCACCACCGCGACCACGACACGTCCCGGTAGCGACCCGATGGCGCGCGCCGCCTGTTCGGTCCCCGCGAGAGGCCGGGCGCGACCCACAGCTCGCCATCCGCTCACCGCAGTGCCTCCGCCCGGCGGACCCGGCGAAGCAGGACCGTCGCCGCGGGAACGACCAGCACCAGCATCGCGACCGCCAGGGCCGCACCCCGGCCGGGCTGGTCGCCGACGAGGGCGGTGTGGAACATCGCGGTGCCCGCGACCTCGCTCCCGTGGTCGCCGCCGGTGGTGATCCAGACGAGGTCGAACACCCGGATCGACATGATGGCGGTGACGGCGGCCGCGACCAGGACCGCTCCCTTGATGGAGGGGAGGGTCACTCGGGCAAAGACCTGGGTCTGGTCGGCACCGTCGACCCGGGCAGCGTCGCGAACCTCCTCGGGGACGCGAGCGACCGCGGCCGACAGGACGAGCAGGCACACACCCGTGGTGGCCCAGACGAGGCCTCCCGCGATCAACACGGTGTTCACGGGCGGTTGCACCAGCCAGGCCACCGGGTCGAACCCCAGGGTGGCCATCATCTGGTTCAACAGTCCCACCTGGTCGGTCCCAGCCGGACGGAAGGCCAACAGGACGCGCCAGATGACCGCCACCGCGGCGAAGGAGACCATCGCTGGGGCCAGCACGACGGTGACGAGCAGGCGGCCGGATCGGAGGCGATCGGCGAGCATCGCGAGACCGAGAGCGATCGACACCGAGACGGTGGGCACCAGCACCGCCCACACCACCGTGTTGCGCAGCGCCGTCCTGGCCCCGCTGCCGCTCAGCAGCCACCCGAGGTGGTCGGCCCCCGCGAACCGTCCCTCGTGGACGAGGCTCAGCCAGATCGTGTGGAGCGCGGGGACGACGATCCACGCGCCGAGCACGGCGAGGACCGGCGCCACCATGAGCCACGGCAACCAGCGGTCGCGCTGGTCATGGTCGAGCCGCGAGCTGA
>JBKGZW010000093.1:0-11691 GCA_046543225.1 Acidimicrobiales bacterium
CGTAGACTGTTGTCATGTCGAGATCGCTCATCGAGCGCCGGCTCGTCGATGTGACCGATCGGCTCCGGCAACTCAACGACGACCTGCGGGTCCACGACGAGCAGCTCGCGCACTTCGTCGAGGAGGCCGACGACGCCCGCCTGCGATCGCTGGTGTCGGAGACCCCGCTGGCCGAACAGGAGCACCGAGAAGCGGCGCGCCACGCCGCCGCCATGGAGCGGGGTCGAGACGAGGTCGCGGCCGAGATCGCCAGGCTCGAATCCCTGCAGGACTCGCTGCTGGACCAGCTCCAATCCCTCGCGGCTCCACGGGAGCCACGCATGACCGAACCACCGGCTGCCTCCGAGCAGCCCCGCTGAATCCGTCTGGAGACCTCTGTGCCTACCCGTGTCGTCATCGCTGAAGACGAGGCCATCATCCGGCTCGACCTCAAGGAGACCCTCGAAGAGGAGGGCTATGAGGTCGTCGGAGAGACCGGTCGCGGCGACGAAGCGGTCCAGATGGTCAAGGAGCTCGAGCCCGAGCTGGCCATCCTCGACATCAAGATGCCGGGTCTCGACGGCCTGTCGGCGGCGCGCGAGATCACCGGCGAGCGACGTGCCGCGGTGCTGATCCTCACCGCGTTCAGCCAGCGCGACCTGATCGAACAGGCCCGGGACGCTGGCGCCCTCGCCTACCTGGTCAAGCCCTTCCAGCGCAGCCAGCTCATCCCGGCGGTCGAGCTCGCCCTGGGTCGGTTCAACGACATGCGTGAGCTGCACCAGACCGCGGCCAACCTCGAGGACCAGCTCGAGACCCGCAAGGTCGTCGAGCGGGCCAAGGGCAAGCTCATGGACGAGCAGTCGATGCCCGAAGGCGATGCCTTCGGGTTCATCCAGCGCACCGCCATGCGCGAGCGCCGCTCCATGAAGGACATCGCCCAGCAGGTCATCGAGGGCGCCATCAGCCCTCCCGCCGCCAGCTCCTGACCGTCCCCGGCTGTCGTCGCGGCTGCCTAGGCTGATGCGGTGGCCAGCCTCATGTTGCTCGACGGGAACTCGCTCACCTACCGGGCCTTCTTCGCCCTCCCCACCGATCTGGTCACCGCGTCCGGCCAGGTCACCAACGCGGTGTACGGCTTCACGTCCATGCTGGTCAACCTGGTGCGCGACCACCGGCCCGATGGCATCGTGGTCGCCTTCGACCGGCCCGAACCGACGTTTCGCCACGAGGCGGTCCCCGAGTACAAGGCGACCCGCGAGGCCGCGCCCGACATCCTTCGCCAGCAGATGGGACTGGTTCGGCAGGTGCTCGAGGTCCTCGCCATCCCCACCGTCGAACAGGTGGGGGTCGAGGCCGACGACATCATCGCCTCGCTGGCCACCCAGGCCCGCGACCGTGGTGACGACGTGCTGATCGTGACCGGCGACCGCGACACCTACCAGCTGGTCGAGGACCCCCACATCAAGGTCCTCTACAACCGGCGGGGCGTGTCCGACTACGCCCTCTACGACGAGGCCGGCATCGTCGAGCGCACCGGTGTGCATCCCACCGACTACGTCGATTACGCGGCGTTGCGGGGCGACCCGTCGGACAACCTCGAAGGCGTGCCGGGGGTGGGGGAGAAGACCGCGGCCAAGCTCGTCAACGCCTATGGGGGGATCGACGGCATCTTCGCCCACGTCGACGAGCAGACCCCGAAGCTGCGCGAGAACCTGGCGGCCTACGAGGCCCAGGCCCGTCGCAACGCCGAGGTGATGGTGCTGCGCCGCGACGTCGAGGTCGACGTCGAGCCGGCGCCGCTGTCGGCGGACCGGATCGACCCCGAGGCGGTGCGGTCGCTGTTCGACTTCCTCGAGTTCCACAGCCTCGCGGACCGTCTGGCCGAAGCGATGGGGGGCGAGGTGGCCACGTCCCCGGGTGGCGGCGACGAGGTGCTCGAGGCCGAGGTCACCACCGTCGACGAGCCCGCCGGCGCCGCCGAGGTGATCGTCGGGCTGGCGTCGGGGAGCGAGCCGCTGGCCCTCGCCGGCGCATGGGACGGTGTCCCCGGCCGGTCGACCCTGGTGGGGATCGCGGTGGTCACCGATGCCGAGGCGGCCGAGGTCGCCTTCCTGCCCGGCGAGACCCTGCACGATCCTGTGGTGCTCGAGCGCCTGGCCGCGCTGGTCGTCCCCGGCGGCCGGCCCCTGGCCATGCACTCGGCCAAGCCGGTGCTGCGATCGCTGGCCACCCTCGGGGTCGAGGTCCGCACCCTGGGGCTCGACACCATGATCGCGGCCTACCTGCTCGACCCGGCCGAGGGGCGCTACCAGCTCGGCGACCTTCTCGCCCGTCACTGCCGGTTGCGGCTGCCCGAGACCGACGCCGCCGACGCCGGCCAGCTCGACTTCGACGGCACCGACCGCGACGCCGCGGCCCGGGGTGCGGCCCGCGACGCACTGGCGGTCGACCGCCTGGTCGAGCCCATCACCGCCGCCCTCGACGCCCAGGGTCTGCGCACCCTCAACGACGACATCGAGGTGCCGTTGGTGCGGGTGCTGGCCACCATGGAGGCCACCGGCGTCGGGGTCGACATCGACGTGCTGCGCGACCTCAACGACCAGCTCGCGGCCGAGGCCGCCGACCTCACCCGCCAGATCCACCACGACGCCGGCGTCGAGTTCAACGTGAACTCCACCAAGCAGCTCCGCGAGATCCTCTTCGACCGCCTGGGGCTCACCCCGCAGAAGAAGACCAAGACCGGCTTCTCCACCGATGCCGCGTCGCTCGAGAAGCTGCTCGGCCAGCACCCGATCATCGAGCACCTCCTCCGCTACCGCGAGGTCGAGAAGCTGCGCTCCACCTACGGCGAGGGGCTGATGGCCGAGGTCGCCGCCGACGGACGCATCCACGCCACGTTCAACCAGACGGTGGCCCGCACCGGGCGGCTCAGCTCCGAGGACCCCAACCTGCACAACATCCCGGTCCGCTCCGACCTGGGGCGCCAGTTCCGGCGGGCGTTCGTTCCCGCCGAGGGCTTCGAGCTCCTCGTGGCCGACTACAACCAGATCGAGCTGCGCTGCATCGCCCATCTCGCCGATGACCCGGGGCTGATCGACGCCTTCGAATCGGGCCAGGACATCCACAACGCCACCGCCGCCCGGATCTTCGGGGTCGACCCCGCCGAGGTCACCCTCGAGCAGCGGTCGAAGGCCAAGATGGTCTCCTACGGTCTCGCCTACGGCATGGAGGCCTACGGGCTCGGCCAGCGGCTCAACATCCCCACCGAGGAGGCCGCGGTCATCCTCGACGCCTACTTCGTGGCCTTCCCCGCGGTGAGGGACTACATGGAGCGCACCGTGGCCGAGGCCCGCGAGCGCGGCTACACCGAGACCTTGTTCGGCCGGCGGCGCCAGATCCCCGAGCTGGCCTCGTCCAACTACCGCATCCGCCAGGCCGGCGAGCGCCAGGCCATGAACGCCGGCATCCAGGGACTCGCCGCCGACATCTTCAAGGTGGCGCTGGTGCGCCTCGACGCCGCGCTCGACGCCGCCGACACCACCAGCCGGCTCATCCTGCAGGTCCACGACGAGGTGCTCCTCGAGGTCCCGCCCGACGAGCGCGACACCATCGCCGAGCTCACCGTGGGGGTCATGGCCAACGCCTTCGAGCTGCGGGTGCCGCTCGAGGTCAACCTGTCGTTCGGGGCCAGCTGGGCCGACGCCAAGGGATGACCGGGTGAGCACCGGTCGCGACCACTGGTTCGAAGACGTCGCCGATCACCTCGGGGCGGCCTACCTCCGCTACTCGTTCACGCGGGGCACCGCCCAGGAGGTCGCCTTCCTCGTCGAGACGCTGGGGCTCGGACCGGGATCGCGGGTGCTCGACGTCGGCTGCGGGCCGGGGCGCCACGCCAACGCCCTCGGCGAGCAGGGGATCGAGGTCGTCGGCGTCGACATCTCCGAGCGGTTCCTCGAGGTCGCCCGGGCCACGGCGCCGGTCGGGGTGACCTACCAGCGCCACGACGCCCGCGAGCTGCCCTTCGTCGCCGAGTTCGATGCCGCCATCTCGCTGTGCCAGGGGGCGTTCGGGCTCTCCGGTGGTCCGGCGTCGTCGTGGGCACCCAGCGACGGCGAGGAGGTGCTCGATCCCGATCTGCCGGTGCTGTGGTCGATCGCCCGGGCGCTGCGACCGGGCGGACAGGCGGCCTTCACCGCCTTCTCGGCCTACTTCCAGGTCCGCTACCTCGAGGTCCACGACACCTTCGACGCCGACGCCGGGGTCAACCGGGAGGTCACCTCCATCCGGTCCGAGTCCGGCGCGGACGCCGAGACCGAGCTCTGGACAGCCTGCTACACACCCCGCGAGCTGCGGCTGCTCACGGCGGCGTCGGGTCTGTCCTACCAGCACTGCTGGGCGGTCACCCCTGGCGACTACGCCCGTCGGGCGCCCGACCTCGACCATCCCGAGTTCCTGGTGATCGCCCGCAAGGCGGGGTGATATCCTGTTGGGCTGCGCGCTCGGGTTCCGTTGCCCGCCATCCTGGCGAGCGCCCGACCGCCGGTCGTCTCCGACGACCGCACCGACCCAGACCACTAGAAGGCGATCACGTGTCCGACCAGGCAAGCACCGACGTCGCGGAGACCTCCGCCGAGGTGCCCCCGACCACCCCAGACCCCTCCAACCCGTCCGCCGCCAGCGGCGCCAGCCCCGAGATGGGCACCTTCGACGAGCAAGGCGACTACACACCCCGCCAGGTGATCGCCAACGACCTCGGCGACATGTCGATCGACGAGGCCTACACCGCGAGCATGGTCGACGTCGAGGACGGACAGCTCGTCGAAGGGGTCGTCGTCAAGGTCGACCGCGACGAGGTCCTGCTCGACATCGGCTACAAGTCCGAGGGCGTGATCCCCAGCCGCGAGCTGTCGATCCGCAACGACGTCGATCCCAACGAGATCGTCGACATGGGCGAGCGCATCGAGGCCCTCGTCCTCCAGAAGGAGGACAAGGAGGGTCGCCTGCTGCTGTCCAAGAAGCGGGCCCAGTACGAGCGGGCCTGGGGGACCATCGAGGCCCTCAAGGAAGCCGACGGCGTCGTGTCGGGACCGGTCATCGAGGTCGTCAAGGGCGGCCTCATCCTCGACATCGGCCTGCGCGGCTTCCTGCCGGCGTCGCTGGTGGAGCTGCGCCGGGTGCGCGACCTCCAGCCCTATGTCGGGCGCACGCTCGAGGCCAAGATCATCGAGCTCGACAAGAACCGCAACAACGTGGTGCTGTCGCGTCGGGCCTGGCTCGAAGAGACCCAGAAGGAGCAGCGCGAGGACTTCCTCGCCAACCTCAAGCCGGGCGAGATCCGCCAGGGCGTGGTCTCCTCGGTGGTCAACTTCGGCGCCTTCGTCGACCTCGGCGGCATGGACGGGCTGGTCCACGTCTCCGAGCTGTCCTGGAAGCACGTCGACCATCCGGGGTCGGTCGTCGCCGTCGGCGACGAGATCACCGTGCAGGTGCTCGAGGTCGACCTCGACCGTGAGCGCATCAGCCTGTCGCTCAAGGCCACCCAGCAGGATCCCTGGCAGGAGTTCGCCAGCAACCACCGGGTCGGCGAGCTCGTGTACGGACGGGTCACCAAGCTCGTGCCCTTCGGTGCGTTCGTGCAGGTGGGTGACGGTATCGAGGGCCTCGTCCACATCTCGGAGATGTCGGCACACCACGTCGAGCTCCCCGAACAGGTCGTGACCCCTGGCGAAGAGCTGTGGGTCAAGATCATCGACCTCGACCTGCAGCGCCGCCGCATCAGCCTGTCGATCAAGCAGGCCGCCGAGGGCGGTGTCGTGGCTGCGGAGTACCAGGAGCACTTCGGCGAGCACGCCTACGACGACGAGGGCAACTACATCGGCGGCCCCACCGTCGATCCCGACGCCGCGGTCCCCTCCGACGCCGAGGAGGCCTGGGCCGAGTACTACAACGAGCACCCCGACGGTGCGGTGCCGGGCGGGACCGCACCCATGGATCCCAACATCGCGGCCAGCACCGCCGAGGGCGTCGCCGACGAGGCGGTGGCCCCCGACGAGGCCGCGGCGCCCGACGCTCCGCTCGACGAGGACTGATCGCCGCACCGTCACGCGGCCGCGACCACCGCGGTTGACGACGATCGCTCGCTCCTGCCACGCGCTCACGCTCGTGGCAGGCGTCGGCGCGTCCGCCAACGCCCGCGAGGATCCAACCTCGCTTGACAGCGGTGCAGTAGGGTGCCCGACCAGGTCTCTGCGGTGAATTGCTCAGGAATCCGGGGCAAGTGGCCGACGGAGAGCGTACGGCGGTGCCAGCCACGAACTTCTCCGCAACGGGGCGGAGCTGCGAAGCACCCGGAAGGCACCCAACCAGCACCAGAACCAGGACGAGTGAGGTCGAATTGAGTTCTCGCAGAACGCTGATCCTGATCGCGGCGATCGCCGTCGGCGCCATCGCCGCGTTCGCCCTCTACAACTACGTGCAGGGGATCGAGGACCGCGCGTACGAAGACGCCGAGCGCGTCGAGGTGTTCAAGGTCGACCGCAACATCCCACAGGGGTTCCCCGGCGCCGAGGCGGTCGAGGAGCGCTACATCGTCCGCAGCGAGATCCCCCGCGAGTTCCTGCCGGCCAACGCGGTGAACGATCCCGACCAGATCTCGGGCCTGGTGGCGCTCAACGAGCTCTCGGCCAACCAGGTCCTGGTCGATGGCATGTTCGTCGATCCGTCGGTGGCGCTGATCAGCTTCGCGGAACGCATCGACACCGAAGAGGCCACCGTCACCATCTCGGTCGACCAGGTCGGTGGCGTCGCCGGTCTGCTGGTGCCCGGCGACAAGGTCAACATGTTGGTCTCCGCCGACCTCTACGAGTACCCCGAGGACCAGCTCCCGCCGGTCGAGACCGGCCCGGGCACCCCCGACAGCCCCGGCCTCGAGTTCATCGAGATCCCCTTCGACTCCCACGCCCGGTACCTGTACCAGGCGGTCGAGATCCTGGCCATCGGCCAGAGCCCGGTGCCACAACCCGGCGAGACCGTCGACGCGGAGGAGGTGGCGGGCCAGTCCGGGCTCATCACCTTCGCGGTGCCACCCGAGGCGGTGCAGCGGATCGTCGCCGCCAGCGACATCTACCTCTCGCTGGTCAACCCCGAGTACGAGCCCCGGGTGCTGCCCATGCCCGATCCCTACGAGGTGCTCCCAGGCGAGGACCCTGCCCGCCTGACCCCATATGGCCCAGGTGGCAGGGAGTAGCATGTCGTTCGCTGAACCGTTCGGCGGAGACGAACCTCGAGCCACAGGGAGTACCCAGATGATGCCCGCCGGAGTTGCGATCGCTGTTGTCGATTTCGATCAGTCGGTCCGCAACCGCTTGGCGATGCAGCTGGGCGAGGGCGCCACCACCTTCGGCAGCGTCGGAGAGCTGACCAGCCGTCTGCTGGGAAGCCCTGTCGTCGCCGTGCTCGGCCCGTCGTGCGCCCATGGCCCCGAGCTCACCGCGGTCGAGGAACTGGTGCGGGTGCACCGCGAGGTCGGTGCCATCCTGTTGGCCGAGGAGCTCACCACCGAGCTGCTCCAGCAGGCGCTGCGGGCAGGGGTCCGCGACGTGCTCGCCGCCCCGGTCGAGACCAATCAGCTCACGGCCACGGTCCAGCGCGTCGCCGACACGATCGCCCCTGTCGGTGGCGGTGGTGGGGCGCCCCAGGCGGCGGGGAGCGAGGTGGTGCCCGAGACCGGCGAGCTCGGCCGGGTCACCACCGTGTTCTCCACCAAGGGCGGTTCGGGCAAGTCGGTCATCGCCGCCAACCTGGCGGTGGTGCTGGCCATGCGCAGCGACCGCCCGGTGGTGCTGGTCGACGCCGACCTGCAGTTCGGCGACGTTGCGGTCATGCTCAAGCTCGCCCCGCAGCACACCATCGTCGACGCCGTCAGCTCCATCCAGAAGCTCGACGCCTCGCTCCTGCAGAGCCTGCTGGTCACCCACGAGGGCTCGGGCCTGCTGGTCCTGCCGGCCCCTCTCGAGCCGGCCTTCGCCGACCAGATCGGCGCCGAGGAGATGGTCCGCATCATCGACCTCCTCCGCACCTTCTGCTCCCATGTCGTGGTCGACACCCCCGCCTACTTCAACGACGTGGTGCTGGGCCTCATCGAGGCCAGCGACGACGTGTTGCTGGTGGCGGGCATGGACATCCCCAACATCAAGAACGTCAAGATCGGCCTGCAGACCCTGAAGCTGCTGAACACCCCGATGGAGAAGCTGCACCTCATCCTCAACCGGGCCAACTCCAAGGTGAAGCTCGAGGTCAACGAGGTCGAAAAGACCCTCGGGGTGAAGGCGACGGCGCTGATCCCCTCCGATGTGATCGTCCCCCAAGCGGTCAACAAGGGCACCCCGGTGGTGCTCACCGCCCCCAAGTCCGGGGTCACCAAGGCCATCGAGGAGCTCGCCGGACACTTCATGGCTTCGGGGGACCGCCGCCGGAAGTGAACGCCGGGTGCTGTCGCACCCTCCACCCAAGTCTCGCAGATCCCACACTCCCAGATCACGACTCCAGCAATCGTCTCCACCAGGTGAGGGCAGGTCACGATGTCGTTGTACAAGCGACTCCACGAACAGCAGGGCGGAAACGCACCGGCAAGCGGGCTCTCGGCGGCGCGCCGCGACCCGGTGCTCGACGAGCTCCGCCAGCGGATCCACCACCATCTCATCGACGAGCTGGGCCCGATCCTCTACGACAAGCGGCTCAGCGAGGACGATCTGCGGCGGCGGGTGCACGACCAGCTCCAGACCGCGCTGGCCCAGGAGCGCACGCCGCTCACCGCGGCCGACAAGGCCCAGCTCATCCAGGACGTCTCCGACGACATCCTCGGCTACGGGCCCATCGATCGCCTGCTGAAGGAGGAGGCGGTCACCGAGATCATGGTGAACGGCCCCGACAGCGTCTATGTCGAGCGGGCCGGCCGCATCGAGAAGGACTCGGCGTCCTTCGTCGACGAGACCCACCTGCGGCGCATCATCGACAAGATCGTGGGCCAGGTCGGTCGGCGCATCGACGAGTCGAACCCGATGGTCGACGCCCGGCTCCCTGACGGCTCACGGGTCAACGCCGTCATCCACCCGCTGGCCATCGGTGGTCCCTACCTCACGATCCGCAAGTTCGCCACCGATCCGCTCCAGATCGACGATCTGATCCGTTTCGGCACGCTCAACGCCCAGTCGGCCCGGTTCCTGCAGGCCTGTGTGGTGGGGCGGCTCAACATCATCGTCTCGGGCGGTACCGGCACCGGCAAGACCACCACCTTGAACGTGTTGTCGTCGTTCATCCCCTCCGACGAGCGCATCGTCACCGTCGAGGACGCCAAGGAGCTCCAGCTCCACCAGGACCACGTGCTCTCACTCGAGGCCCGCCCGCCGAACATCGAGGGTCGCGGCCAGGTCACCATCCGCGACCTGGTCAAGAACTGCCTCCGGATGCGACCCGATCGCATCGTGGTCGGTGAGTGCCGCGCCGGCGAGGCACTCGACATGTTGCAGGCCATGAACACCGGCCATGACGGCTCGATCACCACGGTGCACTCCAACAGTCCCCGCGACACGTTGTCGCGCATCGAGACGATGACCCTCATGGCCGGGTTCGACCTGCCGATCCGGGCGATCCGCGAGCAGATGGCCTCGGCGCTCGATCTGGTCGTACACCTCTCCCGCCTGCGCGACGGCACCCGCCGCATCACCCACATCACCGAGGTGCAGGGGATGGAGGGCGACGTGATCACTCTCCAGGACATCTTCTTGTTCGACTACCACATGGGCGTCGACGAACACGGCCGCTTCCGTGGCCACCTCAAGGCCACCGGGGTGCGACCCAAGTTCGCCGAGAAGCTGTCCGATCTCGGCATCCGCATGGGTGCCGAGGTGTTCCAGCCCGAAGCCACCGGACGAAAGGCGGTCGAACGTTGAGACGACGCCTGGCGGGCTTCGTCGTCCTCACCCTCGTCTCGGTCCTGCTCGGCGGCTCCCTGGCCGCCGCCCAGGACGACGGCGACAACGGTGCCGACGACGCGCTGCAGTACCTCAGTGTGCAGTCGGTCGACGCACGCGAGCCGGGCACGATCGACCTCGTTGCCGGCTACAGCGGGCCCGGGTCGGCGATCGAATCCGCCACCGTCGTCGAGAACGGCACCGAGCTCAGCCCCTCCGAGGTCGAGCCCGTCGCCGGCAGCGACACCCTGGTGGTGCTGGCCATCGACACCTCCGAGGCCATGGAGCCCGGCGATGCCCTCACCCGCACCAAGCGGGCCCTCGAGGACGTCATCGCCGACCGCCCCGAGGGCCAGCGGATGGGTATCATCTCGCTCGGCGGCGGCGCTCGGGCGGTGCAGCGCCCCACCAGCGACACCGAGGCCTTGCTGGGAGCGGTCGACGCGCTGGCGTTGTCCTCGGGTTCGCCCTCCACCACCTCGGGCATCGACGCCGCCGCCCGCATGATCGACAGCGAGGGCGAGCTGGCGTCGCATCTGGTGATGGTCGTCGCCGGTGCGAACAGCGGCGGTGTCACCGGGTCCCGCGCCCGGGGCGCCATGACCACCACGGGTGCAGCCAGCTGGGTGGTCGCCCTCGAGGATCGCGGCGCCGGTTCCGACGAGGGGTTCCTGCGGTCGGTCGTCGGCGCCACCGGCGGCACCTACACCGGCACGGTCAACCTCGACGCGGTGCCTGGCTACCTCGCCGACTACGCCCAACAGATCGAACGCCACTACCTGGTCTCCTATCCCTCCACCACCTCGGGTCCGATCGACCTCACCCTCCAGGCCGACGACGAGTCGGTGAACGTCTCGTTCATCACCGGTTCGGTGGTGGCAGGGGCGACCGCACTCCGACCGGCCGAGCCCGAACAGCCGGGCGGGGTGGGCTTCTTGCGGGAGAACGGCAAGATGATCGGCGTGTTCGCGGCGGTGGTGGCCGCGGTGCTCGCCGCCTTCGCGATCGGCATGCTGGTCATGCCCGATCGCTCGTCGCTCGACACCGCCCTCGAGGTCTACACCGAGGGGCCCGCGCTCACCTCCGAAGAAGACGACGACGACGGTTCGGGCTATGCCAAGACCGCGTTCATCCAGCGGGCGGTGGGCCTCACCGAGCAGTTCGCCGAGCGCCGGGGGTTCCTGGCCAAGGTCGAGGCAACGCTCGAGCGTTCCGACCTGCCGTTGCGCGCCGCCGAGGCCATGTTCTTCTACGCCGCGGGCGTCGTGCTCCTCGCCGGACTGGCCTTCGCCCTCACCGGCGGTAACATCCTGGGGGCCCTGATCGTGACCGCGCTGGTCGGGTTGCTGCCGCCGGCGATCATCACCTTCGTCGCCGGGCGTCGCCAGAAGAAGTTCGAAGCGTTGCTCCCCGACACCCTCCAGCTCCTGGCCGGCACGCTGCGGGCGGGCTACTCGCTCATGCAGGGCGTCGAGGCGGTCTCGCGCGAGGTGGGCGAGCCGATGGGCAAGGAGCTGCGGCGGATCATCACCGAAGCCCGGCTCGGTCGTCCGCTCGAGGAGTCCATGGAGGCCTCGGCCACCCGCATGGACAGTGCCGACTTCGCCTGGGCGGTCATGGCCATCCGGATCCAGCGCGAGGTCGGCGGCAACCTGGCCGAGCTGCTGGTCACCGTGGCCGACACCATGACCCAGCGCGAGCGTCTCCGCCGCGACGTCAACGCGCTCACCGCCGAGGG
>JBKGZW010000094.1:0-11690 GCA_046543225.1 Acidimicrobiales bacterium
AAGCACGTCGTTTCCGACACCCTGACCGAGGACGACCTCACGTGGGGTCCCACCGCGTTGATCCGTGGCGCTGACCTGGTCGAGTCGGTGACGGCGCTACGGGAGCGGCCGGGGGGCCTCGTCAGCGTCATGGGCAGCGCCCAGCTCGTTCGTTCGCTGCTCGAGGCCGATCTCGTCGATCAGATGCTTCTCATGATCGAGCCGATCATTCTCGGTGGCGGCAAGACGATCTTCGCCGCCGATGGAGCGTCCCGTGTCTTCGATCTGGTGTCGTCGGCGACGACGTCGACGGGCGTGCAGGTCTGTCGCTACCAGCGGGCACGATGATCGCGAAGGAACCCCATGGCTGACACTTTCTCGGCGATTAGGACGGGTTGCCGCTGGCGATGCAGAACTCGTTGCCTTCGACGTCGGCGAGGGTGGTCCAGCGCACGCCCCACTCGTCGTGGTCGTCGAGGCGGGTCGCCCCGAGCGAGACGAGGCGTTCGACGGCGGCCTCGCGGTCGTCGGCGTGCAGGTCGAGGTGCATCCGGTTCTTGGTGGACTTGGGCTCGGGGACCTTGATGAAGAACATGCTGATGCGGCTGTGGTCGTGCCGGTCGATCGAGGCGAAGTACTCGCTGGCGTCGTCGTCGACCTTGCGATCGAGGGCGGCCGCCCAGAAGGCGGAGACGGCGAGCGGGTCGTCGCAGTCGGTGGTCACGTTGGCCAGGTGCATGGTCACAGCTCCTCGGGTGGTTCGACCGGCCAGCAGATCTCGGTCCGGTACTGGGTGGGATCGTCGGTGTCGGTGGGGCTCACCAGGTACTGCTCGCGAACGGGTTCGGTCGGGTGGGGTCGAGCGTGGCGGGCGACCCATGCGCCGAGCGCTCGGTAGGTGTCGCCGATGGTCTCGTAGCCGCCGGCGTGGACCAGCACGGCGCACTCGACCGGGGCCAGCCCACCGAGCTCGACCCCCACGACTCGTGAGTCGTCGGGAAGCGGCGCCTCGTCGGCGACGGGCACATACGCGGTGATCGACTGGGGTCCGTCGTCGGCGATGGTCGGCGGGTAGCAGGCGCCGGCCGGTCCCGACGGCAGGGCGCCCGCGTGCGCGATGGCCTCGTCGAGGAGCGCGAAGGCACTGCCGAGCCACGAGGGGAAGTCGGCCTCGGCGACGTCCCCGGTCACCGCGAAGGTGCGGGTGGCCTTCTCGGTGCGCAGGTGCACCGGCGTGTTGACCAGGGCCGCTGGCTCGCTCTGCAGGGCCGAGACGATCTGGGTCACCTCGGCGAGACGGGCCTCCATCGCCTGGCGGTGCGTCGCCAGGATCTCCTTGGTGCGGGCCGGGTCACGGGCCTCGAGGATCGCTCGAACATCGGCGAGGGGCAGATCGAGGGCCCGCAGTCGCGCGATGACGGCGGCGTCGGTCAGCTGGTCGATCGAGTAGCGGCGGTATCCCGTCTGGGGGTCGATGTCGACCGGGACGAGGATCCCGAGCTCGTGGTAGGCCCGGAGCTGTTTCACCGAGACGAGGCTGGCCCGGGAGAAGGCGCCGATCGTGAGGAGTCCGTCGGTCATGGAGCGATCATCGACCCTCCCTCGGAGGGAGAGTCAAGGCTCGTCGGGATCAGGGGCGGGGGCGGTAGCTGAGGTAGAGGGTGCCGTTGTCGAAGCGGCGCTCGTCGAGGAGCTCGAGGTCTAGGCGCAGGTCGGTGGGGAAGACCGGGGTGCCGGAGCCGATGACGACCGGCACGACATAGAGCCGGATCTCGTCGACGAGCCCCGCTCGGAGCGCGGACGCGGCGAGGGTGGCACCGCCGATGGCGATCTCGGCGTCGGCGGTGGCCTTCAGGTCTCGGATCTCGTCGGGATCGAAGGTCTTGGCCAGGCGGGTGCGGGACGTCCAGGTGCCGTCGAGGGTGGTCGAGTAGACGATCTTCTCGCAGCGCTTCCACATCTGGGCGTAGTCGGCCATCTCGGGCGATTGGTCGGCGAGAGAGGGGTCGGTCTCCCAGACCGCCATCGTCTCGTAGAGGTGGCGCCCGTAGAGGTTGGTGCCGACCTCGCGTTCACGGTCGTTGATGAAGGCGTGGACCTCGGCGCTGGGTTCGGCCCACTCGAAGTTCCCGTCGGTGTCGTTGATGTACCCGTCGAGCGAACAGATCATGGAGTAGCTCAGGATGGCCATGTGGGGGTGACCCTATGAGGCGCCGCTACTCATCGGCGAGGGGCTATGGCACGTTGAGGATGAGGCCGACCGTCTCGCGGATCTGGGTGAGGATCGCCGGTCCGACGTTGCCGCGAGTGTTGATCGCTGGTGACGGTGACACCGCTCGCAGGTGCTGGCACTGGGCGGCGGAGGTGACATCCAGTCCGTTGCTGGGATCAGGATCGATGCGGATCTCCGACGGCAGGTCGCGCCATGTGGAGGTGAGCGGCACGACATGGGCCACCGTCGGGGCACGGTCGAGGATGCGCTGAGCAGTGATCACCACCGCGGGATGTCGGAAGCCAGCTTCGCTCCCGGCTGGGATTCCGAGGTCGAGGTCGATGACGTCACCCGAGGTCAGCATCGAGCCACCGTCGCTCGTCGTCGCTCAGCGGGGTCGCGAGGGCGTCGCCGAGTCGGTCTTGACGAAGGGCCCGAACCGCCAGGGTGACGGTGTGGCCGACGGTGGTGCCGAGCTGATCCGCGAGGCGCTTGAGCTCCTCGTGGGTGGTGGAGTCGATCCGCACGCTGGTGCTGTGCATGCAGATCAGCATACAGCGCTCAGGCATGATCGCCGCTGAGGGTGTGACGGCCGAGGTAGGCGTCGGGTGCGAGGTAGACGAGGTGGTCGAGGAACTCGGTGTCGATCCGGTCGATCAGGTCCTCGACCGCGCGGTCGGGATGGCCGGTCTCCACCTCGAAGAGCACGCCTCCGGCAGCGTCGAGCACACGCTCGACGCGGAGCACGGTCAGCCAGTCCTCGTTGATGTGGCCGTGGACCTCCACCGCGGAGGAGCCAGGAAGGACCTCTCGCAGCAGGTCGATGATGACCGCCGGCAGCATTTCGACCAGCTCACGACCGAGCCGTGAGTGCTGGTCCAGGAGGGTGCGGTACCGGCTCCGCAGTTCGTAGTCGGGGACATGTCCGCCGTCGTCATTCGCCATGGCAGAACGGTACTGAGGGCGTATGACACCACAGAGCGGCGCCCTGCTCGACGAGCTGAGGGGTACTGACGCTGTGGTGTGGTAGTCCGGCTACCAATCGGCGTCGCGGTCGATGTCCACCTGTAGGAGTTCGATGGAGCCGTCCCTGGTGAGCTGGCCAACGACCGCGAACCGGGGCACGAGCAGACCCTCGGCGATCAGTATCCGGTAGTCGCTGCGGCCGTCGACTCGTAGGGAGATCGTCGAATCCCGTCGCGAATCGGTCGACGATCCGAATGAGCTCGTAAGTCTGAAGTCGTTGACTGATGGCTCGCCGCTCGGGCCGCGCTCGGGACGAAGCTGTTGATCGAGGTCGTCGAAGAACGCCGCCGTGGCCCTGACGATCCGCCGTGGAGAACTCAAGCCTTGGAACGCTCCGAGGAGTCGGCTCGCTGTTGGACCCGCTCGCGTACTCGTTCGAGGAACTCCGAGGGCACCTGGTCGAGATCGGTGATCACGCTGCGTTCGAAGAGGGCGTCTTGCTCGGCGGGGCTCATCTGCTCGAGCTCTGCTGCGGTCCACACCTTTCCGGCCATGGCCTCAGCGTACCGAGCGACGCGGCCTGGCGATAGGTCCCGACACCCGCCGGGGCGAGCTCCTAGCCTCGAGCCCCGTGGGCGAGCTGGAGCGCGGGCTGTACGAGGAGTTGGTCACCGAGGGGTTGCGCCCGGTGATCGACGAGCTCGATCCGGCCTTGCGCCGACTCCAGGCGCTCGACCCGGCCGAGGCTCCCGACCGGATCGCCTTGCACCTGGCCCGCCAGATCGAGCTGGCGTTGGCGTCGCTCGGCGACCAGCGGCGGGTCGAGGTCGGCATCGAGGTGGCCCGCACGCTGCTCGCCCGGTTGACCGAGGTGACCGACGTCGACACCGCCGACGAGCGGCCCGATCCCGCGGCCGAGGTGTTGCGGGCGGTCTATGGCCGTCGCCCCGACGGCACCGCGGAGAAGATCGTCGAGCCGCTCATCCCGCTGTTGGACTCGACGCTGCTCACCAACTCACCCGACGAGCCGGCGCTCGCCAAACAGATCGAGGCCGAGATCGATTCGGCGCAGTCGATCGACGTGGTGATGGCGTTCATCCGCCGCTCGGGAATCCGCCCGTTCCTCGATCCGCTGCGCCGCCACTGCGAGGCCGGTCGGGGGCTGCGGGTCCTCACCACCACCTACACCAACTCCACCGAGCGGGCGGCGCTCGACGAGCTGGTCGACCTGGGGGCCGAGGTCCGGGTGTCCTATGACCAGTCGACCACCCGCCTGCACGCCAAGGCGTGGGTGTTCCACCGCCCGTCGGGGACCTCGACTGCCTATGTGGGGTCGTCCAACCTCACCCGGTCGGCCCAGGTCACCGGCCTGGAGTGGAACGTGCGGCTCTCGGCGGCACGCAACCGGTCGATCCTCGAGAAGTTCGCCGCCGTGTTCGACACCTACTGGAGCTCCGGGGACTTCGTGGTCTATGACCCGGACCACTTCGACGAGGAGACCGAGCGGGCGGGGCGGGCCGACGCCGGTCCGCTGGTGCTGTTGAGCCCCACCGAGGTCCGGGCCGAGCCGTTCCAGGACCGGCTGTTGGAGCTGATCGAGGTGGCCCGCCGGCGGGGGCATCACCGCAACCTGTTGGTGGCCGCCACCGGCACCGGCAAGACGGTGATGGCCGCGCTCGACTACGCCCGGTTGCGCCGGCATCTGCCCCGAGCTCGGCTCCTGTTCGTCGCCCACCGCGAGGAGCTGTTGAACCAGGCGCTGGCCACGTTCCGCCATGCGCTGCGTGACGCCAGCTTCGGCGAGAAGTGGGTGGGCGGCTCCCGGCCCCAGCGGTTCGAGCACGTGTTCGCGTCGATCCAGAGCCTGTCGGCCGCCGATCTCGACCACCTGGCGCCCGACCACTTCGACGTGGTGATCGTCGACGAGTTCCACCACGCCGCCGCCCCCACCTACGACCGGCTCCTCACCCACCTGCAGCCCATCGAGCTGCTCGGCATGACCGCCACTCCCGAACGCAGCGACGGCCGGTCGGTCCTCGGCTGGTTCGACGACCGCATCGCCGCCGAGCTGCGCCTGTGGGACGCCATCGACCAGCACCGGCTGGTGCCGTTCGCCTACTACGGCATCCACGACGGGCTCGACCTGACCGACATCCCGTGGCGGCGGGGGCAGGGCTATGACACCGAGGCGCTGAGCACCCTGTACACCAGCACCGACGCCTGGGCCCGCACGGTGATCAACGAGCTGATGCGCCACGCCGATGACCCCGACACGATGCGGTGCCTGGGGTTCTGTGTGAGCGTGGCCCACGCCCGCTACATGGCCGAGCGATTCCGGCACCACGGGATCGACGCGGTGGCGGTCACCGGCGACACGCCCGAGGACGAGCGGCGCCGGGCGTTGGAAGACCTGGCGTCGGGACGGGTGCGGGTGGTGTTCTCGGTCGACCTGTTCAACGAGGGGGTCGACGTGCCCGCGATCGACACCGTGCTGATGTTGCGGCCGACCGAGAGCCCGACGTTGTTCCTCCAACAGCTCGGGCGCGGTCTGCGCCGGGCCGAGGACAAGGCGTTCTGCACGGTGCTCGACTTCGTGGGCACCCACCGCCGCGAGTTCCGGTTCGACCGGCGGCTGCGGGCGCTGCTCGGCGGCACCCGCCGCGAGATCGAGCGCCAGGTCGAGGCCGGGTTCCCGTTCCTGCCGGCGGGTTGTCACATGCAGCTCGACGCCAAGGCGAGCGAGATCGTGATCCGGAGCCTGCGCGAGGCGATCCCGTCTCGTTGGCCGACCAAGGTCGAGGAGCTGCGGCTGCTTCCCGCGAGCGCCCCGAGCCGACGCTGGCCGAGTACCTCGACGAGTCCGGTCTCGACCTGGCCGATGTGTACGACGGGTCGCGCACCTGGTCAGACTTGTGCGAGGCGGCGGGGGCCGAGACCTTGCCCGCGGGCGAGTACGAGGTGCCGTTGCGACGGGCCGTGGGCCGGTTGCTGCATCTCGATGATGACGAGCGGATCGGCTTCATCCGGGAGCTGCTCGGTTCCGCTTCGCCGCCGGACGTGGCGGCGATGCCGGAGCGGCGGCGTCGGTTGTGCCACATGCTGGTGGCATCGCTGGTCGACCAGGTGCCGGCTGCCCGTTCGATGTCGGTGCAGGACGGGCTCGACGTGGTGTGGGCCCATCCGCAGGTGCGGGCCGAGCTGGGGCAGCTGATCGACGTGTTGCACGAGCGGGTCGACCACCTCCACGGGTCGCTCGAGGGGCATCCCGACGTGCCTCTACAGGTGCATGCCCGGTACTCGCGGATCGAGATCCTCACCGCGTTCGGTGAGGTGGAGTCGGCGAAGTCGGTGTCGTGGCAGAGCGGGGTGTGGGAGGCGAAGGCGTCTCGGAGCGAGCTGTTCGCCTTCACGCTCGACAAGAGCAGCGGCTCGTTCTCACCGACCACGCGCTATCGGGACTACGCCATCAGCCCGAGATTGATCCACTGGGAGAGCCAGGCGTCGACGCGTGCCGACAGCGCGACAGGCCTGCGGTATCGGAACCACGAGGCCGAGGGGCGCTTGATCATGCTGTTCGCCCGTCTGCGACAGACAGACCGAGCGTTCTGGTTCCTCGGCCCCGCCACCTACCAAGGCCACACCGGCGAACGCCCCATGGCCATCACCTGGGAGCTCCATCACTCCCTTCCGGGCGACCTGTACACCACTTTCGCGGCAGCGGTGGCATGACATACGAGAGGGTCAACCACTACTTCGCTCGAACTCGACGGCTCAGCGGAAGCTAGAGGACTCACGCCACGTCGCTCGGGATGCTCACCCCGACCGAGTACGAGCTCCGAACCCCCACCCCCGAGCTGACCTTGCGAAACCCGGGGCACCCCAAGAGCCTTCACGAATTCCGGGGCGCTTCAGTGTCCGGGCAACAGGGGGAAGGCCAGCGCACGCTCAGGACCGTCCACTACCCTTGCCGGGATGCGTCGATTCGACAGATCGCCTTGACTTCAGCGAGGTTGCGGTTCTCCTGGTCTCAAGTTTCCCGACGGCGGTCAGAACCTACCGCCGGCACCAGGCAGTTCTCCGGAGCAAGTCCCCATGGCGGGCTCGGGCGAATGCGCCCTAGGGATCGGCAGTCCATCATCGCGTCGGACGAGCCGACGTAGAAGTTGATCGTGAACAAGACCGCCTGTAGACGCTGGCGGCCCGCTTCCGCAGTTCTGGGCGAGGCTCGGCCGATCGCTGAGCAGGAGCGGTTGCCTCGTTGTCAGACCTTCCGGCGACAACCGGTGTGGTGGCATGGAACGCACGTGACGGACTCGAAAGTAGGTAGTGATGGGGCGGCCATACGGGCAGGAGCTGACGAAGCTCTCCACCACCTTCGACTTTGGATCCACCGCACCGGTCGACGCCCTGGTTGAGGCCGTCCGCGGTTCTGCGGGCTCGCCAGCCAGGATCGTCGGTTCCGGGGGATCGCTATCCGTTGCACACTTGCACGCCAGCCTTCACGTTCAGATGACTGGCCTTCCGGCCGCTGCAACGACGCCGCTCGAAGCTCTTCGGCGTCCTTGGGGGCGAGACAGCGCAACGTGGTTCATCACCGCTGGCGGCCGGAACGTCGACATCAGGACTTCGGTCGGGGCTGAGGTCGATCGAGAGCCGAAGAGCCTCTCGATCCTCTGCGGGGCCCGAACAGGGCCCTTGGCAGATATTGCGAAGAGGCACCCGTTCGTCAACTACCTGCCGTACGAAGGCCCTGCGGGGAGAGACGGCTTCCTCGCCACTAACTCGGCGCTCCTGTTCTCTTCATTGGTCACTCGGTCGTACGAGGAGGGGCTGATATCTCCTGATGCCTGGGCCGAGACTCAGGAGCTCATGGCCTGCGTGCTCCGAGACCAGGAGCTCCAGCAAGGGTGGCGGCGGGAGGCCCTGAAGACGGTTGGGTTGCCGCATCTTGTGGTCCTGCACGGGCCGGCGACCTCAGTGGGTGCCGTCGACATTGAATCCAAGTTCACGGAGGCAGGCCTGGCCAATGTCCAGGTCGCTGACTATCGGAACTTCGCGCACGGCCGGCACCACTGGCTGGCGCGCCATGAAAACGAGACGGGAGTCCTCGCCCTGGCGAGTGTCGAGGACGAGAAGCTAATGCGACGGACGCTCGAGGAGTTGCCGTCGGGCACGCTCATCTCGCGCGTGGCGATCCCCGGTGAGGCCCATCGAGCAGCGCTCGTTTCCTTGGTTGCCGCGCTGACGATTACCGGTGTAGCAGGCAGCGAGTGGGGTGTAGATCCGGGTAGGCCTTTGGTGCCTCCGTTTGGTCGACGGCTTTATCACCTGACGGGTTGGCGCCCGTCGAGACGGCGACGATCCAAGCTCGCGTCTGAGCGAGGCGTCGCGGCGATCGAGCGAAAAGCCTGTAGGCCGGTAGCTGACCTGGAGCGGTCTGGCGAACTCGATCTGTGGCTAACGCAACTGGATGCTTTCGTCGACCGCCTCGAGGAGGCCCGATTCGACGCTCTGGTGCTCGACTACGACGGAACCTTGGTCGAGACGCGTGATCGCTATGACCCTCCGACTGGAGGAATCGCGGCGGAACTGGTTCGGCTGCTCGAGAGTGGCGCTCAGATCGCGGTCGCGACCGGGCGCGGCAGCTCGGTCCGCAGGGATCTTCAAGCGGTGTTGCCGGAGCGATTCTGGCCAGAAGTTGTGATCGGCTACTACAACGGCTCGCAGGTCGCCCGGCTGGACGATCTCGACTGGCCGCATCGAGAGGACCCATCAGGCCCAGCCCTACAAACCGTGTTCGAACGCATTCGGGAGGACCCCTTCCTCACCCGATTGGCTGAGGTCTCGGCGTCGGCCACTCAGGTAAGGGTTGTATCGAGGGATCGGCGCAGTGCTGCCTGGGTGTTCAGCCACCTCCAAGACGTCGTGGGGATTACTCATGAGGTCTCCTTGATGACATCCGGCCACTCGATCGACATCGTGGCTGGTTCGGCGGGCAAGCTCAGCGTGATCCAGGAGGGGTGGGCGAACAAGGTCCTCGCGATCGGCGATCAGGGTCAGCGACCAGGCAATGATGCAGATCTCCTAGCAATCGACCACGCCTTGAGTGTGGACGTCGTCAGCCCCGCACTCACCTCGTGCTGGAATCTTGGACAACGAGGTCAGAAAGGCCCGGGTGTCTGCCTGGAGTACCTTCGGGCGTTGAACGTTGTCGACGGCCGTCTGGCCGTCACGGAGGGGGCACTTCGGTGAACCAAGAGCTTGCTCTTCGAGTCCTTAGCAGGATCATGGGCTGGGACGATGAGCGCGCTCGTCAGGAGTTCGAGTGGCTCCGGCTAATGGGCGACCTCAAGTACGACGGGTACCAGGATTACCGCGCTGGATCCCGATTCGTTGAGCGACTGGCTGCATGGCTTCAACAGTTTGAGTCCGCCGATCGCGAGCTTGCCTACGCCTTCGTGCGGAACGAGCTCGTGTACGTCGGTACTAACGAGATGGAGCGCCTGGTAGAGCAGTTTTTTCCTCGAACGCTCCAGCCTGAGCTGGTGGCTGATACTGCTGCTCAGCTACAGGTGGCCCCATACCTAGTGCGTGCCGCGCCAGAGGGGGCGGCGCATCTTGAATCGCTCCAACGGAAGACGCTGTTCATGGGGCTGAGCGATGGAGCGCGGCTCGACATCATCCGACACCACCACACCGGGGTCCTGAGCAACGAACAGTTTGTGCTAGGGACGCAGGTGGACCAGGAAAAGTGGGCTGATCTGCTCGGATCTCTCCAGGAGGATCTCAGCGACCCAGACGCGACATTCGAGTTCATCTATTTGCTCGATGACTTCGTTGCGACAGGGACGACATTCGTCAGGTACGACCGCGAGGCGGGCAAGTGGAAGGGCAAGCTGCGAAAGTTCCGAGAGTCCTTGGCGACTGCGCATAAACGACTGGGTCTTATGTCGACAGACTGGCATCTTCGTATCCACCACTATCTTGCATCCGCGACCGGTGCTGAGCACCTGCGGCAGAAGACCGCCGAGTATCTCGAGTCCGTCGAGTGGGAGCACGGGCCGAGATCGGCCACGGTCTCCTTTGGCATGACACTGCCGCACGACCTGCCGATCGATCGGCGCGAGCCGCCGTTGCCGTTCGTGCCGCTTGCTGAGAAGTACTACGACCCCGTTCTGCGGACGAAACACACCGACGTTGGAGGCGCCAAGCATCTCGGTCTCGGGTATGGGGGGTGCGCGCTGCCAGTAGTTCTCGATCACAACACACCGAACAATGCTGTAGCTCTACTCTGGGCAGACACGGCGGGCAGCGATGACGCGCATGCGATGGTGCCCCTCTTTAGACGTCGGCAGCGACATCAGTGAGGACGATTGCCTAATCCATTTGAGAAGCGAGCTACTGAGTACCTGCGTGACGACGAGGCCTTCCTCGCGGTCGTGACGCCGGAGCCGCTCCAGACGTTCTTCTCGGGGCCTGCGGACGAGGACAAGCTGTACGACCGTCTCGTCATGTTGATCGGCACCCCAGGGAGCGGGAAGACGACGCTTGCGCGATTGTTCCAGTATCCGACCTTGGCGGCCATCTTGAGGAGCGGTGCCAGCCAGTCCCACAGCAACCTGATCGACACCTTGACCGCTTGTCGGGCGATTACCAATGGTCGTCCCTCGGTCCTGGGTACCCGAATCTCGCTCGAGAGTGAGTATCGCGAGATTTGGGAGTTTCCGTACCCTGCAGATCTGAAGATCGGGCTCACACACACCTTGTTGCAGGCGAGGTCGGTCCTCGGCTGGATGCGCGCGATCGAAGCGACCGGAGCGGATCTCGGGTGGGTTTCGATCATTCCGAGGGCGGACTCTGACGCCGCAGTCGAAGCGATCGGCGGTCTGAGTGGAGATGGCGTGCTGGATCGGGCGCGAGAGGTGGAGCTCGGAATCTACCGAGTCGCCGCAGCCCTAGTGCCACCAAGGGTCGATGAGCTCGATGAAGGCGTCCTGAGCGGGTACCGGCCGTTCGATGTCATCGAATCGATCTCGATCGCACACGATGGTCCAGCGGACCTACGCCCGCTCGCCATTTTCGACGATGCGCACCGTCTCCACCCCAACCAGCTAGAGGCGCTCACCCGGTGGCTCGTTCGGCGTGAGATGCGAATCGCTCGATGGGTACTCACGAGGCTCGACGCGCTCTCGCCAACGGAGGTCCTCGTCGATGCACTCGAAGAGCCGCCTGAGCCGGGGATCACGCGGGCTCGTGAAGTGACCGAGATTTGGATGCAGAGCGTTGGTGGCAATCGCACCAATAATCGTCGGGCATTTCGCTCCATGGCTGTCGACATGTCCGGCCGCTACATGCTGCAGATGGACGTACTTCGTCGGCGCAATCTTCGGCGGCTACCTGACTTGCTCGAGGACGAGCCTGCTCCTCTCTCGCAATCGAAGGTCACTGCGCTTGAGCGACACGCCGATGCGGTCCAGCGTCGCGTGCGAATGCAGAATGCCCGGCGCGCTGAGCTTACCGCAGATGTCGAGAG
>JBKGZW010000095.1:0-11601 GCA_046543225.1 Acidimicrobiales bacterium
CTGTCCTCGTTCCACCATCGGTCGACCTGGGGTTCGGAGAACCACCGAGCGAGCTGCGCGAAGTCGTCACGTCCGAGCGGCCTGAACCCGATCGCCGGACCGTCGGACACCGCTCGCTCAGTCGGCCTCGGGCCAGGACCGTTCGCCGCGGGCCATCGAGGCCACGTCGGCCAGCGTGGTGCCTTCGAGGTGGCGGCGCATGTGTTCGCCCACCTCGGCCCAGACCGCCAGCAGCACGCACTGACCCTCGTGGTCGCAGGCACCGTCCTGGTGGGGTTCACCGAAGTCGCCGGCGACGATGGGCCCGTCGACCGCGCTGACGACGTCGGCCAAGGTGATGCTCGCCGGATCGCGGGCCAGCACGTAGCCGCCGCCGACGCCCCGCTTGGACCGAACCAGCCCTGCACCCTTGAGCGCGAGGAGGATCTGTTCGAGATAGGGCTGGGGCAGCCCGGTCCGCTCGGCGATGTCGCGGACCGAGGTGGGGCCCTCGTGGTCGGCGTGCAACGTGAGGGAGAGCAGCGCCCGGCAGGCGTAGTCACCGCGAGTCGAAACCTTCACGATCACCACTGTATGGCCGACGGGAGCACCCCGGTGTTGGCATCGGCCCCCCAGACGTGATGGAGTGGACGAGATGAGTCCGAGCGAACCCCCTGTCGCGGACCAGCCAGACTCGGTTCACGAGCACCCCTGCCTCCCCGACTACGGCGGAGCGTGCATCTCCAACGTGGTTCCCGCCCTGCTCGAGTGGGACGAGGCGCCGAGCTGGTTGCCGTCCCCGGTGGTCGATGCCGACCAGGTGGTGCTGCTCGTGCTCGATGGTCTCGGGTGGGAACAGCTCCAGCACTACGCCCATCTGGTGCCGACCCTCGCGAGCCTGGCCGGTGGTCCGGTGGCCAGCGTCGTTCCCTCCACCACGGCCACCGCGCTGACCTCGATCACCACCGGACTCCCGCCGGGGGAGCACGGTGTCGTCGGCTACCGCATGGCTGTCGACGGCGAGGTGCTCAACGTGTTGCGCTGGTCGACCGCCCGCGGCGACGCGCGCGACCGGTTCCCCCCCGAGCGTCTCCAAGACGTCAGTCCCTTCGCCGGCCAGCGCCCCCCGATCGTCACCAAGGCGGAGTTCGCCACGTCGGGGTTCAGCGGCGCCCACCTGCACCAGGTCCGGTTCCACGGCTACCGCATGCCCTCGACGATGTTGGTGCACCTCAACCACCTGCTGCAGGCCAACGAGCCGTTCATCTACACCTACTACGACGGCATCGACAAGGTGGGCCACGAATACGGGTTCGGCGACTGCTTCGAGTCGGAGCTGGTGGCGGCCGATCGCCTGGTGGCCGACATCATCGACCTGTTGCCGCCCCGCGCCTCGCTCATCATCACCGCCGACCACGGCCAGGTCGAGACCGGCGGCAACGTCACGAGTCCCCACCACCAGGTCCTCGCCGAGACCGCCATGCAGTCCGGTGAAGGCCGCTTCCGGTGGTTCCACGCCCGCCCCGGTCGGTCCCAGGCGCTGCTCGAAGCCCTGGTCACCCACCACGGGCACCAAGCATGGATCCGCACCCGCGACGAAGCGATCAGCCAGGGCTGGTACGGGCCCAAGGTGAGCGACATGGCGCGGGCGAGGATGGGCGACGTGCTGCTCGCCCCCTGGGGGACCCTGGCCTTCCTCGAGCCCAACGACACCGGTCCGTTCCAGCTCGTCGGACGCCACGGATCGGTGACGTCGGCCGAGATGCTGGTCCCGCTCATCGCGGCCAGAGGATGATCCGGTCGGCCAGAGGGTGAGCCGCCTCGGCACGCTATGGTGCCGGTGATGTCGGAACACCAGCGCTCACCTCACGATCCGGCCGATGCTCCCGAGCGTGGAGAGCTCATCACCCCCTTCGCTCCGGATGGGCAGCACTCCGAGGAGGAGGAGGACCGACGTGAGTCGGTCGACGAGCCCGCCAAGGTGATGCGCATCGGGTCGATGATCAAGCAGCTGCTCGACGAGGTGCGAACCACCGAGCTCGACGAGGCCAGTCGCGACCGTCTGCGGGACATCTACGACCTGTCGATCACCGAGCTCGGGAGCGCGCTCTCCGAGGATCTCCGTGACGAGCTCAAGCGACTCACCATGCCCTTCGGGGCCGAAGAGCTCCCCTCCGACGCCGAGCTCCGGGTGGCCAAGGCGCAGCTGGTCGGCTGGCTCGAAGGTCTCTTCCACGGCATCCAGGCCACGCTGTTCGCGCAGCAGGTCGCCGCCCGCCAGCAGCTCGAGCAGATGCGCTCGGCAGAGCTCCCGAGCGGTCAGCAGGGAGGTCGGCAGGGTCCGTCGACCGATCGCCCCGGCACCTACCTCTGACTCGGGTGCCTCCTCGTTCGCGCGGCAGCGAGATGGGGTACAGTCGGCGAGAACGACACCGTTGTGATTTGTCAGGGGGTCTTCTGCGGTGACCGACTCGTTCACCCACCTCCACGTCCACACCGAGTTCTCCATGCTCGACGGCGCGGCGCGCATCTCCGAGGTGGTCGCCGCGGCCGCGGCCGACGGCCAGCCGGCGTTGGGGATCACCGACCACGGCAACATGTACGGGGTCCTCGACTTCTACCGCGAGTGTCGCGATCACGGCATCAACCCCATCATCGGCACCGAGGCCTACATGGCCCACGACGACCGGTTCGAGCGCCCGGCACGGCGGGGCCGGGTCGACGACTCCGGAGGTGAGGTCGACGGAGGCAAGAAGCTCTACTACCACCTGACGCTGCTGGCCGAGAACCGCGAGGGGTACCGCAACCTCATCCAGCTGGCCAGCCGGGCCTTCCTCGAGGGCTACTACTACAAGCCCCGGGTCGACTGGGACCTGCTCGACGAGCACTCCGAAGGGGTCATCGCGACCACCGGGTGCCTCGGCGGGCACGTGCTGCAGTCGCTCATGCAGGGCGACTTCGACGGCGCGCTCAAGAAGGCCGGCCGCCTCCAGGACATCTTCGGACGCGACTCGCTGTTCGTCGAGCTCCAGGACCACGGGATCCCCGAACAGCACCGCACCAACCCCCAGCTGGTCGAGATCGCCCGCCGCATCGGCGCACCCCTGCTGGCCACCAACGACAGCCACTACACCCACAGCCACGACGCGGTCAGCCACGACGCGCTGCTCTGTGTCCAGACCGGGTCGCTCATGAGCGACCCGGACCGCTTCAAGTTCCACGGCGACCAGCACTACCTGAAGTCCGCCACCGAGATGCGCCACCTCTTCTCCGAGGTGCCCGAAGCCTGCGACAACACGCTGTGGATCGCCGAGCGCTGCAACGTCGAGATCGAGTTCGGCACGCCACAGCTGCCGGACTTCCCCATCCCGGCAGGCTTCGAGGGCGACGACGACTACCTCCGCCACCTCACCTTCGAGGGGGCCAAGAAGCGGTGGGGCGAGCCGCTCGACGACCGGGTCGTCGAACGGCTGGCCTACGAGCTGCAGACGATCAGCGACATGGGGTTCTCGAGCTACTTCCTCATCACCTGGGACCTCATCCGCCACGCCCGCGACACCGGCATCCGGGTCGGGCCCGGCCGTGGCAGCGCGGCCGGTTGCGCGGTGGCCTACTGCCTGTGGATCACCGATCTCGACCCGATCCGCTACGACCTGCTCTTCGAACGGTTCCTCAACCCCTCGCGGTCGTCCATGCCCGACATCGACATGGACTTCGACTCCCGTTATCGCGACGAGATGATCCGCTACGCCGCCGAGCGCTACGGACGCAACCACGTCGCCCAGATCGTCACCTTCTCGACGATCAAGGCCAGGGCTGCGGTGCGCGACGCAGCCAGGGTGCTCGGTCACCCCTACGCGGTGGGCGACAAGGTCGCCAAGGCGATGCCGCCGCTGATCATGGGCCGCGACACCCCGCTCTATGCCTGCATGACCGAGGACCCCAAGTTCGCCGACGGCTACAAGATGGCGGCCGAGCTCCGCCAGATGTATGACACCGACCCCGACGCTCGTCAGGTCATCGACGTGGCCAAGGGACTCGAGGGCCTCCGCCGCCAGGACGGCATCCACGCCGCCGCGGTGGTCATCACCAAGGAACCGCTCACCGAGCACCTGCCCATCCAGCGCAAGCCCGAGAACGGCCAGGACCCCGAGGACGCCCCGGTGGTCACCCAGTACGAGATGCACGGGGTCGAGGACCTCGGCCTTTTGAAGATGGACTTCCTCGGGCTGCGCAACCTCGACGTCATCGCCGACGCGGTCGACCTGATCGCCGAGACCAGGGGCGTGGAGCTCGACATCGACTCGGTCGACCTCGAGGATCCCCTCACCTACGAGCTGCTCGCCCGGGGCGACTCCATCGGCGTGTTCCAGCTCGAAGGCGGGCCCATGCGGGCCCTCATGCGCTCGCTCGCCCCCACCTGCTTCGAAGACGTCGCCGCGCTCGTGGCCCTCTACCGCCCCGGCCCGATGGCGGCGAACATGCACAACGACTACGCCGACCGCAAGAACGGCCGTCAGCCCATCGACTACCTGCACCCCGACGCCGAAGAGATCCTGGGCAGCACCCAGGGGCTGATGATCTACCAAGAGTCGGTGATGCGGATCGCCCAGAAGTTCGCCGGCTACTCGCTCGCCGAAGCCGACAACCTCCGCAAGGCGTGCGGCAAGAAGATCCGCGAGCTCATCGCCCAGGAGCGCGAGAAGTTCGAGGCTGGCTGTGAGGCCAACGGATACGGGCGCGAGCTCGGCAAGGCGTGGTTCGACATCATCGAGCCCTTCGCCGACTACGCGTTCAACAAGAGCCACTCCTACGGCTACGGGTTCGTCGCCTACCAGACCGCCTACCTCAAGGCGCACTACCCGGTCGAGTACTTCGCCGCACTGCTCACCAGCGTCAGGACCAACCTCGACAAGGCCGCGGTCTATCTCGCCGAGTGCCGCAACATGGGCGTCGAGGTTCTCGTCCCCGACGTGAACGTCTCGGCGTCGGACTTCACCGCGGTGCCCGACCCCGACGGCGGACGCCTCGGCTCGATCCCGTTCGGCCTGTCCGCGGTTCGCAACGTCGGCGAAGGACTCGTCGCCCACATCGTCTCCGAGCGCGAGGCCAACGGGCCCTTCACCGACTTCTACGACTTCTGCGAGCGGGTGCACCTCTCGGTGCTCAACAAGCGAACCCTCGAGGCCCTCATCAAGGCCGGCGGGTTCGACTCGCTCGGCCACCCCCGCCAGGGACTGCTGCAGGTGTTCGAGACGATCGTCGACACCACCGTGGCCCGCCGTCGCGAGCGCGACATGGGGGTCATGACCCTCTTCGGCGAGGCCGACGGCGGCCCGGTCTTCGACGAACGGCCCCCCATCCCCGACGTCGAGTTCGACAAGATGACCCGACTCGCCTTCGAGAAGGAGATGCTCGGGCTCTACGTCAGCGACCATCCGCTCATGGGCGCCGAGGGCGCGCTGCGACGCCGTACCGACATCAACCTCCTCGACCTGCTCGACGTCGAGGAGGGCTCGGTCCGCACCTGCGGGGGGATCATCACGAGCCTGTCCCGCAAGTGGACCAAGAAGGGCGACCTCATGGCCGTGTTCACCCTCGAGGACCTCCAGGGCTCTGCCGAGGTCATGGTGTTCCCCAAGACGATGCAGGCCTATGGCCATCTGCTCGACAACGATCGCGTCGTGTGCGTCAAGGGCAGGGTCGACCATCGCGACGACGTCCCCAAGCTCATGGCGGTCGAGATCGAGCCGTTCGAGGGGGGCCTCGAGCAGGCTGCGCCGCCGCTGCGCATCCGTGTGGCGCTCACCGCGCTCTCCGACGAGGTGTCGGGCGCGCTCAAGGCGTTGCTGTCACGTCACCCCGGCGAGTCCGAGGTCTTCCTGCACCTCGGCGACCGCACCGTCGTCCGCCTCCCCGACGAGTTCTCGGTGAACACCGAGGGCGGGTTGGTCGGCGAGCTGCGCGAGCTGCTCGGCCCCGACGCCATCGTCTGCTGAGTGGACCCACCCGAGGCCGCGCTGCTGCTCGAGCGAGGACTGGCCACCAGTTGGGCGCGCCAGACGAGGCTGGTGCCGGGCAGCACCATCAGACACCTGGGCGGGCTCCTGGTCGCACTGAGCGGCATCGTCGACCAGACCCAGCAGGTGGCGGTGGTCGAGGGCCCCGTCCCCGAACCCGGCGCCGCGGTGATCGCGGCGGAGATCTGCTTCGATCGTGCCCGATGGCGACCGGCGTTCGACCTGATCGTCGGCGCCCACCCCGACATCGAAGCGGTGCTCGAGCGACGCGGGTTCGAGGTGGTCGTCAGCCGGCCGGGGATGGTGCGACCGCTCACCCAACGCGACTGGCAGGCCCCCGATCCCGGTGTCGTGCTCGAGCTGGGAACCAGCGTCGAGCGCGATCAGATCGTCGAGCTGCAGCGCGTCTCGTTCGATCTCACCCCTGCGACCGCGTCGGGAATGGTCGGTGACGCCATGTTCGCCGACCCCGACATCGCCATCATCGTGGCCCGGACCGAGATCGGAGGGGCGGTGGTCGGTTCGGTCACCGTCCACCTCGATCCGGCCGCAGCGGCGATCGTCGGCACCGCGGTGGACCCGCGCCACCGCCAGCGTGGGATCGGCACGGCGCTGACCGCCGCTGCGCTCGATCTGGCCGCTGCGCACCGGATCCCCCACGCCTGGTTGCAGGCGACCACCGCCGGCGAAGGCGTCTATGACCGGTTGGGGTTCGCCCGGGTGGCCCGATGCGACGTGTGGCTGCGCTGAACCGTCCGCTCAAGTTGCGCGAACGGCGGGGACCTACTGGACTGGTGGTGTTGTCCGTCCACCATTCCTGGGGGTCATGGCAGGCATGGCGATCGAGATCGAGACCAAGGATTGCACCGCTCTGAGCGATGCAGACTTCGGAGAGCTGGCGGACATGTGCGCGGAGGGGAACAGCGAGATCGGCGTCGGCATGCTCTCCAAACAGGCCGAGGAATGGGTGCTGATCACCCTGGCCAGGGACAACAACAAGTTGAAGGGCTTCTCGTTCAGCACCCTCGAACGCATCGGGGGCACCCCGAGCGTGCTGGTGGGTGTCGCGTCGGTGAAGCGGACCTCCAAGCGCGACTCCATCCTGCGGGGCATCGTCCTCGACCAGTTGCGACGGGCGGTGCTGGCGTTCCCCGACGAAGACGTCCTGGTCGGTGCCCGCTTCAACGACCCCGCAGGGTTCGAGGCGTACCGCCAGCTCGATGACATCGTGCCCCGGCCGGGCCACAAGGCCTCGGGAGAGGAGCGGGCCTGGGGGCGGCGGCTCGCCAAGCGCTTCGGCGTCGAGAACGGCAACTACGACGACCGCAGCTTCGTTGCCACCGGCGACGGTTCGACCCCGTGTGTGCTCGACCACGAGGCGCTCAAGCCCGAGCGGATCGCCCCCGATGTGGCGGCGCTCTTCGAGCCCCTGGACCGACGACGTGGCGATTCGCTCATCGCGTTCGGGTGGGCGATGGCCGAGGACCTGGCGAAGCTGGCCTGATCGGTGGTCCCCGTCGGGTCCGACGACCGAACCGATGGGTTCACCCTGGTGCTCGGTGCCGGCGGCCGGGTCGGCATGGCCTCCCATGCCGGCGTGCTGCGGGCCCTTGACGAGGTCGGAGGGCTCGACCCGGCTCGCGCCCGGCTCGTGATCGGCACCAGCGCCGGAAGCGTCATCGGCGCGCTCCTGCGGCTGGGGTGGTCGACCTCGGAGATCTGGGCCGTCGCGACCCGGACCCGGCTGCCCGACCACCGCGACGACGTCGCCGGCGACGACCTCTTCGGTCGGTCGTGGACGAACCCCTCGCAGCTGGTGCGGCGGGCGTTGGGCTCGGTGTTCGTCGTGTCGCGCTCGCTCGTGCGGGTCCCGCTGGTGCCGATACCCGAGCTCGCCCGCCGGGTCTTCCCCGGGGGCTTTCTCAGCCTCAGCGAGGAACAGGGCGACGTCGGCACCGGCATCGGCGACCAGTGGCCCGATCAGCCGCTGTGGTTGTGCGCGGTCGACATCGAGACCGGTCGACGGGTGGTGCTCGGACGCCGCGGCGACCGACCACCGCTGGCCGAGGCGGTGCTGGCGTCGTGCGCCATCCCCGGCTACTACCAGCCGGTACGCCTCGACGGCCGGACCCTGGTCGACGGCGGCGTCCACTCGACCACGAACCTCGATCTGGCCGGTCGGGTCGAGGCCTCGCTGGTGATCGCCTCGGCACCGATGGCCTATGACCCCCGCCGGGCGCCGGGACCGCTCGCCCGCACCACCCGGCGCCCCATCAACCGTGGCCTGGCGCGCAACCGGATGGCCCTGCGTTCCGCCGGGCGGTCGATCCTGCTGCTGCGCCCGGGCCGCGAGGAGCTCGATGCGCACGGGCTCAACCCCATGCGCAGTCACGGTCTCGAGCCGGTGGCGGTGGCCGCCTATGACGCCACGGCCAGGTTCATCGCCAGCCCCAGGGCCGCGCGTCTCCTCGCCGAGGCGGTCGAGGCTCCCACCTCGGTCGCCTCCGCGAGCTGATCCCGGGTCCGATGGAGTTCCGTGAGGTCGTCGGACGGCGCCGGATGGTGCGGGCGTTCACCACCGAGCCCGTCGACACCGAGATCCTCGATCGCATGCTCTCGGACGCCTTGAGGTCCCCCTCGGCGGGCAACAGCCAGGGTCGAGACCTGGTCGTGCTCGAGGGACCGGAACAGACCGCGACCTTCTGGAACCTGACCCTGCCCGCGGAGCGGCGCCGGTCGTTCGCCTGGCCAGGCCTGCTGGCCGCCCCGGTGATCGTCGTGCCGCTGGCCGACCCGCAGCGCTACCTCGACCGGTACTCCCAGCCCGACAAGGAGACCACCGGGTTGGGCGCCTCCGAGGATGCCTGGCCGGTGCCCTACTGGACCATCGACACGGCCTTCGCCACCATGACCCTGTTGCACGCCGCGGTCGACGCCGGCCTCGGTGCCCTGTTCTTCGGGATCTTCCGCAACGAGGCCGAGCTCATGGGCGCGCTGGGCGTCCCCGACCATCTGCGACCGATCGGGGCGGTGGCCATCGGGCATCCCGCGCCCGAGCACCGCCGGGGCCGGTCGGCCGATCGACCCCGGCGCGGGCTCTCCGACGCCGTCCATCGTGGGTCATGGGGTGGCTCGCGGGGCCGCTAGGGTCCCAGGACATGGACATCGAGTTCGGGGGGAAGGTCGCGCTGGTCACGGGCGCGTCGAAGGGGATCGGCAAGGCCATCGCTGCGTCGCTGGCGGGCCACGGGGCACAGGTCATGCTGTCGTCGCGCAAGCAGGACGCGCTCGAGGTCGCCGCGGCCGAGATCGACGGCGAGACCGCGGTCTTCGCGGCCAACGCCGGCGATCCCGAGGCAGCCGAGGCCTGCGTGGCAGCCACCGTCGAACGCTTCGGTGGCATCGACATCCTCGTCAACAACGCGGCGACCAACCCCTACGCCGGCCGCTCGATCGACATCGACCTGCCCCGCTACGACAAGACGCTCGAGGTCAACCTGCGCGGCCCCCTCGTGTGGTCGCACCAGGCGTGGCACCAGTCGATGCACGAACGTCCCGGCGCCTCGATCATCAACCTGGCCTCGGTCGGTGCCTACTCGGCTGCCTCGGGCATCGGCATCTACAACATGACCAAGGCGGGACTGGTCCACCAGACGCGTCTGCTCGCCAACGAGCTGGCACCCACGGTCCGGGTCAACGCCATCGCCCCGGGTCTGGTCAAGACCGACATGGCCAGGGCGCTGTGGGAACCCAACGAGGCCACGCTGGGGTCGAACACCCCGCTCGGTCGCATCGGCGAGCCCCAGGACATCGCCAACGCGGCGCTGTTCCTCGCGTCGGACCTGGCGGCGTGGATCACCGGCCACACCCTGGTCGTCGACGGAGGTTCGCTCCTGCGCAGCGGTAGCTAGGGTGGAGCACGTGACTGGACGAGTGACCCGCCCGCCCGAACCAGACGACACCTTCCCGTCGATGAAGCAGCGCAACCCCGCCATGTGGTGGGTCGCGATCATCGCGGTGGTCGCCCTCGTGCTCACCACCGTCGCCGGAGCGGTCAGCGCGCTGCTCGCCTGAGCTGCTCCCACCCCGGTCGGGGGTCAGCCTTCGAACACCAGCCAGAGCACGAACAGCACGAGCGCAGCGACGACGAGTGGCCACGGCACGCCGAGCAGGAGCACGACCACTCCCACCACGGCGACCAACGGGGTCAACACCAGCACCTTGAGCCGACGCCGATCGAGCGGTCGGTGTTCGCGTGGGGTGTCGCCGGGTGACAGCGGATCGGTCGAACCTGAGTCGGACACACCACCAGTCTGGTCGGCCCTGGTCGGCGATGTCGCGAACCGGTGCGGCCGAGCGCGCCCGGTAGCGTGAACCCCGTGGGGACCAGCAGCTGCAGCACCTGCGGAGCGAGCCTGCCGGATCGTGCCCGGTTCTGCCCGTCCTGTGGCGCAGCGGCCAGCCACGCCCTCCCGGTCTTCGACCTCGGGACCGAGGCGCACCCCGACCAGGCCGAACCGCCGCCTGCCCGGGATCGCACCCGCATCACGGTCGCCGGGGTGCTGCTGGGTGCGGTGGCGCTCATCGTGGTGCTGTCGGTCACCGGCGGTGGCGACGCCGACGAGCAGGCGGACCCTGCCGCGGATGCGACGACCACGACGCTCCCCGCCGCCTCGACGACCATCGAGCCCACCCCCCGGACCAACGACGACCTGACGCTGCTGGAGGAGGGAGCGCGACTCGACCCCGCGGCAGACATGACCCTGGTGTGGTTCCGATCGAACGGAGCCGTGGTGGTCGCCGACCTCGGAACCGGCACCGAGCAGGTGATCGAGGACGACCTGCCCGTCCGACCGGTGCAGGGCGCACGATGGACCGGAGACTCGTTTCTCGTCCGGGGAGTGGACTCCGAGCTGTACCAGCTGCACCCCACCTCGACCGGGTGGCGCCGCGTCGAGACCGACGGCTACCAGACCGACCTGTGGTGGCCCGGCCACGGCGAACTGTTGACCTTGTGGTCCGCCGAGTCGACCCCGAGGCCGGGCTCGGTGCTGGGTCGGGTCCTCCCCGACGGTGAGCTCGAGGTGTTCGACCTCGACCAGCCGTTCGACCGTCCAGGAGGCCTCGTCGATGGACACCTGGCGGTCGAGATCGGCGGAGCGGTCTACCTCATCCCTCCCGGCGGCACACCGCAGCGTCACGCCTTCGGGTCCTTGTTCGGGGCCAGCGACCGCTTCCTCGTCCGCCGGAGCTGCAACGAGGTGCTCGAGTGCGAGCTGGTGCTCGACGACGTGTCGACCGGCACCCAGACCACCTTGGGTGGGTTCGAGTCGTCGGCATCGGTCATCGCGGCGACTCCCGCGCCCGATGGCAGCGCCGTGGCGGTCCTCGCCCCCGTTGCCGACGGATCAGCGGTCGAGCTGTCGGTCCTGCCGGTGGAGGGTGGCCCCCCGGTCACCTTCGCGCTCGACGGGTGGAGTGGTGACCCGAACGCCGCCTTCACCTGGACACCCGACAGCAACGGTCTGCTGTGGTATGACCAGAACGTGCAGCCGTCGGTGCAGGCGGTGCGGTGGCGCGGTCCCGACGCCACCGACAGCCC
>JBKGZW010000096.1:0-11545 GCA_046543225.1 Acidimicrobiales bacterium
GCTGGCCCTTCTGGTCAGCCTGGCCCTTCTGCTTGGACTGATCCTGCTGGTCGGGCTGACCGCGAGACTCGGAGCGGCCGCCCTTGGCGCCACCTCCCGCCTTCGAAGCATCACCAGCCCCAGCGTCGTCGCCGGTGGAGGCGACGGGCCCGGGGCCCTGGCCGTCACCGGTGTCCTGGGCGTCGGCAGCGCCGTTCTGGTCGGGCGTCGCCTGGTCGGGCTCGGTCGGCACGCCGGCCAGCTCCAGGATGAGGTCGATGATGTCGGCCTTCTTGGCCCGCGACCCGGGCTTGCCGCCCATCGCCGTCGCGATCGTCACCAGCTCGGCCCGATCCTTCTTCTGGAGGGTCGACCGTTCGAGAGCCTGGGCCTCGTCGCTCACCTGCGTCTCGTTTCTCGTGTTCGGAGGGAGTGGATGGGTTCCGGTGCGCACCCGACCCGACGGGTCGACGGTGGGCACACGGATCAAGGTTCAACGGGCGCTGCTGTCGCCGCCACCGGGATCGGCCACGCGCCACCCGGGGACAGGTCGGGGCAGCAGCGCTGTCGTCGTGGGTCACATCGGGTCCGACCGGTTGGGCCGCAGAACCCGCGTCATCACGACCTGCGCCAGCGTATCGGTCGAGGATCGACGACGCACAACCCGTGCCGAGGTGTCACCCGCTGCGGGCGAGCCGCCGAAGCGGGGGGTCGGACTTGGGAGGGTTGCGGCGCGGCGGCAGCGCTTCGAGCAGCTCGGCGGTCGCGGCGGTGACCAGGGCGACCGCTCGCTCGAAGGCTTCCTCGGTGGCGGCCGAGGTGAACTGCACCCCGCTCACCTTTCGGACGTACTGACGGGCAGCAGCCTCGATCTCCTCATCGGTGGCCGGGGGTTCGAGGCCCCGCAAGGTGGTGATGTTGCGGCACATGGAACTCATCCTCCTGTGGTGATGGGCTGACCGTCGGTCCCGGCCGATCTCATCGGCCCGAGAGGAACTCCTCGGCGCCGAGCTCGAGGGCCTGGGAGGTGTGGCGCTCGGCCATGGTGAGAAACATCGCGTCGCCGCGCTCGTCGGCGCGGACGATCATCGACGCGATCACCGCCATCTGCAGTCCGCTGAAGGCGAACCGTCGGTAATCGTTCCAGCACTCGTCCCACGAGTAGCCCTCGACACCCCGTTCGAGCAGCCCCTCGTGGTACCGCCGGACCAGATCCTTCTCCACCGTCCTGCGCAGCTCGGGCACCAGGCCGGCGCCCAGGAAGTAGGACAGATCCTCAGGTCCGACGCCGATGGCCACGGTCTGCCAGTCGACCACGGTGACCGGGCGATCCTCGTCGGCCGCCACCCCGAACAAGATGTTGTCCAGACGGAAGTCGCCGTGGACCAGGGTGAGCGGACCAGCTCCCCGGCGACTCGCCCAGCTCGCCAGAGAACCACCGAAGCGAGCGCCCAGCTCGTGCAGGTCTGCTGACATGCGATCGCCGAAGCGCTCGACGAACCCCGGCCACAGCGCGGCGTACAGCTCGGCGATCCCCCGGGCCGAGTCCTCGCTCGGGGGCGGCAACCACCCGATCTCGGTCAACGCCGGATCTCCCCACACCGGTGCGTGCAGCGCCGGCATCTGATCGACCACCGACACCGCCTCCTCGACCGTGCACCCCACGATCTGGTCACCCTGTTCGGCAGGAGCGAGGTCTTCGAACACCAGGGTCGACAGGCGCGTCTCCTCGTCGAGCTCGACCTGGTGGCAGAACGGGATGGCGATGTCGACCGTGCGGGCGAGGTCGCGGTAGAAGCGCGCCTCCTTCTCGTAGGTGCCCACCGCGACACCGGTCGCACGGCTCTTCTCGTCCGGCGACGGGAACTTGGCGACCACCGTGTTCGGAGCGGTCGGCTCGTGCCGGTCATAGGTCAGCGTGAACCGCACGTTGTGGCCGACCTGGCCGGTGCCGACGGGTTCCGCGGTGAACGACACCACCTCGGCATCGACGACAGCGCCCGAGCCTCGGAGCGCGCCGGTGAGCCAGCTCGCGTCGACTTCCTCTGGTGTGGTGATCATCGGCCCTCCCGGCGGCGAGCGTACCGGCCCCGTACGCTGCGGGGTGTGCTCACTCCACTCGACGACTATCCGTTGCATCAGACGCCCGAGCCGGTCGCCAACTACGGGTCGCCCAGCCGCAACGCCTACGACCGCTACTTCTTCAACGGGTACACACCTGATGGCTCGCTGGTCTTCGCCGTGGCCATGGGCCTGTACCCCAACCGACAGGTGATCGACGCGTCGATCTCGGTGCTGGCCGGCGGGGTGCAACGGTCGTTGCACGCCTCGGGCCGGGCACCGCTCGACCGGCGCCAGACCGTGGTCGGCCCGATCAGTGTCGAGGTGGTCGAGCCGCTGCGCACGCTTCGCGTCGTGGTCGACGACCCCGAGCAGGGCTTCAGCGCCGACCTGGCGTTCTCGGCCCGCACCCCGATGGTGGAGGAGCCCCGCTTCACCCACCGGCAGGGCCCGATGCTCACCTTCGACTACACCCGGATGTCGCAGTGGGGGTCGTGGTCGGGGACCCTCGCCGTCGACGACCAGACGTGGGTGCTCGACGACATGGGAGTGTTGGGCACCCGCGATCGCTCGTGGGGCATCCGTCCCGTCGGCGAGCGCGAGGCCGGCGGAGCGCCGGGACCCGACCCCCAGTTCTTCTGGCTGTGGGCGCCGATCAACTTCGACGACTGCTGCACCCACTTCGACTCCAACGAGTACCCCGACGGACGACCCTGGCACCGGTTCGCGTCGATCGCTCCCCTGTTGGCCACACCGGGAGCGGCCGTCTCGGGGGCGGAACAGCCAGCCGAGCCGATGCGTGATGCGAACTGGTCGATCGACTGGGAACCGGGCACCCGTCGCGCCCGGGCCGCCACCCTCGAGCTGGTCCCCTGGCGGGGCGAGGTCGAACACATCGAGCTCGAACCGATCGTCACGTTCCAGATGCTCGGCCTCGGCTACCTGCACCCCGAATGGAACCACGGCAACTGGCACGACGAGCTCGCGGTGGGAGACGAGACCTGGACCGTCGCCGACCTCGACCCGCTCGACCCCCGCCACATCCACGTGCAGCAGGTGGTGCGGGCCACCTGGGGAGAGCGCACCGGCATCGGCGTGCTCGAACAGCTCGCCATCGGTCCTCACGAGCCGTCGGGGCTCACCGGCCTGTTCGACGGCGCTGGCTGATCCGACGCCGCGCCGACGACGCGTCACGCCCGCCGGGTGCCGATCTCAGTGGCGGGCGGTGAACTCGGCGACGTAGGCCTCGACGGCGGCGAGGTCGTCGGGCAGGTGGTCGAGACGCTCGGGTCGGTCGAACAGGTCGGCCAGACGAGGTGGGAGGTTGGGGTGCACACCGGTCGCCGCCTCGACGGCCTCGGGGAACTTGGCCGGGTCGGCGGTGCCCAGCACCACCATGGGGATCGAGGGGTCGACCCGACCGGCGCGAGCGGCCGCCACACCGATGGCGGTGTGCGGGTCGATCAACACCCCGGTGGCGTCGAGCACCTCCGCGATCGTCGCCGACGTCTCGTCGTCGTCGAAGCGGGCGCCGCTGAAGGTCTCGGACAACCGGTCGAGCAGCTCGACGGGGAAGGTGACGGTGCCCTCGGCCCGGAACTGCGCCATGAGGTCGGCCAGAGCGGCCCCGTCGCGCCCGTTGAGCTCGAACAGGAGCCGTTCGAGGTTGCTCGACACCTGGATGTCCATGGCCGGGCTGATCGTCTCCTCGACCTGTTGCATGGTCATGGTGCCGGTGGCGAAGAAGCGGGTGAGGATGTCGTTGCGGTTCGACCCCACCACCAGCTGGCGGATCGGGAGTCCCATGCGCATGGCCCCGTAGCCCGAGAACACGTTGCCGAAGTTGCCCGTCGGCACCGCGAACGACACCGGTCCTCCGCCGAGGCGCCGCTGGGAGGTCACGTAGTAGACGGTCTGGGCCATGATCCGAGCGAAGTTGATGGAGTTCACCGCCGACAACCGCTGCTGCGAACGGAACGCCTCGTCGGCGAACATCGCCTTGACCAGGTCCTGGCAGTCGTCGAAGGTGCCGTCGATCGAGACGTTGCGGACGTTCGGTGCATCGACGGTGGTCATGAGTCGTCGCTGGACCTCCGACACCCGGCCCTCGGGGTGGAGGATGACCACGTCGATGGCGTCGCGGTCCCGCAACGCCTCGATGGCGGCCGATCCGGTGTCGCCCGAGGTGGCGCCGATGATGGTGACCCGTTCGCCTCGCTCGGCGAGCACGTGGTCGAACAGGCGACCGACCAGCTGGAGGGCCACGTCCTTGAACGCCAGCGTCGGACCGTGGAACAGCTCGGCGAGGTACAGGCCGTCGCCGAGGTCGGTCAGGGGCACCACGTCGGGATGGTCGAAGGTGGCGTAGGTGTCGGCGACCATCTGCTCGAACGCGCCGCGGTCGATGTCGCCCTCGACGAATGGCCACATCACCGCGACCGCCACGTCGACGTAGCTGGCCGCGTCGGGGGGCACGTCGAGCCGCGGCCACTCGGCGGGGACGTACAAGCCGCCGTCGGAGGCCAGGCCGGTGAGCAGGACGTCGGCGAACCCCAGATCGGGGGCGGCGCCTCGGGTGCTGAGGTAGCGGAGCGCCATCAGGACGTCGAACCGGCCACGACCCGCAGCACGCTGGCGACCCGGTCGACGACCTCGAGGTCGCGCAGGGTCTGCAGCGTGGTCTGCACGTCGGCCTCGACGGCTTCGTGGGTGATGAAGACCAGTCGGGCCTCGGCGCCGAGCCCTTCCTGCTCCATCGAACGGATGGACACCCCGTGCTCGCCGAACACCCCGGCGACGGTCGCCAGAGCTCCCGGCCGGTCGGCAACCTCGAGGTTGATGTAGTACTCCGAGGTCAACATGTCGATGGGGCGGATGACCGCTTCGGTGCGACGGGCGATCGTGGCCGCCCGCCCCTGGCCGAGGTTGAGCGCGGCGTCGATGACGTCGCCGAGCACGGCGCTGGCGGTGGGGGCACCACCGGCGCCGCGCCCATAGAACATGAGGTCACCGACCGCACCGCCCTCGACGAACACCGCGTTGAACGACTCACGCACCGAGGCCAGCGGATGACTGACCGGCACCATCGCCGGATGGACCCGTACGGCGAGCTCCTGGCCGTCGCCGCCGTCGAAGCGCTCGACGATGGCGAGCAGCTTCACCACATAGCCCAGCCGCTCGGCGAAGGCCAGGTCGGCGGGGGTGATGTCGGAGATCCCCTCGCGGTAGACGTCGCCGGCGACCACGTCGGTGCCGAAGACGATCGAGGCGATGATGGCGGCCTTGGCCCCCGCGTCGTAGCCCTCGATGTCGGCGGTCGGGTCACGCTCGGCGTACCCGAGCTCCTGGGCCTCGGCCACCGCCTCACCGAAGGTGATCCAGTCCTCGGCCATGCGACCGAGGATGTAGTTGGTCGTCCCGTTGACGATGCCCATGACCCGGCCGATGTCCTCGCCGGCGAGCGACTCGCGCAAGGGGCGGATGAGCGGGATGCCGCCGGCGACCGCCGCTTCGAACAGCAGGTCGACACCGGACTCGGCCGCGGCCTCGTAGAGCTCGGAACCGAGGTTGGCGAGCAGCTCCTTGTTGGCGGTGACCACCGGCTTTCCGGCCGAGAGTGCGTCGAGGATCAATCCGCGGGCGGGCTCGATGCCGCCGATGAGCTCGACCACCACGTCGATGCCGGGGTCGACCACGAGGTCGGTGGAGTCGTAGGTGAGGACCCCGTCGTCGAACTCGACCGAGCGCTCGCGCGACAGGTTGTGCACCGCCACCCGGGTGATCTGCAGGTCGATGCCATGGCGGGCCTCGATCTCGGGGGCTCGCTCCCTGACCAGCGACACGAAGGCGGCGCCCACGTTGCCGCAACCCAGCAATCCGATTCGCACAGGTCGACTCATGGCCGCACACGCTACAAGAGCCTCACCCGGGGCCAGCCACGGGATCCATCGTGCCCTGATCGGCTAGAGATCGAGACGGAGCAGATCGTCGTAGGTCTCGCGGCGGACGACGAGGCGGGCCTCGCCGTCGCGCACGAACACGACCGGGGGCCGCAGGATCTTGTTGTAGTTCGAGCCCATCGAGTGGCCGTAGGCGCCGGTGACCGGCGTGACCAGCAGATCGCCGACGGCCAGGTCCTCGGGCACGTAGCCCTCGCGCACCAGCACGTCGCCCGACTCGCAGTGCTTGCCCACCAAGCGGATCTCGCGGGGCCGGTCGGCACCGACCGCCCGGGGAAGGAAGGTCTCATAGCCACTGCCGTAGAGCACGGGGCGAGGGTTGTCGCTCATGCCGCCGTCGACCGACACGTAGGTGCGGATGCCGGGCAGCTCCTTGACGGTGCCCACCGTGTAGACGGTGACCGCCGCCGCGGCCACGATGGAACGCCCCGGCTCGGCGGTGACCGTGGCGGTGATGCCGGCCTCGACGCAGGCCTGGCGCAGCACAGCACCCCACTGGGTGATGGTCGCCGACTCCTCGCCCTCGACGTAGGCGACGCCGAGCCCGCCACCGATCGAGAACTCGGGGAGACCGAGCGAGTTGACCGTCGGAGCCAGGGTCTCGATCGCCCGACGGAACGAGTCGACGGCGAACACCTGGCTGCCGATGTGGACGTGGACCCCCACCAGCTTCAGCGCCGGTGACTCACCCGCTCGTTCGATGGCGCGCAGGGCGTCGCCGCTGGCGAGGCCGAACCCGAACTTCGAGTCGTCCTGGCCGGTCCGCACGTACTCGTGGGTGTGGGCCTCGATGCCGGGGGTGATCCGCAACATGACCGCCGGGACCCGCGCCCCCGCGGCGACCAGCGCTTCGATGCGGTCCATCTCGTCGAAGGAGTCGACCACGATGCGGCCCACACCGACCTCGAGGGCGAGCGACAGCTCGGGGTGGGACTTGTTGTTGCCGTGGAACACGAGGCGGCTGGCCGGCACCCCGCCGGCGAGGGCCACCCGCATCTCGCCTCCGGTGGCGACGTCGATGCACATGCCCTCCTCGTGCACCAGCTCGGCCATGGCCCGGCACAGGAACGCCTTGGAGGCATAGGCCACCCCGTCGCCGAAGGCGGTCACCGCCTCTCGGGCCCGGTCACGCAGGTGGAGCTCGTCGTAGACGAACAGCGGGGTGCCGAACTCGGCGGCCAGGTCGTCGAGGCGGCAGCCGCCGATGGCCAGATAGCCGTCGGGTTCGACGGTGGCGTGGTCGGGCAGCAGGTGGAGGGGCACGGGGCCACGAGCGCCCCTCCACGGGCTGGTGGCTCCCGGACCGGCGTCGGGGGTGGCGGTCACATCTCCTCCGGGGCGGACACCCCGAGCAGGTCGAGGGCGACGGTCAAGCCCACCCGCGTCGCCTCGACCAACCAGAGCCGGGCCTGGGTCAGCTCGGCTGGGACGCTGTCGCTGATGACGTAGCAGTCGTGATAGAAGCCGTGGAACGCCCCGGCGAGCTCACGAACCCAGGCCGCGACCCGGTGTGGTGCCCGCTCGTTGGCGGCGACCAGCACCACCTCGGGCAGCTCGGACAGGACCCGCATGATGTCGAGCTCGCGCTCGTGGGTGAGCAGGGCGAGGTCGGTCGCGCCGAGCTCGGCCCGCTCGATCCCCAGCTCGACCGCCTTGCGGCCGATCGAGTGGATGCGGGCGTGGGCGTACTGCACGTAGTACACGGGGTTCTCGGCCGCCTCGGACTTCACCACCGCGTAGTCGAAGGTCATCTTGGTGTCGGGCGACTGCAGCAGGTAGGTGAGGCGCGCGGCGTCGGCGCCGACCTCGTCGAAGACGTCGCGCAGCTCGATGATGTCGCCGGCCCGCTTGGACAGCTTCACCGGCTCACCGGCGTCGAGGAGGTTGACCAGCTGGGTGATGCGGCACTCGAGCTCGTCGGGGTCGTGGCCGAGAGCCTGCACCGCAGCCTTCATGCGGGGGACATAGCCGTGGTGGTCGGCGCCCCACACGTCGATGAGGCGGTCGGCCCGGGCGAACTTGTCGCGGTGGTAGGCGATGTCGGGCAGCACGTAGGTGTACTCGCCGTCGGACTTGATGAGCGGGCGGTCCTTGTCGTCGCCGAACTCGGTCGACCGCAGCCAGGTGGCACCGTCGTGGTCGTAGGCGGCGTCGCGCGAGCGCAGGTCGTCGAGGGTGGCGTCGATGGCGCCGGCCTCGACCAGGGTGCGCTCGCTGAACCAGGTGTCGAACCCCACGTTCATGCGGGCGAGGGTGTCGCGGTGCTCGGCCAGCGCCCGGGCCTCACCCCACTCGAGGGGGTCGGCATCGGCGGGCATCTCGGCGGCCCACTCGCGGATGTACTCGCCGTGGTAGCCGCCGTCGGGCACCTCGAGGCCGTCGCGGCGCGCGGCGAGCGACTGGGCGAACTTCTGCATCTGGGTGCCGCGGTCGTTGATGTAGGTCTCGCGCTGGACCGTGTAGCCGCAGCGTTCGAGGAGGCGGGCGACCGAGTCGCCGTACGCGGCGCCCCGACCGTGGCCGGCGTGGAGAGGGCCCGTGGGGTTGGCCGACACGAACTCGACGTTGACGGTGGTGCCGGCGCCGATGTCGTGGCGGGCGTAGTCGGTGGCACCGGCCTCGAGGACCTCGGCCAGCACGTCGTGGAGCCACGAGTCGTGGAGGTGGAAGTTGACGAACCCGGGGCCGGCGATCTCGACGCTGCGCACGTGGTCGGGCGGGTCGGCGTTGAGGACCTCGGCGACGCGTCCGGCCAGCTCACGGGGGTTCCATCCGGCCTTCTTGGCGGTGGCGAGCGCGACGTTGGTGGACCAGTCGCCGTGCTCGCGGATGGCCGGTCGCTCGAGATCGATGCGCTCGGGCAGCGGATCGATCTCGAGTGTCCGCAGGGCGGTGCGAACGGCGTCGGCCAGGGCGTCGCTGATCAACAGGGGCCTCTCAGACTGGGGCGGGGGCGAAGCCGTGAGTCTAGGGGTCCGATCCCTCGGGGTCCGATCCGGTTCCGACCTCGCCAGCGGCGTCGGGGACGTCGATGAGGTCGCCCAGCGCCTCGGTCAGCGCGGCGAGCCGCGCCTCGAGGACCTCGACCCGGGCTTCGAGCTCGTCGACCCGCCCGCCGCCGCGTCCACCGGTGTCGGTTCCTGCCGCCGAGCTCGACTCGGCGGCCGCCGCGGCCCTGGCCTCTGCCCCCGCCTCGAGCAGCTGCAGCCAGCGCCGCTCCTTCTGCCCGGGCTGGCGTTCGAGCCGGCGGACCTTCGGGGGCTCGCGTCCGGCGAGGCGTTCGAGGGTGGCCTCGACCTCGGCGGGCGACGCGAACGGGTGCAGACGTTCGGTGCGGGCCTTGAGCTCGGCAACGGTCTGGGCCCCACGAAGCAGGAGCACGCAGAGCACCGCCGACTCGGCTTCGTCGAGATGCAGGGCCTCGTCGGCCACGTGGCGGTACTTGGTCACCCGCTCACCGGCACCCGGGTGCACGATCCGGGCCAGGCCCTTTCCCTTCAGGGCCATGAGCGTGGTCTCGACGAGCTGGGGCTCGTAGTCGACGACCGGGTCACGGTTGGTGCTCTGGTTGCAGGCGGTGGTGAGCGCCTTGAGGGTCATCGGATAGCTGTCGGGCGTGGTGACCTGCTTCTCCATGAGCACGCCGAGCACCCGGGCCTGCGGGGCGGTCAGTTCCAGCTCGTCGGGTACCTCGATCACCTCCGACAGCGTGCCACAGCGACGGCTACCCTCACGCGATCCGACAGGGAGAGTGCGGCGATGGATCCATCCATCTCGGCGACGGCGGAACGGCTGAGACAGATCGCGCTCGAGAGCACCGACGCGAGGGGATACTTCGCGGCCCTCTATGCCCGGGTGACCGGCCGGATCGCCGCGGCGATCGAGTCCGACCGGTTCGCCGACGGCGAGCACATGGACCAGTTCGCCTGTGCCTTCGCCGACTACTACGTGCTCGCACTGCAGGGCGATGTGTCCGCACCCCGGTGCTGGCGTGCGGCCTGGGAGGTGGCCGATGACCGCAAGCTGCTGATCGTGCAGCACCTGCTGCTCGGCATCAACGCCCACGTGAACCACGATCTGGCCCTGGCGGTGGTCGAGGTGGCCGCGCTCCGCGGCGACGTCGGGTCCATCCGACCCGACTTCAACGCGGTGAACGAGGTGTTGGCCGAGACCTACGACGAGGTGGTGAGCGACCTCGGCCGGGTGTCGCGGTGGGCGACCGCAGCATCCGCGATCGGTGGCGGGGACGCCTTCAACTTCTCGCTGCGGGTCGCTCGCGAGCAGGCGTGGCGAGCAGCGATCGAGATGCACACCCTCGACGACAGGGCACTGCGGGAGCACCAGGCCGCGCTCGACACGATGGTGTCGGGTGTCGCGCACCTGATCACCACACCTGCGCGCCTGGCCCGACCGGTGATCTGGCTGGCCCGCCGCTTCGAGGAACGTGACCCGGCGATCGTCACCCGCCGGCTGCTCGGCGAGTCCGAGGCCTGAGGCCGGTCGCTCAGCGCAGGCGGCGCGCTGCGGCCGGGTCCACCTCGCCGCCGTGCAACACGGCGGCAAGGACCTCGACCCCGTCGACCAGCCTCGGGCCGGGTCGGGAGAAGTGGGCGTTGCCGTCGACGGAGTAGAACCGTTCGGCTCCCGCCAGCTCGGGCCGGTCGACCAGCGATGCCGCTTGGGTGATCGCGCCGTCGAGATCGAATCCGCAGGGGGCGAAGACGACCGTGTCGGGGGCGGCCGCTGCGATCTCGTCCCAGGACAAGGGGCGGGACCGGTCGCCGGGGTCGGCCAGCAGGCATTCGCCGCCCGCGGCGACGACCATGTCGGGCACCCAGTGCCCGGCGCTGAAGGGCGGATCGGACCACTCGAGGACCAGGACCCGTGGCCGCGGCAGCGTGTTGGTGTGCCGCCGGACTGCCTCCACCCGCTCACGCAGGTCGGCCATCAACCCCTCGGCCTCGGCTTCGGTGCCGGTCGCGGCGCCGACCAGCCCGACGCCGGCGATGACCTCGTCGAGGGTCGACGGGTCGAGGGAGAGCACCTCGGCGGTGCAGCCCACGACATCGAGCGCCGCCTCGACGTCGCCGGACGGCACGGCGCAGACCCGGCACAGGTCCTGGGCGAGGATGAGGTCGGGGGCGATCGCCTGGATGCGGTCGCGATCCAGCGTGTAGATCGACTCGCCCGCGCCGACCATGGAGGCAACCTCCCGATCGATCGCGCCGGCGTCGCCCGAGCCGTTGGTGGTCAGGTTGGTGCCCGACACGATCGGGACCCGTGAGGCCTCGACGGGATGGTCGCACTCGAAGGTGCGACCCTCGAGTTGGTCGCCGAGACCCAGGGCGAACGCGATCTCGGTGGCCGACGGCAGCAGGGACACGATCTTCATGTGTCCACTATCGCCGACAGCGGGCCCGGACCGGGACCGTGGCTCGAGGTGGCATACTGGCGCGTCCACACCAGCCCTCGTAGCTCAGCGGATAGAGCATCGGCCTCCGGAGCCGTGTGCGCAGGTTCGAGTCCTGCCGAGGGCGCCCTCACCG
>JBKGZW010000097.1:0-11453 GCA_046543225.1 Acidimicrobiales bacterium
GTCATCAGGCACGGCCGTTCCTCGTCGGGGATGCTCACCATGGACGACGAGGTCGTGCGGCTCGACCTGACCGGTGTGGTCGCCGCTGGTCTCGACGGCCTCGTGGGTCGGGGGCTCGCCCCCGGGGCTCTCGGAGGACTCCAGGACGCGCTCCGCGAGGGCCTCGACGAGCTGCGCTCCTGGCTGGCCGACAACGCGGGGATCGACGTGGGCGAACACGTCGGCACCGTCGTCGTGTACGAGACGGCCGCGGTCGACGACGGAGGGCTCGCGCTGCGATCGGCCCGATCGGCCGCCGGTGCCGGTGATCTTCCCCTGATCGCGTGGGTGCTGCTCCTCGCCGTCTCCGGAACCGCAGCTGCACTGATGAGCCCGGACCGGTGGCGTTCGGGAGCGGTGTTCGGCTTCGCGGTGGCGGTGGTGGCCGCCCTGGCCTTCCTCTACTGGTGGCGGGTGGCGGTCGACATCGAGCACCTGATCGACGATCCCGGCCTTCGGCGCGCTGCGGGGGCGGTCACCGCAAACCTCATGGGTCCACTGTTGATCGCCACGGTGATCCTGGTGGCGGGCGGTCTCGTCGGTGGCGCGGTCGGTGCAATCGGTTCGCGTCGCGGGCTCCGGGCCTGACAGCATCGGTGACCCTGTGCCCACTCCCTACCAGCTCCGGATCACCGCGGCGGCCAGCGCCACCCTGACCATGGGGGTCATGCCGGTGTTCCTCGTCGGAGCGCTGTCGGGTGACATCGGCGACGACATGGGGTTCGGCTCCGCGGGGGCAGGGCTGGCCATCACCATCTTCTTCGCCAGCGGTGCGCTGACCGCGGTCATCATGGGCGGGGTCACCGAACGCATCGGTGCCACCAGCGCCATGCGGCTCGGGGTCACCATGAGCGCCGTGGTGTTGCTCGCCCTCGGCACCGTGGCCGACGCCTGGTGGCACCTCGCGGCGCTCCTCGCCGTGGGCGGCAGCGCCATCGGGCTGATTGACACCGGTGGGGCCCGCTCGTTCTCCGACGCGATTCGCGCCGAGCGCCACGGCACGGCCTTCGGCGCCAAGGAGGCGAGCGTCCCGGCAGCGTCGATGCTGGCCGGCCTGTCGATTCCGCTGCTCGTCGAGCGCTCCGGCTGGAGCTCGGCGTTCCTCGTGGGCGCGGCCATGGCCGCGCTGGTGCTGTTCGTGGTGCCCCCACAGCTTCGCGGGGGCAGGCCACCCGCCGCTGCGGCCGCCTCCGACCAGCCCGACAACCGGGGTGGGTTGGTGCTGTTCGCGGTCGGAGTGGCCGCCGGGTCGGCCGCCTCGTCGGCTGCGGCCACCCTGTTCGTCCCGGCGGTCACCGACGACGGAACCTGGAGCGCGGGCGCCGCGGGCACGCTGCTCGCGGTGGCCAGCGTGGTCAGCGTCATCGCCAGGATCGTGCTCGGCTGGTTGAGCGACAAGGCACCGTCGGCCACCTGGTTGATGCTGACCGGATCGCTGGCGCTCGGTGCGGTCGGCGCAGTGATGCTGATCATCGGAGAGCTCGCGATCCTGGTGGCCGCGGGGGCCATCCTCGTGCTCGGCGCCGGCTGGGGCTGGAGCGGACTCGCCTTCCTCAGCGCCGTCAGGGCCAGGCCCCACGCCCCGGCCGTCGCGGCGGGGATCGTCCTCACCGGGTTGGCCACCGGGGGAGCGGGCGGGCCGGCCCTGTTCGGCATCATCGCCGACCGGTGGTCGTACTCGCTGGCGTGGACGGCGTGTGCCGCGGCGCTGGTCATCGCCTCGTTGCTCGCGATCGCCACGCGTGAGAGCTACCGCCCCCGAGAGGTCGACATCGAGCGGTGACCAGCGCCGCGGTGGCATCCTGGAGGTCGATGAATGGCCACCTGCACCCCCACGAGTTGGGCACCGTCCTGTCGGTGTGGGCGCACCCCGACGACGAGACGTTCCTCGCCGGTGGGGTGATGGCCGCCGCCGCGGCGAACGGGCAGCGGGTGGTGTGCGTGTCGGCCACCGCTGGTGAGCTGGGCACCGATGACCCCGATCGCTGGCCGCCCGATCGGCTCGGGCAGGTGCGACGGTGGGAGGCCGCGGCGGCGATGGCGGTCCTCGGGGTGAGCGACCACCGGTTCCTCGACTATCCCGACGGCGGACTCGCCACCCTCGACCGTGACGAGCCGATCGACCGGATCGCGTCGCTCATCGACGAGGTCGCCCCGGACACGATCCTGACCTTCGGCCCCGACGGGCGCACCTTCCATCCCGACCACCAGACCGTGTCGGACTGGGTGGCCCGCGCCTGGGACGCCGCCGGGGGACGGGGACGTCTCCTCCACGCAGCCCTCTCCGAGGAGCACCTCGAGGAGTGGAGCGACCGCTACGAGCAGTGGCAGATCTACATGAGCGACGAGCGACCCGACGGCGTCCCCGCCGACCGGCTCGCGGTGCGGCTGCGACTCGACCAGCACCTGCTCGATCGCAAGACCACCGCGCTCTGCTCGATGCACACCCAGATCTCCCCGTCACTCGCGTTGTTGGGCGAGGACGACCTTCGCGCCAGCGTTGCCGAGGAGTGCTTCGTCAGGGCCCGGTGATCACCCGGGTCCGCCGCGGCGGCGAACCGTACCGACGGGTTCACGGCTCCCGACACTCGCTGCAGTAGCGTGCGACGCCATGCTCTTCCTTCGCCGCACCCCCCACCGTTGGGCGCGGCTCGCCGCCGTCCTGTCCGCGCTCGCACTGTTCCTCGCCGCGTGCGGCGACGACGACGGTGGTGGAGGCGCCATGTCCGACGACGAGTTCTGCGAGATGATGGCCGATCTCGAGGAGGACGCGGCCGATCTCGACGACCTCGAGGCGCTGGCGATGTTCACCGACGTGGCTGATCAGGCTCCCGACCCCGAGGTGCGCGAGGCCATGCAGCTCTTCGCCGAGAAGATCGACGAGCTGGAAGGACTCGACGAGGACGATCCCGAAGCGATGGGCGAGGCCTTCGCAGTGATGATGGACCCTGAGGTGACCGAGGCGACCGAGACGATCGACACCTACATGAGCGACGTCTGCGGCATCGACACCGGCACCGATGTCGGGGGCGACGATGGTGGGTTCTTCGACGAGGACGACGAGACGTCGACCGAGGACGACGCGGGTGGTGTCGACGGACCAGAAAGCGACGGTTCGGCGATGGACGACCTGTCGGCGGGCGACGTCCGCGAAGCGCTCGGGGACGACCTCGACGAGCTCGTCCCCGAGAACACGGGAAGCGGTGTCGGGATCTTCCCCAGCGGCGACGCGGTCGTGGTCGACCTCACGGTGTACCTGCCCGAGGACGGCGGAGACGTCGACGCCCTGGGCCTGTGCAACCTGCTCGCCGACACGGTCGAGTCGATGACCGACGACCCCGGGATCCGCCTCGAGGTCCTGGTCGATGATGACGACGTCGCCGAGCGCCAGCCGGGCGGGAGCTGCGAAGAGGTCTGAGCCGTCCGACGACGCCTGAGGTCAGCTGCGCCGTCTGGCGGTGCGGCGAAGCTTGGCCAGCAGCGCGTCGAACACCTCGGCGACCTCGACTCCCCGCCAGCCGTGGGCGTGGATCGACTCGCGCGCACCCATCGCCTCGTTGACCGCGACCCGCTGGGGAACGTAGGGAGTCCACACGCCCCGCTTGCCGACCAGCGATCGGAGGGCGTCGAGCTGCACCTCGGCCTCGGTCGAGGCCGGTGGGACCCGGTTCACCACCACCCCGGCGATGTCGAGGGAGCGGTTGAGGTCGCTCCAGGCGTCGTCGATGGCGTCGGTCACCGCGGCCACGCCCCGCAGCGAGAACGCGGCCGGCTCCACCACCAGCAAGGCCAGATCGGACGCGGCCAGCGCGGTGTGGGTGGTGAGCCCGAGCGAGGGCGGGCAGTCGATGAGCACCAGTTCGTAGGGGTCGGTGACCCCCAGCAGGGCCCGGCGGAGCCGGTGGGCGGGATCGGTGGCGCGCACCTCGGTCTCGCGGTCGACCAGGTCGCGGCCTGCGGGCAGCACGTCGATCGGTGGACCCCAGCCCGATTCGACCACCGCGTCGCGGGCGGCGCCGTCGCGGTTGGCGGCGATGGCGTCGGAGACGGTGAGGGTGTTGTCGTCCACCTCGAGGCCCAGCGCCCACGACGAGCTGCCCTGGGCATCGAGGTCGACCACGAGCGTGGGCACCCGGGCCACCTGCGCCGCCGAAGCGAGGCCCAGGGTGACCGAGGTCTTGCCCACCCCGCCCTTCTGGTTGATCACCGCGACCGTCGTCGTCATGGACCCATGCTGCCACGTCACCGCTGGTGGGGTCGGTCGACCGATCTCGACGATCTGAGTGTCGCAGGGGTTGCGTAGGGTCGTGATGTGATCCGAGACGTCCACACCGTTGCCTTCGGGCGGAACGCCACCGAGGCGCTGGCGGGGGCCATCGTCCGCGCGAAGCATGCGGGTCCGTTGTCGCCGGTCACCGTCGTGGTTCCGTCCAACTTCGCCGGCCTGTCGCTGCGGCGACTGCTCGGCGGGGGAGCGCTGGGAGCGCCCGGCCTGGCCAACGTCGGGTTCCTCACCCCGTACCAGGTCGCCCAACGCCTCGCTCCGCCCTCGTTGCGGGGACTGCGCCCGGTCACCAACCCCGTGCTCGGTGCCGCCGTGCGCCGGGCCCTCGCCGACGACCCGGGGCCCTTTGCCGAGGTGGCGTCGCACCCGGCAACCGAAGCCTCGGTCGCCACCCTCTACGGCGAGCTCAGCCAGGTCTCGGCGGCGACGCTCGACGCGCTCGAAGACTCGGGCGGCATCTCGGCCACCGCGGTCGCGCTCCACCGCCGGGTCGCGGGGCACCTCACCGGGTTCTACGGCGAACCCGAACTGGCCCGGGCGGTCGTCTCCCGTCCCGACCTCGTCGCGGCGGCGGCACCGCTCGGTCATCTGGTGTGGCACCTCCCCGAACCGACGAGCCCAACTCTCGACACCGTGGTCGCCGAGCTGGCCACGGCCCTCGACACCACCGTCATCGTCGGCCTCACCGGCGTGGCCGACGCCGATGCCGCGGTGCTCGAGCTCTGCGAGCGGTCCGCGATCCCGATGCCTGCCAGCGTCGAGGTGCCCGCGTCGCCCACGGCATCGGCGGTCGTGTCGGTCCCCGACCCCGACGAGGAGGCCCGGGTCGCCGTCCGGCGGGTGCTCGAGCTCGCCGAATCCGGGGTGTCGCTCGACCGCGTCGCCATCTACTACCCGCGGTCGGATCCCTACGTCGGTGCGCTCGAACACCACCTCGCCGAGGCCGGCCTGCCCGCGAACGGGCCCTCCCGTGAGCGCCTGGCCGACAGCGTCGCCGGCCGCACGCTGCTCGGGGCGCTCGAGCTTCCCGCCCAGCGCTGGCGGCGCGACCGCGTCATGGCGCTCGTGGCCTCCGCGCCGGTGCGCGCCGGCCCGGACCACGCCCGGCCGGGGGCGTGGGAGCAGCTCTCGCGCACTGCCGGCGTCGTACAAGGACTCGATGACTGGCAGCGCAAGCTGTCGGCCAGGCAGGCCCACCTCACCCAGCGGATCGAGACCGCCCAGGGGCCCGACCTCGACCGTGTTCCGCGGCTCGTCGCCGAGCGCGACGAGCTCGACGCGCTGGCCACCTTCGTCTCCGGGCTGGCCGAGCGGGTCGAGGCGGTCACCTCGGCCACGGGCTGGCACCGCACCTGTGTCGCTGCCCGCGACCTGCTCACCCACCTCCTCGGCGCCGAGCACCGGCGTCAACGCTGGCCCGAGGCCGAGGTCGACGCAGCGGCACGGGTCGACGACGCGCTCACCCGCCTCGCGCTCCTCGACGAGATCGAGCCCAGCCCGTCCCACGAGGTCTTCCTCCGGGCGCTCGCCGCCGAGCTCGAGGCCGGTCGGGGTCGCACCGGCCGCTTCGGCGACGGCGTCGCCTACGGTCCGCTGGCCAGCGCTCCCGGCCAGGATCTCGACGCGGTCGTCGTGCTCGGTCTCGCCGAGGGCATCTGTCCCAGCCCCCGGCGAGACGACAGCCTCCTGCCCGACGCGGTGCGTGCCCGCGCCCGGCCGGGCGAGCTGCCGTTGCGGTCCCAGCGGCTCCACCACGATCACCGGGCCTTGCTCGCGGCGCTGGCCTCGGCGCCGGAGGGGGCTCGCACGCTCGTCCATCCTCGGGGCAACCTGCGCAACGGCAGCGCCAACCTTCCGTCGCGCTGGCTGCTCGACACCGTCTCGACCCTTGCCGGCACCCGCGTCTACAGCACCGAGTTCGCGTCGCTCGGACCGCCGGTGGTGCAGGTGGTTGGATCGCCCGCCGCCGCGATCCGTGCCGCTCGGGTCCCGCTGTCGGTCCTCGAGCACGACCAGCGCGACCTCGCCCGGATCGTCGACGCCGGTGGCGATCCGCTCGCCCATCCCGCGGTCGACCACGAGGTCGGGCGGGGCCTGCGCTGCCTGCTCGGGCGCCGGTCGCACGAGTTCACCGAGTGGGACGGCAACCTCGCCGAGGCACCGGTGCCGATTCCCAGCCCCACCCGCGATGGTGCGCTCCTGTCGCCCACCGGGCTCGAGGAGTGGGCCGCGTGCGGGTTCCGATACTTCCTCAGCCACGCGCTCGGCCTTCGCGACCGCGACGATCCCGAGCGCATCCGCGAGATCGACCCGCGCGACCGCGGCTCCGCGGTCCACACGGCGCTCGAACGCTTCTTCGCCGAGGCCATCGAGGCCGGTTCACCTCATCCCGACACCCCCTGGAGCCCGGCGCAGCGCGAGCGGCTGGGCCAGATCGCGGCCGAGGTGTTCGACGACTACGAGTCCCAGGGGCGAACCGGTCGTCCCATCCTGTGGCGGCTCGAGCGCGAGCGGCTGCACGCGCTCCTCGACGGCTTCCTCACCGCCGACGACCAACGACGGGCGGCGTGGCGCTCCCGCCCCCGTTCGGTCGAGCTGCCGTTCGGACTCGACGATGCCGACCCTGTCGTGCTCGGCCTCTCCGACGGGCGCACGCTGCGGTTCCGGGGCAAGGCCGACCGCGTCGATCGCACCGAGGACGGACGCTGGGTCGTGATCGACTACAAGACCGGCAAGGGCACGAGGTTCCGCGGGCTCGACGACGATCCGTTCCTGTCCGGCACCACCCTCCAGCTCGGGCTCTACGCCGAGGCGGCCCGGCAGCGTCTCGGAGGGCTCGACGCGTCCGCCTACTACTGGATGGTCGACGAGGCCGCTCGCTACGCGACCTTCGGCTATGCGTGGACGCCCGAGCGCCGAGACCGGTTCCTCGACCTCGTCGGCGCCATGGTGGAGGGCATCGAGGCCGGGGTGTTCCCCGCCACGCCCGGCGAGTACGACCACTTTCGCCGCACCCACGACGCCTGCGCGTACTGCGACTTCGACCGCGTCTGCCCGGTGGATCGGGGTGAGCGGGCCGAGGCCAAGGTCGACGCCCCCGAGCTGGCCGTCCGGCGCCGACTCGTACCGCTCGCCGCCGAGTCCCACGATGCCGACAGTGCCGACAGTGCCGACAGCGCCGATCCGGCCGAGGTGGGGCGATGATCGTCGACCAGCAGGCGCGCGAGCTCATCAGCCGCCATGGGCTCGACCGCACCCTCTTCGTCGAGGCCGGGGCGGGCACCGGCAAGACCTCCCAGCTCGTGGCCCGCATCGTCAACCTCGTCGCCGACCGGGGGGTGCCGCTGACCGCGGTCGCCGCCATCACCTTCACCGACGCTGCTGCCGCCGAGCTGCGCGACCGGGTTCGGGTCGAGCTCGAACGACGTCACCACCAGGCCACCGATGACACCGAGCGCGATCGCTGCCGCGTCGCGCTGGCCGATGTCGATCTCGCCGCCATCTCGACCCTGCACGGGTTCGCCCAGCGGATCCTCAGCGAGCACCCCACCCAATCCGGGCTCCCGCCCCGCATCGGTGTGCTCGACGAGATCAGCTCCGACGTCGAGCGCGACGAGCGGTGGGAGCGCTTCGTCGACGGGCTCCACGACGATCCGGCCAACGAGGAGCTGCTCGTGCGGGCATCGCTGCTCGGCATCGTGCTCGAGCCCGCCTACGAGGGTCAGCCGTCGCTGCGCGAGGTCGCAGCCCGGCTCGGCGAGAGCTGGGACCGACTGGGCCCGGTCGCGGCCCAGCAACATCCACCCCTCGGCGCGGTCGACTTCGGGCCGTTCGACCGCGCTGTCGAGTCGCTCGCCTCGCTGCCCGACAGGTGCAGCGATCCCTCCGATGGCTTCTACTGCCACCTCGTCGAGCGCCTGCTCCCCGAGCTGCGCGATCTGGCCGCCATCGACGACCCCCACGCCAAGCTTCGTGCCCTCGGTGCCGCCAGGCCGTGGGGTCCCGGCAACCGGGGGAGGGCCAGCGCATGGAACGGCGACGCCAAGGCGGCCAAGGCCCAGGTGGAGTCGGTCAACGAGGCGCGCGACGAGGTCATCGGCACGGCCTGCCATCAGGTGCTGGTCCGCCTGCGCACCCTCATCGCCCGCGACCTCGTCGCTGCTGCGGAGTCCCGACGGGTCGAGGGTCGGCTCGAGTTCCACGACCTGTTGGTGTTCGCCGTGCGGCTTCTGGCCACCAGCCGAACGGCGAGGGACGGGCTCCACCGGCGCTACCGCCACCTCCTCCTCGACGAGTTCCAGGACACCGACCCGCTCCAGATCCGGCTGGCGGTGATGATCGCGGCCGCGGTCGGCAACGGCGGCGGCGACGAGGCCGAGGGCGAACCGTCGTGGAGCGACGCGGCGGTGCCCGATGGGCGCCTGTTCTTCGTCGGCGACCCCAAGCAGTCGATCTACCGGTTCCGTCGGGCCGACATCGAGCTGTTCCTCGCCGCCCGCGACACCTTCGGGCGCGGCGACGCTCTCCAGCACCTCACCACCAACTTCCGCACCGTGGCCCCGGTGATCGACTGGCTGAACCAGGTGTTCAGCCACCTGATGCCCACCGAGCTGGCCGGCATGCAACCCGCCTACGAGCCGTTGCATCCCCACCGTTCCCCGTCACCGCTGGCCGACCACCGCCCGCTGCTGCTCGGCCACCCCCACGACAAGGCACGGGCGACCGAAGTCCGCCACGCCGAGGCCGACGACGTGGCCCGGGTCCTGGCCACCGTGCGCGACACGCCCGAGGCGTGGCCGGTCGCCGACGACGACGCACCGGGAGGATGGCGCCCGGCACGGCTCTGCGACGTCACCATCCTCATCCCGACCCGCACCGAGCTGGGGGCGCTCACCACCGCGCTCAGCGAGGCGGGGGTCGCCTACCACCTCAGCACCGGGACCCTGGTCTATGACACCCAGGAGGTCCGCGACGCCCTGTCGGTGCTCGCCGCGGTCGACGACCCGAGCGACGAGCTGGCCCTGGTGGCGGCCCTGCGCTCGCCGCTGTACGGGTGCAGCGACCGCGACCTGCTCGAGCACCGCCATGCCGGTGGGCGGTGGGACCTGCGGCGCGAGACGCCCGCCGAGCTGGGGGCCGACCACCCGGTCGCGGTGGCGCTCGCCCATCTCCGCTCGCTCTGGGACGATCGGTGGTGGGTCCGCCCGTCTTTGCTCTTGCACCGGCTGCTCATCGACCGTCGGGCGGTGCTGGTGGCCCTCGGGTCCGAGCGGCCCGCCGAGTCGTGGAGCCGCCTTCGCTACCTGCTCGACCAGGCGCGGCACTTCGAGGAGTCCAGGGGTGGCGACCTGCGGGCCTTCCTGCAGTGGGCCGAGCGCCAGCGCTCCGAGACCGTCACCGTGCACCAGCCCGTCGGCGGTGATCCTGCCGACGACGCCGTGTCCATCACCACCATCCACGGGTCCAAGGGCCTCGAGTTCCCCATCGCGGTCGTGGCCGGCACCTCGGCCACCCCGCGCCGCGGCGCACGTGGTGCCAACGTCGTCTGGGACACCGACGACGGTCTGCCCGGCATCGCCCTCCGCAAGGACCGGTCCACCCTCGGACACCGCGACCTCGCCGACCGCGAGCGGGAGATGGAGGGTCACGAGCAGCTTCGCCTGCTCTATGTCGCCTGCACCAGGGGCCGTGACCACCTCGTCGTCACCACCCACCACCGGGCCGGCAACGGCTCCTTCGCCGAGCTGCTCACCGGTGCGGCGGCCACCTGCCCCGACCGGTGGCGCACCGCCGACACCGTCTCCGACCAGCAGCGGCTCGGCCTCGGCGGAGTTCGCGCTCCGGCACCCGAGGGCGCCGAGGTCGGGCCCACGGCCGACCAGCGCAGGAACTGGATCGCCCGACGCCACCGGCTGCTCGACGAGCAGGGCGCCCGCCGCCACGTCTCGGCGACGGCGCTGGCCCGTTCCGTGCAGGAGGCCGAGGCCGCCCCCGTGCCCGAGGGCCTCGACGCGCCCGACGACCACGCCGCACCCGAAGTCGAGCCCCAACGCCGACGGGGTCGGGCGGGCACGGCCATCGGGCGCGCCGTACACGCCACGTTGCAGCTGCTCGATCTGGCCGATCCCGACCCCGACATCGAGTCCGAGGCTGGGCGGCAGGCCGACAACGAGTCGATCCCCGAGCACGCCGGCACGGTCGCCGCGATGGTCCGGTCGGCGCTGGCGTCGGTCACCGTGCGCACCGCCCGGATCGCCCATCGCGAGATCTATGTCGCCGCGCCCGTCGGCGAGGTCGTGCTCGAGGGCTACATCGACCTGCTCGCCGAGACCGACGACGGCCTGGTGATCGTCGACTACAAGACCGACACGGTCCGCACCGAGGCCGAGGTCGACGAGAAGCTCGCCGCCTACGAGCTGCAGGGCGCGGCCTATGCCGTCGCCCTCGAGGCCGCCACCGGGCTCAGCGTCGTCGGGTGCCGGTTCGTGTTCTGCCGGCCCGATGGCGCGATCGAGCGCTCGGTCACCGATCTCGGCGCGGCCAAGGCCCGCGTACGCCGCCACCTCGGAGCAGCCGAGGCGCGCTCGTAGGGTGATGGGGTGATCGATCCCACCACCAAGCGTTCGCTCGGCCAGATGATCAAGGGGGTGCAGGTCATCGGCGCCCACCACGACGGCCTGTCGCGCCTGTACTGCTCGCACTGGTTCAGCCAGGTCTCGTTCGAGGAGCCGATCGTGATGGCGTCGGTGTCGCCCAAGCACGACACCCATCCCCTGATCGTGGAGTCGGGCCGGTTCGCGGTGTCGATCCTCGCCGGAGACCAGATCGCCGAGGGTCAGTACTTCTCCTATCCGGGGCGTCGGTTCCGCCACATCGCCACCGAGTACGTCGAGGACTGGAACGGCCTCCCCGTGGTCCCCAACTCGATCGCCTACCTGGCTTGCGACTGGTTCGACCGCATCGACACCCCGGACCACGAGCTGTTCCTGGCCCGTGTGGTCGACACCCGCGAAGGGCGGCTCAAGGAACCGCCCCTTCTGTACTCGGCGCGGCTCGGTTGGCGGGTCACCGGCGACAAGGCCCGCGAGCCCGGCGTGTCGATCCGCGACCGGTTGCTGCAGCGGCTCGA
>JBKGZW010000007.1:0-37279 GCA_046543225.1 Acidimicrobiales bacterium
ACCTCAGCGACCCAAGCGAGCACCCACCTCGCAGCGGCCGCTTGACATAGGAGCAGACCATGATCCGAACACGACTGACCGAGGCCCTCCAGATCGACCACCCCGTGATGCTTGCCGGGATGGGTGGGGTCTCCTACCACCAACTCGTCGCCGCGGTGTCGGAGGCGGGTGGGCTCGGGTGCATGGGCGCGTCGACCATGGGACACGACGAGATGGTCGACGAGATCGCGGCGGTGCGCGCCGCCACCGACAAGCCCTTCGGGGTCGACCTGCTCACCGCCGCTCCCGGCGACATGCCCGCCCGGGTGCAGGCGGTGATCGACGGCGGCGCGCAGGTGTTCGTCGCCGGACTCGGTGTGCCACGCGACGTGGTCGACCAGTGCCACCGCAACAACGTGCTCGTGGTCAGCATGTGCGGCAAGGTCCGTCACGCCATCGCCGCGGTCGAGGCCGGATGCGACCTGGTCGTGGCCCAGGGCACCGAAGCCGGAGGCCACACCGGCCAGGTCGCCACCATGGCGCTGGTGCCCCAGATCGTCGACGCGGTGGGCGAGCGCGTGCCGGTGGTCGCCGCCGGGGGGATCGTCGACGGGCGGGGGCTCGCGGCCGCGCTCATGCTCGGCGCCGACGGCGTGTGGGTCGGCACCCGGTTCATCGCCACCCCCGAGGCTCGGGCCACCAGCGGCTACAAGGACGCACTCCTCGCGCTCCCCGACGACGGCACCGTCATCTCCCGCGCCTACACCGGCAAGACCTGCCGGGTGGTGCGCAACTCCTACACCCAGTACTGGGAGGAGCACCCCGACCAGCTCCAGCCGTTCCCCGCCCAGGTCCTGCGCTCGGTCGAGGACGGCGCCAACCACCTCGGCAGTGACGAGACCGCCGAGGTCGACCCCGACCGGGAGTTCTGGCCCGCGGGTCAGGGCGCCGGAGCGATCGACGAGCTGGTGCCCGCCGGTGAGCTGGTCCACCGCTTCGTCGAGGAAGCCGAAGCCGCGATGGCCCGGGTCTGACCTCACCAGAAGGGTCGCTGCCCACCCTCGCCGCTCAGCGCGGCTCGAGCTCCTCCCGCAGCACGTTGCCGCGATCGACCCCGTTGTCGAAGATGACGCGGTAGCGGATCCACGGGCCGAACCCGTTGACCAGCGCCACCTTTCCCGGGGTCCCGGCGGGCACCCCGGGCAGATCGAACGCGGCCCGCACCTTCTGGCGGCGGCGCAACGGGGCGGCTTCTGCGGTGTCGGTCAACGGAGCTCCTTGGTTCGGTCGGTGCGGCGACGCTCGGCCCATCCCATCCCGGTCTCGGCGTCGAGATCGTGGGGCAGTCCGAGGACGCGTTCACCAATGATGTTGCGTTGGACCTCTCCCGTGCCACCTCCGACGGTCAGCGCGGGCGCGAACAGGTAGCCGTAGTGCCACAAGGCTGCGTCGGTGCCGAGCGGTCCCCGGTCGGCGAGCATGCCACCGGCGCCGGCGAGGTCCTTGGCCATCTCCATGATCCGCTGGCCGTGCTCGTCGGCCAGGATCTTGCGGATCGAGGCCTCGGGACCGGGCTGTTCGCCACGAATCCGGGCCGACACGGTCCGCAGACGGATCAGACGCAGGATCTCGTGCTCGGTGTGGAGGCGGGCGAGCGCCTGGCGCACCAACGGATCCGAGGCTCCCCCCGCGTTGCGGACCAGATCGAGGAGCTCGGCCGCATCGGGGCCCCGTCCCCACAGCGCGCCACCGCTCGACAACGACACGCGCTCGTTGCCGAGGGTGACCTTGGCGAGGGTCCACCCGTCGTGCTCGTCGCCGACGAGGCTGTCTGCCGGCAGACGCACATCGGTGAAGAACACCTCGTTGAACGTGTGCGCGCCGGTCATCTCGATGATCGGGCGGATCTCGATGCCGGGCAGGTCCATGGGGCAGATGAAGTAGGAGATCCCCCGATGCTTGGGGGCCTCGGGATCGGTGCGGGCGATGAGGATCCCGTAGGCGGCCTGGTGGGCGAGCGAGGTCCAGATCTTCTGGCCGTTGACGATCCAGGTGTCGCCGTCACGCTCGGCCCTGGTGCCCAGGTTGGCGAGATCGGAGCCCGCCTCCGGCTCGCTGAAGAGCTGGCACCAGATCTCCTCGCCCGCCAGCAACGGCGGCAGGAACCGGTCCTGCTGCTCGGGAGTGCCCGCGTGCAGCAGCGTCGGCCCCGCCCAGCCGATCCCGATCGGGTTCGACGGTCGGGACACCCCGGCCGCATCGAGCTCCTCGTCGATGACGAGCTGGTGGACCGGGTCGGCGTCGAGCCCGTAGGGCCGGGGCCAGTGGGGGGCGACCAGGCCGGCCTCGGCGAGATCGCGGCCGCTGGGGCGGGGATGGTCGCGCACCCACTCCCTCACCGCGACTCGGCGCGGATCGTCGTCACCGGGCAGCTCGAAGTCCATCACCGGACAGTACCCGGACTGGGTGCGGCCACAGGTCCGGATGGCAGGATGATGCGATGCCCAGCCCTGCGACGACGATGGTTCGCTCCACCGACGGGGTCGAGCTGGCCGTGCACGACTTCGGGGGTCACGGTCCGACGATCCTCTTCGCTCACGCCACCGGGTTCCACGGCATGGTCTGGTCGCCGGTCATCGCCGACCTGATCCACAGCCACCGCTGCGTCTCGCTCGACTTCCGCGGCCACGGTGACAGCTCGGTCCCCGACCACGGGTCGTTCCTGTGGTCGGGATTCGCCGACGACGTCCAAGCGGTGGTCTCCCACCTCGGCGACCCCCGACCCCTCTACGGCGTCGGTCACTCCAAGGGCGGTGCCGCACTCCTGCTGGCCGAACAGCGTGCACCCGGGACCTTCAGCGGCCTATACCTCTTCGAGCCGATCGTGCTCGACCCCGAGCGTCGAGCCAACACGGGTGCGGTCGAGGGCAACCCGCTGGCGCTGGGCGCGCTCAAGCGTCGCGAGGTCTTTGCGTCGAGGGACGACGCCTATGACAACTACCGCTCGAAGCCGCCGCTCGACGCCCTCACCCCAGAAGCGCTGCGGGCCTATGTCGACCACGGGTTCACCGACCTCGACGACGGTACGGTGCGGCTCAAGTGCCGGGGGGCCGACGAGTCGCAGGTGTATGCCAGCTCGGGCACCCACGACACCTTCGACCACCTCGACCGGGTGCGCTGCCCCGTCACCGTCGCCGCGGGCGCGGCCGAGGAGGGGCTTCCTGCCGTGATCGCTCCCGGCATCGCCGACCGGCTCCCACGGGGCACGTTCCGCGCGCACCCCGACCTCGGCCACTTCGGACCGCTGCAGGCACCGGGCCTGATCGCCGACGAGATCCGCACCGCCCTCGACCGATGAGCAGCTCGATCGAGCACGACGAGGTCGCTCCCTCGGTCGCGGCCGCCATGCCGGGGGTCGGCCACACCATGGGCCGACTCGACGCCGAGATCGACCACATCTTCGAGGTGATCCGCGGCAACGCGGTGATCGATCGCGGGTTCTACTCCGCGTCGGCGGTCGGCGACTGGAGCCTGATCTGGCACCTGATGGGGGTGGCACAGGGGCTCGTCGACCACCGCGACGGCTGGTTCCGGGCGGTGCGGCTCTCCGCCGCGCTCGGCGTGGAGTCGGCGCTGGTCAACGGGCTCGTCAAGTCGTGCTTCGGTCGTGCCCGACCCGTCCATGACGAGGACCGGCCACACAACCTGCGGATCCCGGTGACGAGCAGCTTCCCGAGCGGGCACGCGTCGTCTGCCTTCATGGCCGCGCACCTGCTGGCCGACCGGTCCCGCTTCGGTGGTGCCTGGTACCTGCTCGCCGCGGTGGTGGCCTCCAGCCGGATCCATGTGCGCATCCACCACGCATCCGATGTGATCGGCGGGGCCGTGGTGGGACTCGCCCTCGGGGCGGTCGTCCGACGTCTCGCGCCGCTCGATCGGACCTGAAGCCCGAGCGCAGCGTCCCCGGCGAGGGAACATCTCGGGTCGGATCGGGGTTGGCACGAACATGACCTCGTTCGCCGTCACCTACGACTATCGCTGTCCGTTCGCCCGCATCGGCCACCTCCACGTGATCGAAGCCCTCGAAGCCGGCCAGGAGTGGGACGTCACCTTCCTCCCCTTCTCCCTGCGCCAGGCCCACGTCGAGGACGGCGATCCGCCGGTGTGGGACGACCCCGAGAGCGACAGCGGTCTGCTCGCCCTCCAGGTGTCGGTGGTGGTGCGCGATCGCCATCCCGAGGCGTTCCTCACGGTGCACCGGCGGCTGTTCGACCTGCGCCACGTGGACTCCGCCGACCTGCGCGACCCCGAGGTGCTGTCGGGGGCGCTCCGCGAGACGGGCATCGACCCCGAGTCGGTGTTCGCCGAGATCGGCGACGGCTGGCCGCTCCAGTCCGTACGTGCGGCCCATGAGGGTGCGATCGCCAGTCACAACGTGTGGGGCGTGCCCACCTTCCTGATCGGCGACGAAGCGGTGTTCGTCCGGCTCATGGAGGCACCCGACGGCGAGGCCGCCACCGCGGTGCGCACCGTCGAGCGCGTGCTGGAGACGGTCTCGGGCTGGCCGCAGCTCAACGAGCTCAAGCACACCAGCATCCGCCGCTGACCGTCGCCGACGAGGCCCCGATCGCGCTCCTCCCACGGGCCGGGGCTCAGTAGGCTGGGTCGATGACCCGCGAGGTCCACGCCAACGACCGGCTGACACCCATGGAGTCGCTCATGTGGCGGCTCGAGGGCGATCGAGCCCTGAGCGCAACCTTCGGCAGCGTCACGTTCCTCGACCGCGAACCGGATCCAGAGCGGTTCCGCTCCCGCATGGCCGGTGCAGCCGCCTCGATCCGGCGGTTGCGCCAGCGGATCGACGCCGGCGGGCCGCTGGCGCCCTCGTCCATCTGGATCGACGATCCGGACTTCGAGCTCGCCAACCACCTGCGGTGGGAGCCCTGCCCGGGTGACGGAACCGACCAGGCGGTGCTCGACATGGCCGCCGACCTCGTCGCCGCTCCGTTCGACCCCGACCGTCCCCTGTGGGCCTTCGTGGTCGTGACCGGACTCGACGGCGGCCGGGCCGCGCTGGTGCAACGCATGCACCACACCATCACCGACGGCAAGGGCGGCCTCCGCATCTCCGAGCGGTTCGTCGACCTCGAACGAGGCGACCCCGGACCCACACCCGACCCCTTCGTGGGAGCCGATCCACCCGCGCCCCGGCCCTCGTGGTTCGATCGGACGGTCCTCGCCACCGTCGACCAGGCCACCGACGTGGCCCACGCCGGCATGCAGGCCGCCCGATGGACCGTGGAGGGGCTTCGCGACCCCCAGCGCTTCAACACCCTCGGCTCCGAGGTCAGGTCCACCGCCCGATCGCTGGGGCGCCAGCTCGCGGTCACCGACCGGGCGAGATCGGTGCTGTGGGCCGACCGCTCGAACGATCGGCGATTCGTCGCCGGCTCGCTCCCCTTCGACCCGGTCCGCACCGCCGCCACCGAGGCGGGCGTCTCGATCAACGACGTGTTCGTGACCGCCGCCCTCCGTGGCGCGGCGGCCTACCACCGCGTGATCGACCACCCGGTCCACGAGCTGCGGGTGGCCATCCCGGTGAGCACCCGCGACGACGCGCTCGCCGGTGGCAACGCCTTCAGCCCCACCCGGGTTGTGCTCCCCTCGGGCGAGCAGCTCGCGGCCCCCGCCCACCTGCGGGCCGTGTCGGACGCGCTGGGTGCCACCAAGCACGAGCGGGCGACGGGGCTGATCGAACCGGTGGCAGCCGCCACCGAGCTGATGCCCTCCCCGTTGCTGCGCGCCGCGGTCCGGTGGCAGGCGGCCACCATCGACTTCACCACCTCGAACCTACGAGCAGCACCGGTGCCGCTGTACATCGCGGGGGCCCGCATCGAGGCCACCTACGCGATCGGCCCGCTGGCGGCCACTGCGGCCAACATCACGATGATGAGCTACGACGGCAGGATCGATCTGGGCGTGCACGTCGACACGGCGGCGGTGACCGAACCCGAGCTGTTGCGCGACACCGTCGTCGCTGCGTTCCACGAGCTGTGCGAGGCCGCGTCCTCGCTCGGCTGAACCGCCCGACCGGCGACGGTCGGGCGCTGGCGCCTCGGCGACGTCAGTTGCTGGTCAACGCCGAGTCGAGCTGATCGTGATCGGTACCCGGCGTGGCGAGCAGGACCCTCACGTCGAGCAACAGATCGGAGACCTCGTCGGTCGAGACGAGCTCGCGGTGCTGCATGTCGCCGAGGCCGCGGTCGATGAGCGCGAGCGCTTCGGAGATGGTCTCGTCGACGGCAACCGTCTCGGTCATGCGGGGCCTCCCGAAGTCTCAGTCGGAACCGGCACCTCCGGTTCCGCTGACTCCACCATAGCGACCATGGGTGTCACCGAGGCTTCACTCATGGATGACCAGGCGTTCTTGTCATCTCATCGGCACCCTACCCGCACCGATGAGGGTTCATGCCTACGATGCCGACCATGGAGATCCGAGACAGCGTGACAGTGGTCACCGGAGCCGCGAGCGGGATCGGCGCGGCGATGGCCAGGCGCTTCGCCCGAGAGGGAGCCAGTGCGGTCATCGTCGCCGACATCGACGACGCGGGGCTCGAACCGGTCGTCGCCGACATCACCGCGGCCGGTGCCGTCGGCGTCGCTCAACGGTGCGACGTCAGCGACGAGGCCGACCTCACCGCGGTGGTTCGCGCCGCACGCGACGTCGGACCGATCGACCTGTTCTGCTCCAACGCGGGGATCGGCATCCCAGGGGGCCCCGAGGTCCCCGACCAGCAGTGGCAGGCGATCTGGGAGATCAACGTGATGGCCCACGTGCACGCGGCCCGGGCCGTGCTGCCAGAGATGCTCGAGCGCGGCCAGGGGTACCTGCTCAACACCGCATCCGCGGCCGGGTTGCTCAGCCAGATCGGTTCGGCCCCGTACTCGGTCACCAAGCACGCTGCGGTCGCGTTCGCCGAGTGGCTGTCGATCACCTACGGCGACCGCGGCATCGGAGTGTCGGTGCTGTGCCCGCAGGCGGTGCGCACCGCGATGACAGCGGGCAGCACCGAGGGAGGAGTCGCCGGGGTCGACGGCATGATCGAGCCCGCCGAGGTGGCCGATGCCGTCATCGACGGGTTGTCGGCCGAGCGGTTCCTGATCCTCCCCCATCCCGAGGTCCTCGACTACCTCCGCCGCAAGGCCGACGACCACGATCGGTGGATCGCCGGGATGCGCCGGCTCCAAGCCCGCTACGGCGACATGGCCTGATCCCGACCGTGCCGCCGGTGGTCGAGCTCGACCAGGCAGGCGAGCAGCTGCCGCTCGCCCTCGCCCGGCTGCACCGGTCGCTGCAGGTGGGCACCGCGGTGACCCTGTGCATCCGACACCGTCCACCAGCACCCATCACGATCCCCACCCTGCTCGCAGGAGCCGGATTCGACTCGACCGGCCAGGACCGGCGTCGGACCCGTGACGGGCACGACACCGTTCACGCCGTCCGCGCCCGCACCCTGGCCGACACCGTGGGGCCGGGCATGCAGATCCTCTTCTGCGGCTTCAACCCCAGCCTGCACGCCGCCGACTCCGGTGTCGCCTACTCCGGCCCCGGGAACCGCTTCTGGCCCGCCGCCCTCGCGGCCGGCCTGGTCAGCCGCGACCGCGATCCGGTCCACGCCCTCACCCACCACGGCGTCGGCCTGACCGATCTGGTCAAACGGGCGACCCCTCGCGCGTCGGACCTGGCCACCGATGAGCTCCACGACGGTCTGGGCCGGGTCGACGACCTGAGCCGGGCGCTGCGACCCGCCGCGGTGTGCATGGTCGGCCTCGGCGCCTGGCGAGCAGTGACGGACCGTGCTGCACGAGCCGGCCACCAGACCCGCTCCCTGGGCGGCGCGCCCGTGTACGTCATGCCCTCGACCAGCGGGCTCAACGCCCGAAGCAGTCTCGACGAGCTCGTCGAGCACCTCGACGCGGTGAAGACACTGGCAACCACCAGACGGGGACCTGGGGAGCACGCGGGGAACAGGTCGAGTGGGTACCGTCAGGGGCGTGATCGACGGTGAAGACTCCGACACCGACGTCGCGACCGACCCGATCGACGAGATCTCGGCCCGCGTCAGGGAGCGGTTCGGACCCGATGACGCCCCCACCGCCGAGGAGCTGATCCGGGCCTACTACGACCACGTCGCCCGCCAGGACCTCGAGCAGCGATCTCCCGCGGAGCTCTACGGGGCCGCGATCTCTCACCTGCAGCTCGCGCGCCACCGGAGCCCGGGACAGCCGCTCCTGCGCGTCTATGTCCCGACGGTCGAGGACGACGGCTGGCGCTCGCCCCACACCGTGATCGACCTGGTCACCGACGACTCGCCGTTCATCGTCGCCTCGGTGCTCATGGCCGTCGAGCGTGCCGGCCTCGAGGTCCACCTGCTCATCCACCCGGTCCTGCAGGTGCGACGCGACGGCGACCGGCTCGTCGGCACCGCCGGAAGCGGGCCGGGCACCGACCTCTCCGAGGCCTTCGTCCACCTCGAGGTCGACCGGGTGCTCGACCCGGACACGGTGCGGGAACTGGAACGAAACATCTCCGCCGCGCTCGACGCCATCCGCGATGCGGTGACCGACTGGCGCCCGATGGCCGAGCGGGCCAACCAGGTCGCCGCCGAGCTGGAGGCGCGCAGCACCACCGGCTCCGACGAGATCAGCGATGCCGCCGAGTTGCTGCGGTGGATGGCCGCCGACGAGTTCGTCTTCCTCGGCGCTCGCGACTACCGGCTCGACCCGGCCGAGGGCATCATCCGATCGGTCCCCGGCTCGGGGCTCGGGATCCTGCGCCACCGGTCCTCCTCGGAACGTCCCGTGGACGAGCTCGCTCCCGCAGGAGCGGAGCGGGTGCTCAGCGACGACGTGCTGCTGATCACCAAGACCAACGCCCGCTCGCTGGTGCACCGCCCCGTGGCGATGGACTACGTGGGCGTCCGCACCACCGATCCCAGCACCGGGGTGATGACCGAGCGCCGGTTCATCGGACTCTTCACCGCCAGGGCCTACACCGAGACCGTGACCCGGCTCCCGGTCGTCCGTCGCAAGGTGTCCGCCATCATCGAGCGCGCCGGGTTCACCCCCGGCTCACACGACGCCAACCGCCTCCTCACCGTGCTCGAGGGGCACCCCCGCGACGAGCTGTTCGAGGCATCGGTCGACGAGCTCTACCCCACCATCTTGGCCATCGTCCACCTCTACGAGCGCCGCCAGGTGCGCCTCTTCACCCGACACGACCCCTTCGGCAGGTCCGTCTCGTGTCTGGTGTTCGTGCCCCGCGACCGCTTCCGCACCGAGGTCCGCGAGGCCATCCAGCAGCTCCTCGAGACCGCCTTCCACGGACGTATCACCCGTTTCGAGGTCACGTTCTCGTCGGCTTCGCTCGCCCGACTCCACCTCATCGTCAACACCCCCGACCCGGACTCGGGCCCCGTCGACCTCGAGACCCTCGAACACCGGCTCGAGCGGGTCACCCGCACCTGGGAAGACCACCTCGAGCACGAGCTGGTCGATCAGCTGGGCGAGGGTCGCGGCACCGAGCTGGCCAAGCGGTGGCGCAGCGCCTTCCCCGCCGGCTACCGCGAAGGTCCGCCCGAGCTCGCCGTGGCCGACATCGAGCGGCTCGAGCATCTCGCCGACGAGCCCCCGGGCACCATCTCGGTGCACAGCTACCACCCTCCCGAAGCCGACGAGGGCGTCCTGCACATCAAGCTCTACCGCTCGGTCCACCCGGCCCAGCTCTCCACCGTGCTGCCGCTGCTTCAGAACCACGGGGTCGAGGTCCTCGACGAGCATCCCTACCAGGTCACCCCCGACGGCGGACGCACCTCCTGGATCCACGACTTCGGCCTGCTGCTGCCGCGACCGGCCTCGGAGAACATCCGCGAGCACGGTGACGCCATCCGGACCCGCCTGGAGGAGAGCTTCACCGCGGCCTGGACCGGCGACACCGACAGCGATCCCTTCGCCCAGCTGGTGCTGCTGGCACGGATGGACTGGCGCGAGGTGGCGGTCGTGCGGGCCTTCGCCCAGTATCTGCGACAGTCCGGAGCCTCCTACACGCCGAACTACATCCAAGAGGTCACCACCACCCACCCCGGCATCACCCGGCTGCTGATCGACCGCTTCCACCTCCGCCTCGACCCCGACCGGCGCGACCCCGCGGCCGAGGAGGAGACCCACCAGTGGATCCTCGACGCGCTCGAAGCCGTGCCGCGGCTCGACGAGGATCGGATCCTGCGTGGCCTCGACACCCTCATCGGAGCCACCGTCCGCACCAACCTCTACCAGCGCGGAGGCTCGGGCGCCGGCCCGGTGAACCTCGCGTTCAAGCTCGATCCCGGCATGATCCCCGATCTGCCCGAGCCCCGACCCCAGCGCGAGATCTTCGTCTCCTCGCCGCGTGTCGAAGGGGTCCACCTGCGCGCCGGGCGCGTCGCCCGCGGCGGCATCCGCTGGTCCGACCGACGCGAGGACTACCGCACCGAGGTCCTCGCCCTGATGAAGGCGCAGGTGGTGAAGAACTCGGTCATCGTCCCCGCCGGCGCCAAGGGTGGGTTCGTGTGCCGACAGCTCCGCGCCGATGCCGAACCCCAGGCGGTGCGCGCCGAGGTCGAGTCCTGCTACCGCCTGTTCATCGACGCCATGCTCGACATCACCGACAACCGCGTCGACGGTGAGGTGGTGACACCCGATCGGGTGGTGCGCCTCGACGGCGACGACCCCTACCTGGTGGTCGCAGCCGACCGTGGGACCGCCACCTTCTCCGATCTCGCCAACTCGATCGCGCTCGAACGCGACTTCTGGCTCGGCGACGCCTTCGCGTCGGGGGGCTCGACCGGATACGACCACAAGGAGATGGGCATCACCGCACGCGGCGCGTGGGTCTCGGTCCGTCGCCACCTCGCCGAGCTCGGCCTCGATCCAGACATCGATCCCTTCTCGGTGGTCGGGATCGGAGACATGTCGGGTGACGTCTTCGGCAACGGGATGCTGCTGTCACCCAACATCCGGCTCATCGCGGCGTTCGATCACCGTCACGTGTTCATCGACCCCGATCCCGACCCCGCCCGCACCTTCGACGAGCGTGCCCGGCTCTTCGGCCTCCGGTCCTCCACCTGGGCCGACTTCGACCGGTCCGTCCTCTCCGAGGGCGGCATGATCGTGCCCCGGTCGGCCAAGGCGATCAACGTCGACGAGCGGGTGGCCGCCGCGCTGGGCTGCCCGCCCGGGCGCATCACGCCGTCCGAGCTCATCTCGGCGATCCTGGCGGCGCCGGTCGACCTGCTGTGGAACGGCGGCATCGGCACCTACGTGAAGGCCAGTGCAGAGACCCACGACGACGTCGGCGATCGGGCCAACGATGCGGTCCGGATCGACGCCGACGAGCTGCGATGCCGGGTGATCGGTGAGGGTGGGAACCTCGGGCTCACCCAGCGGGCGCGGGTGCAGGCCGCCCTCGGCGGGGTGCTGTTGAACACCGACGCCGTCGACAACTCCGGAGGGGTCGACTGCTCCGACCGCGAGGTCAACCTCAAGATCCTGCTCGACCAACAGGTCGCGGCCGGAACGCTCACCCTGCGCCAACGCAACGAGCTGCTCCGCGACATGACCGACGAGGTCGCGGCGCTGGTCCTGGCCGACAACGAAGCCCAGACCCTGGCCCTGGCATCGGCGCGGGTCCAGGCACCCGGCATGGCCCATGTGCACGCCCGCCACCTGTCGTGGCTCGAAGCCGAAGGCGGACTCGACCGCGAACTGGAAGCGCTGCCGTCCGACGACGAGATCGACGAACGGGCCAACGACGGTCGGGGCCTCACCCAGCCCGAGCTCGCCGTGCTCATGGCCTACACCAAGAACGTCCTGGCCGATCACCTGGAGGCGTCGCCGCTGCCCGACGACCCGGCGATGCTCGACGAGCTCGATCCCTACATGCCACCTGTCGTCCTCGAGCGCTTCCCCGGCGCGCTGGCCGACCACCGCCTCAAGCGCGAGCTGATCGCCACCCAGCTCACCAACCGGCTCGTGAACCGGGCCGGGATCTCGATGACGTTGCGGCTCATGGAGGAGACCGCGGCCTCGGTCCCCGAGGTGGCCAGAGCCCACCTGGCCGCCTGGCGGATCCACGAGCTCGACCACCAGTGGTCCACCATCGAAGCACTCGAGCGCGACCTCGCTCCCTCGACCCTGATCGAGATGCTGCTGTCGACCAAGCGCCTCGGCGAGCGCGCGACGCGCTGGCTGATCAGGAACCGCCACAGCCCGCTCGACGTCGACGAGGCCGTCGCCGAGCTGCGCCCGGCCGTGACCGATGTCGTCGCCCTGCTCGGTGACGTTGCGCCGAGCTCGGCCACCGAGGACCTCTGGGAACTGCGGGACCACTGGATCGACCAGGGTGTTCCCCGAGGCATCGCCACCGAGACCGTCCTCAACTCGTTGGCGTCGACCGCTCTCGACATCGTCACCGCGGCCAGGTCCGAAGGCGCCCCGCTCGACCAGGCCGCCCGTGTCTACTGGCTCATCGACGACCACCTCGGCCTCGGCTGGCTGCGCCGCCAGATCGATCGGCTGCCACGCGACGACATGTGGACCACGCTGGCCCGCACCGCGCTGCGAGACGACCTGTTCCACGAGCACGCCTCGGTGGTGCGCCGCATCCTGGCCAGGGGCGGCCGCGACGACGCCGAGACCCGGGTGGACCACTGGGTGGGTGCCAACCAAGAGGCCATCGAGCGCACCTTCGACGTGCTGCTCGGCATCCGGGCGGTCGGACAGCCAGGCCTCGAGCACCTCACCGTCGGGCTGCGCGAGATCCGCAACCTCATGCGGCGTGCCTCGAGTAGCCCCGTCCCACCGCCGACTGGCTAGGGTCGGACCGAACGACCACCAAGGGGGAACTGTGGCCTTCGAGTTCGACCTGACCCAGACCGATCACCTGCTCACCACCACACGGGCGGTGCGCAAGCGACTCGACCTGACCCGACCGGTGCCTCGCGAGCTGATCCTCGAGTGCCTCCGGGTGGCCATCCAGGCCCCGACCGGCGGGAACACCCAGCGGTGGCGCTGGGTCGTGGTCGACGATCCCGACAAGAAGGCCGCCCTCGCCGACATGTACCGCGAGGGGTGGCGTCCCTACCTGGAGTCGCAGAAGCGGGTCCGTGAGGAACAGGGCCTCGCCGCCGAGACGCGGGTGTCCGACTCCGCCGACTACCTCGCCGACCACCTGCACGAGGTGCCGGCGATGCTGATCCCGTGTCTGCTCGATCGGGGCGACGGGCCAGGGTTCTGGGGCTCGATCATGCCGGGGGCGTGGAGCTTCATGCTGGCGGCCCGGAGTCGTGGTCTCGGCACCGCGCTGACCACCATCCACCTGTTCCGCGAGCACGACGCCGCGGGGCTGCTCGGCATTCCCGACACGGTCAGCCAGGCCGGTCTCATCCCCATCGGCTACTACACCGGCGACGACTTCAAGCCGGCGAAGCGTCGCCCAGCCGAGGAGATCACCTACTGGAACACCTGGAAACAGGCCGACATCGGGGCCTGAGCACTCACTCGGTCCGCAGACCCTGAGCGGGTGGGCTCAGCCCCCTGCCGACGGCGACAGGGCACGGATGCTCTCGCGCATGTCGACACCGAAGGGCAGGACCGCCAGCGCGGGGGTGGTGATGCCGTTCTCGATGTAGCGGCCGATCGTCTCGCGGCACGCCTCGGGGGGACCGTGGACGACGAGGTCGTCGACGACGTGGTCGGGGATGGCCTCGAGCGCGGCGGCCCGGTCGCCTTCCTTCCACAGGTCCCACATGCCGCGGAGGTCGTCGCCCCGACCGAGCCACTCGTGGAACGCGGCGTACACGGGAACGTTGAGGTAGGCGGCGATGATGCGGCGGGCCGCGTTGCGAGCGACCTCGGCATCGGGGTTGGGGATCACGAAGAGTCGAGCTGCGATCTCCTTGGTGGCCGGGTCGTGGCCGGCCTGGTCGGCTCCGGCCGCCACGTGAGGGACGACGGTCGACACGTCGTCGGGCGACAACCAGTTGAGGATCGCACCGTCTCCCTCACGACCGGCGAGACGCAGCATTCCCTCGCGGAGCGCGGCGACGAGGATGGGAACCGGCTCGGGAGGCTTCATGCCGAGCCGAAAGCTGCGAACCGCGAAGCGCCCGTAGTCCTTGGTGACCTTCTCGCCCTCCATCGCGTCGCGCAGGAACCGGACCACGGCCTGCACCTGCTTGTAGGGCTCCTCGAAGGGGATCCCGTTCCACCCCTCGACGATCACGTTCGACGACGAACCGATCCCGAGCGCGAACCGGCCGGGAGCGGCCTGTGCGATCGAGCCGACCGTCTGGGCCAGCAGCGCCGGCCCGCGGGTGTAGGCGGGGATGATCGCGGTGCCGAGGCGCAGGCTGGGGGCCCACACCGAGGTGAGTGCCAAGGGGGTGAACCCGTCCCCACCATCGGCCTCGGCGGACCACACGTCGGTGTAGCCCAGGTCGACGAGCTCTTGGATCCACTCCCGGTGCTCGTGGAGCGGGACACCCCCGAACGGGATGGTCATGCCGTAGCGCTGCATCAAAGCCCCCCCTGTCGTCTGCTGGGCTCTGGCTACCACTTCATCGGGCGACCCCACAACTGACGAGCTGCGACCACGGCGCGTCAATCGGCGAGCGTCTGGTCCTCGAGGTGGTCGATCGGGGCATCGGATCCACTGATGAACCGCTGGACGCCGAGGGTGATCAGCGCGGCGGCAAAGGCGACGATGCCGATCACCACCCCGTACTCGACCCAGGTGGGGGCATAGGTCTCGGCGACCGAGAACTGCTGGGCCGGCCGGCCCCCTGGGATGCCGGGCTCCATTCCCACCAAGGGTTCGTACATGCCGGGCATGAGGATGTTCACCCGCTTGGCCAAGACCCCGAGGACCGCCAGCGACGCGGCGACCAGCAGCCACGGGATGCGATGGCGGAGCCGGGTGGCGACGATGGCGAAGGGCACCACCAGGCCCAGCACCACCTCGGCCCAGAACAGCGGAGCCAGCTGGCCGGACAACAACATGTCGAGCGGTCCGGTGTGGTAGGGCACACGGGAGGTGAACACGGTCAGCACCTCGGCGCTGAGCAGGAAGGCGTCCACGGCGATGAACCACGCCAGCAGCTTGCCGAGATCCGAGAAGACGTGGCGCGGCGGCGAGAACGACGTCGTGCGGGTCACGATCCAGGCCACCAACAAGATGAGGGCGGTCCCCGAGACCAGTGCCGAGGAGATGAACAGGGGCGCCATGAGGGCGGTGTTCCAGAACGGGCGGGCGACCAGCAGCCCGAAGATCCAGGCGGTGACCGAGTGGACCAGCACCGCCACCGGGAGGGTGACCATCGCCATGATCCGCAGCGCTCGGTGCATGGGCCTGGGCCGGGTGAGGATGTAGAGGTCGAGCGCCGCGATCGAGAGGTAGACGGTGATGACGACCATGTCCCAGACCAGCGGCGAGGTCCAGTTCGGCGAGACGATCATCTTCCAGAACAGCTCTGGTCGCCCGAGGTCAGGGAGGATCGACAGCGCGGCCGCGGCGATGGCGGTTCCGGACACGATCACCGCGAGGCGGTTGAGCGAGGCCAGCCGGGTGGTGCCCATCAGCTCCGAGACCGCGACCACGATCAGGCCACCCGCCGAGATGCCGACGAGGAACATGAACATGACGATGTAGAGGCCCCAGCTCACCGTGTTGCTGAGGCCTGTGACCGACAAGCCGTTCGCCCACTGGTACAGGAACGAGCCGAGCCCGATGACCAGGCCGGTGGCGATGACGGCGTACCAGATCCATCCGGCGGTGCTCAGCTCACGCCGACCCACGTCGGCGCCGGTGACGACCACGCCGGGCTGCGCCAAGGCGTTCACAACGACCTCCTCCGACGCGCTGGCAGATAGTGCACCTTGGGCTGGGTGCCCTTCTCCTTCAGGAGCTGCTCGCCATCCCGGTCACGAAGCACGGTGGAGATGCGGCTGTCGGGCTCGTCGAGGTCTCCGAAGATCCGAGCCTGTGCGGGACAGGACCACACACACGACGGCACCTGGTCCTCCTCGATGCGGTGAACGCAGAGGGTGCACTTCTCGACCGAGCCGGCGGGGCGGGGCGGGACCATCCCCTCGTCCACCCCGGTGGCGTGGACCGGTTCGCCCCAGTTGAACACCCGGACGCCGTATGGGCACGCGGCCATGCAGTAGCGGCAGCCGATGCAGTCGTCGGCGTCGACCAGGACGATCCCGTCGCGGGTGGTGAAGGTGGCGCCGGTGGGGCACACCTTCTGACACGGAGCGTCGTCGCAGTGCTGGCAGGCCAGCGGCAGCCACTCCATCGAGAGCCGACCGTGGTCGTCGACCTCGGGGGTGTCGAGGTCCTCGCCGGCGGTGAGGATGCGGTTCCACCACATGCCGAGCGGCACGTCGTTCTCGGACTTGCAGATCACCGCACACGACCAGCAACCGATGCAGCGCTCCTGGTCGACGAGCATCCCCCAGCGCGGTTGGTCGCTGCGCTGGTCGATCTCGCCATAGCGGCGCGACGCCTCGGGGAGCGCCTCGATCGCGGACCTTCGGGATTCAGGCACGACGCACCTCACAGCGACAGTCCTTCCACCCGGTCGACGGCGACCAGATGTTGGGCACGAAGTGGACCTCGTGGATGGGGTTGACCGCCGAGGCCGTCAGCTCGTTCACGCCCTTGCCGGCAGCGAAGTAGCGATACCACCAACCCTCGGGCAACGTTGCGGTCCCTGGACGGGCGGCCTCGCTCACGTGCGCCCAGGCCTGGCACGAGCCCCGGCCGTTCACGACCTCGATCTGATCGCCATCACCGATGGATCTGCTGGCCGCGTCGTCGGGATGGATCAGCACGGTCGGGCGACCGCCGTGGATCTCCTCGAGCCATGGGTTGTTCGAGTAGGTGGAGTGGATCCGCCACTTCGAGTGCGGGCTCAACAGCGTGAGCGGGTACTGCTCGGAACCGTCATCGTGGGGCTCCTTGTAGGTGGGCACCGTCTCGCCGAGATCGATGAAGCGGTCGAAGTCCTTGTAGAACTCGATCCGCCCGGTCGGGATGAACGCTCGCGTCGCTTCGAGCGGGGCCGGGAGCGACACGGGAGGGAACGGTTCGAGGTCTTCGATCTGGGCGAGGAACGGGATGTCGGGATCGGCGACGTTGAGTCGCTGGGGTCCCTCCCGCAGGCCTTCCAGGGTCATGCCGTGGCTCGGGCCATCGGGTCCCGAGCCGGCCTCGAGGATCATCTCGATGGCATCCTCCTCGTCGAAGGGCTCCCAGTGCTCGGCCGCGAGATCGGGGGCGACGCGCTTCATCAGCTCGGTCCACATCCACAGCTCGGATCTGGACTCGCCCACCGGAGGGATGGCCGCCTGCTGGAGCTGGACGAACGGGTGGATCGGGGTCGCGGTGAGGTCGGTCTTCTCGTACCAGGTCGTCGTGGGCAGGATGACATCGGCATACCTGGCCGTGTCGGTCATCTGGTGGTCGACGACGACGATCATCTCGAGCTCGTCGAGGGTCTCGTACAAGCGGTTCAGGTCCGGGGACTGCACGAACATGTTGGAGAAGGTGCAGATGAGTCCCTTGTAGCCACTGGCCGGGTACGGGATGTCGGGATGCATCGTCTCGGTCCTGCCCCGCAGGAAGTAGATGCTGGGCACGATCGGAGCCTTCATCCCTCCCGGGTTCGTCCATGGGCCGAGGTTCAGCCGGACCTTGTACTGGCCCACGTACACGCTGTAGCCACCACCTGAACGACCGATGTTGCCGGTCACCGTGGCGAGCAGGGCGTAGGCCCGACCGATGAGGTCGCCGTGATACCAGTGGTTGGCACCAGCGCCCATGAGGATCGCGGCGGGGGATTCGGTGGCATAGGCCCGGGCCAGGCGACGAAGCAGGTCGGCGTCGACACCGGTGACCTCCTCGACCCGTTCCGGGGTCCAGGTCTCCACCTCGTCGGTGACGTGGGCCCAGCCCGGCCGCACCTCGACCTGCGAGCCGTCGGTCAGGGTCACCCGATAGGTGCCGGCGAGGGCCGCGTCGACGCCATCGGGCATGCCGAGGCGGTCGGTTCCGATGATGACCGGTTCTGCGGTCTCGCGGTCGAACACGACGTATCTGTCGTCGGCCCCATCAGCGCGGAGATCGGACTCGACCAGACGCTTGCCGTCGTCGCTGCGCACCAGCAGCGCACCGTCGGTGTAGGTGCGCACGAACTCGAGGTCGGCGAGGTCTTCGTCCAAGACGACGTTCACCAGACCCAGTGCGAGCGCGGCATCGGTGCCTGGTCGGGGTTGCAGCCAGGTGTCGGCCTTTGCGGCGGTGGTGGAGAAGACCGGATCGACCACGACCAGTCGGGCGCCGCGCTCGGCCGCGTCGAAGATGAAGTGGGCGTCGGGGATGCGGGTGTCGAGCGGGTTCGACCCGACGATGAGCAGGAACCGGCTGTTCGCCCAGTCCTTGGTCTCGTGCTCGGCGTTCTGCACCCCGAAGGTGATCGGCATGCCCATGGGCAGGTCGCCGTTGAAGTCGAAGCTGGTGCCATGGGTCATCCCGAGCAGTGCCGACGCCCGGTAGTTGGCACCCTTGTGGATGTACCCCGAACCCGGGACCTGGCCGAACACGTGGATCGAGTCATAGCCATGGGTCTCGCCGATCCGCGACATCTCGGCCGCGACGTGGTCGAGGACCTCATCCCAGGTGGCCTCGCGGAACTCGCCCGAACCTCGCTCCCCCGTGCGCATCAGCGGCGTCTGGATCCGATCGGCGCCGTGGATGTTGTGGTGGTACGAGAGCCCCTTCATGCACCCACGCGGGTTGTAGACCTCGTCGGGAAAGTCGGCCGCCTGCTGGATCTTCACCACCCGGTCGTCGCGCACGAACGCGAGCTGGCCGCACGAACCCGTGCAGTTCGGCGAGCAGGTGGTGCGAACGACGCGATCGACACCGATCGACTCCTTCGTCGCACCCGCGTGTGCCGTCCCGACGTTGACTCCCGTCGCGGCCCCGAGGGCCGCAGCACCGCCACCGGCGGCCGCTGTCTTCAGCAAGGTCCGCCGGTCGAGCTCCACTCAGATCACCTCCGGCGTGGCCGGGCACTCCGACGACAACATCGTGTGTCTGTCGCTGCCGCACTGCGCGCAGCGGGTGTCGCTTCGACCCGAGGCGTGCGGCCGAACATGGGCGGCTGCGTTTCCGAGCATCCGTCCGACCGGGTGGGCGACGCCCAGGGACAACGCAGCAACAGCGCCGGTCAACAGACCACGACGGGCGAGCGGTCGTCTCGAATCTGACGTATCTGAACCCACAGCTCGACGTTCGCCGTGATGCGGCGGCGAACACAGGGCCGAAGGTCCCACGGGGATGGGTCCTTTGCCAGATCCCGGGTATGCCGGGGATTCAGTGTCACACCCCCCGGGGAAGATGTGGGCATGGACACACGGCAGCTTGCGCTCATCACCGACGACGAGTCGGCGACCGCTCGCGACTGGCGGCTCGACGACCACACCCGACAGATCGGCCGCAAGGGGGTGGCCGCGGCCCGCGAAGCGTTGCGGGCGGCGCTGGCCGACCACCACGACCGCGACCGACGCGATGGTCACGGGCCCCCGGCTGCGGCCTAGGCTCTTCGACCATGAACGAGGTCGTCATCGTCGAAGCCGTCCGGAGCCCCGTCGGGCGCCGCAACGGTGGTCTGTCCACCATCCACCCCGCCGACCTGCTCGCCTCGGTGCAGTCCGAGCTCGTCGACCGTTCGGGCATCGATCCGGCCGAGGTCGGCCAGGTGGTCGGAGGGTGCGTCAGCCAGGTCGGCGAGCAGACCTTCAACGTGGCCCGCACGGCCTGGCTCAGCGCCGGGCTGCCCCTGTCGGTCGCCGCCACCACCGTCGATGCCCAGTGCGGGTCGTCCCAACAGGCCACCAACCTGGCCACCGCGCTGGTCGCCGGCGGGGTCGTCGACGCCGCGGTCGCCTGCGGGGTCGAGGTCATGAGCCGGATCCCCATCGGCTCCGCGATGCGAACCGAGTTCGGCCGCCCCACCCCCGACAGCTACTTCGAGCGCTACGAGATGACCTCGCAGTTCGAAGGCGCCGAGCGCATCGCCGACAAGTGGGGCGTCTCCCGGTCCGACGCCGACGAGTTCGGGCTGCGCTCCCAGCAGCTGGCGGCTCGGGCATGGGACGAAGGTCGCTTCGAGACCCAGATCGTGCCGATCGACGCCCCCGACCTCGACGACGAGGGCAAGCCCACCGGGTCGACCCACCGCGTCGAGCGAGACGAGGGGCTGCGCGAGACCACGCTCGAGGCCCTCGCGGGACTCAAGCCCGTCGCCCGCGAGGACGGCGTGCACACCGCTGGCTCCTCATCGCAGATCTCCGATGGCGCCGCCGCGGTCCTCTTGATGACCCGCGAGAAGGCCGAGGCCCTCGGCCTGCATCCCAAGGCCCGGGTGGTCGACACCTGCAACGTGGGCGTCGACCCGGTGCTCATGCTCACCGGGCCCATCGACGCCACCCGTCACCTGCTCGGCCGCACCGGCCTGTCGATGTCGGACATCGACGTCACCGAGATCAACGAGGCCTTCGCCTCGGTGGTGCTCGCCTGGGCCCGCGAGATGAACCCCGACATGGACAGGGTGAACCCCAACGGTGGCGCCATCGCGCTCGGTCATCCGCTCGGCGGCACCGGTGCGGTGCTGCTCACCAAGGCGCTGCACGAGCTCGAGCGCACCGACGGCGAGCACGGGCTCGTCACCATGTGCTGCGGTGGCGGTCTCGGCACCGGCACCATCATCCAGCGCCTCTGACCTTCCCCTCGCTCGCGCCCCCTGGCGCCTCCGTCGTGATCGACCGCGACCCGGTCGCTGCTGAGCCCATGGAGGCGCTGATGACACCTCGCACGATGGCCGTGGCGCTGCTGCTCACGACCCTGGTGGTCGCGTGCACCCCCTCCGGCACCGGCGAGCCACTCCCGGCAGGTTCGGCGCGGGTCGCCACGGTCGTCGACGGCGACACCGTCGTGCTCGATCTCTCCGATGGCCGCGAACCTGTCCGGCTGCTCGGCATCGACACCCCCGAGACCTCACATCCCACCCGCCCCGTCGAGTGCTTCGGCGCCGAGGCCACCGCCCGCCTCACCGAGCTGATCCCGCCCGGGTCGGTCGTCCGTCTCGAGCGCGACGTCGAAGGTCGCGACCACTACGGCCGGCTCCTCCTGTACCTCTACCGGGCCGACGACGACCTCTTCGTCAACGAGGCGCTCGTGACCGAGGGGTTCGCCGTCGCCCTGCCCGTCGATCCCAACGACGCCCACCGAACCACCTTCGCCGCGGCCCAACAACAGGCACGCGCCGACCAGCGGGGGCTGTGGGAAGCATGTGGTGGACCTGATGTGGCGCTCGATCCGCTCCGCGCCCGGTAGCGTCGTCGACTGTGACCACGCTTGCCGAGCGACTCGGGCACGACCCCGAGGCGCGCCTGCTGATCATCACCGCCCACGACCTCGGTGCCAGCCACGCCGCCAACAGTGGCGTCTACCAAGCGCTGCGCGAGGGCCTGGCCACCAGCGGCTCGCTGATGGTGCCGCCTCCGTGGGCCCGCGAGGCCGCCGCGTCCTATCGGGGCGAGGACGTCGGCGTCCAGCTGACGCTCAACGCCGAGTTCGACCTCTACCGGTGGGGTCCGATCACCCACGCGCCCTCGCTCGTCGACGGCGACGGTGGGTTCCCCCGTACGCCCCACGAGCTGTGGGAGCACGCCGATCTCGACGAGGTGCGCCGCGAGTGCCGCACCCAGATCGAACGGGCGATCATCTGGGGCTTCGACGTGAGTCACCTCGACTCGCACCTCGGCGCGCTCCACATGCGGCCCGAGTTCTTCGACGTCTACCTCGACCTCGCGGTCGAGTTCGACCTGCCCGTCCGCCTGCCGGGCGACGCCGGCGAGCGTTCCGCCGGTTTTCCCCTGCGCCAGCTGGCCACCGACGAGGGCGTGCTCTTCCCCGACCATCTGGCCGTCGTCGGCTCGGGTGGTGTCGGCAGCCGCAAGGTCATCGAACGAACGCTGTTCGAGCTGGCGCCGGGCGTCACCGAGGTCTACGTGCACCCTGCCGCCGACAGTCCCGAGCTGCGGGCCCACGCACCGGACTGGGCCAGCCGGGTCGACGATCTGCATCTCGTCACCCACGACAGCGATCTGCGGTCGTTGATCCGCCGGGCGGGGGTCACCCTGGTCAGCTACCGGCAGCTGCGCGACGCCCAGCGGGCCTGACCTTCACCGGGGCGTGGGCTCAGGCCCGGGCCAGGACCCGCCGGCACTCGGGGCGCGCCAGCGCCGACAGCCAGGCGAAGAACGCACTGACGCTGCCCTCGGGTTTGAGATCGCCACGCATGTAGGCCACTGCAGGATCGAAGTCGCCAGCCAGCAGCGCCCCCAGGTCGACCTGGCCCTGTGGGATCGACACGTCGGCGGTGCGGCCGGAGTCGGCCGCCGACTCGACCGCCACCAGCCGCCCGTGCTCGACCACCCACACGAGCGCGAGGGGCTGCGAGCCGTCGCCGGTGACCACGACCTCGACCACTCCCGACCCGCCGGGGCCGTCGGGCAGCTCGCCCAGCAGCGCGTTGACCGACGCCAGCCGTTCGGGATCGGACAGGCCGCTCACTCCGCCTCCTGCCACTCGAGATCGTCGATGCCGGCGAACAGATCGGACTCGGGTACCTCGGTGTCGACCAACGACCGGGCCAGGATGTAGTCGTCGAAGGGATGGACCTTGTTGGCCTCCTCGGCCGGCAACCCGAACCAGAACGGCGAGGTCGGATCGACCTGGGTGGCATGGGCCAGCAGGCCTTCGGTGCGAGCGTGCTGGAACCCGTCGATGGGCACCTGGGTGGTGATGCGGTGGTCGGTGTCCGGGCGCTTGGCCAAGCGATCCCCGAAGGGCGACTCCATCCCCAGCTCGAGGAACTTCTCGTGCATGGCCACCATGCGGGCCCGTGACCAGGTCGTGTAGTAGAGCTTCAGCGGCTGCCACGGCGGTCCCGCCTCGGGACGCCACTCGGGGTCGGCCGCCTGCTCGAAGGCCGGCACCGTGATGTCGTGCACCTTCAGGTGGTCGGGGTGCTGGTACCCGCGTTGGTCGTCGGAGTAGGTGACGATCACGTGGGGCCGCTCGCGGCGGATCACCCTCACCAGCTTCTCGACCGCGTCGTCGAAGTCGGCCTGCCAGAACGAGTCGGGGTGGTCGTTGGACGGGGCTTCGGGCATCCCAGAGTCGCGGTAGCCCAGACGTTCCACGACCTCGTAGCCGATCACGCTCGCCGCCAGGTCGAGCTCGGCCTCGCGCACCGCAGCGACGTCGGCGCGGATCTCGGGGGTGTCCATGGCCGGATTGAGGATGGAGCCCTCCTCACCGCCGGTGCAGCACACGAGGACGGTGTGGGCCCCCATGGACCGGTACTTGGCGATGGTGGGCGCCCCCTTGGACGCCTCATCGTCGGGATGGGCGTGGACGGTGAGGATGACGGGCCGGACCATGGATCGACGCTACCAAGGCGATGCCGGCATCGGCGGCGGACAACGACCGAAGATCAGCAACGGGGACCGGCACTACAGTGGCCTCGGCAACGCCCGGCTCGTGCTGGGCGCACGAGGCGAGAGCGAGGCAGACCATGGACGACACCGGCATCTGGATGCTCATCTGGATCGTCGTCGCGGCGGTGCTCGGCATCGGCGAGATCATGGCCGCCGGCTCGTTCTTCATGCTCCCGTTCGCAGTGGGGGCCCTGGCCGCCTTCGGCGGCGCGGCGATCGGGGTCAGCCTTGCGGTGCAGCTGGTGCTGTTCATCGCCGTGTCCGGCGGCTCCTTCCTGGCCATGCGACCCCTGGCGCACCGCCTCAACAACGAACCCCGACAGATCGACGGCATCGGCGCCCGGCGCCTCATCGGCGCCCAGGGCCGGGTGATCGAAGCGATCTCCGCCGAGAGCGGCATCGGCCTCGTCCGCCTCGACCGCCAGGAGTGGCGGGCCGAGAGCCTCGAGGGCGGCCCCATCGAAGAAGGCGCCCGGGTGAAGGTGGTCGAGGTCCGCGGCACCCGGGTGGTGGTGTTCCCCGTCGAGCTGCCGAGCAGCGACGGATCCGACCCATCCGGCGACCCCTCGCCCTGACCGCTCCCACAGGCTCGACATCCACGAGCACGGGACCCGACGATGTGCCAACATCGGCGGCGGGGCCCGACGATCACCGGCGTGCCCATCAGGCGGTCCGTTCCGCAGAAGGAGATCCTGCGTGCAAGTCCTCATCGCTGTGCTCATCGTGCTGGTCGCGTTCCTCGTCATCTACGCCGCCGCCGGCATCCGCATCGTCCGCGAACACCAGAAAGGCGTCGTCGAACAGCTCGGGCGCTACAAGGAGACCTGCGATTCGGGTCTGCGCATCATCATCCCGCTCGTCCAGCGCATGCGGCTGGTCGACATGCGCGAGCAGGTGGTCGATGTGCCTCCCCAGGAGGTCATCACCTCCGACAACGTGTCGGTCACCGTCGACGCCGTCGTCTACTACGAGCCCACCGACCCGAAGCGGCTCATGTACAACGTCGCCAACTTCCTCATAGCGGTCACCAAGCTGGCCCAGACCAACCTGCGAAACGTCGTCGGCGACATGAGCCTCGACGAGGCGCTCACCTCGCGGGACAAGGTCAACATCAACCTTCGCGAGATCCTCGACGACGCCACCGACAGCTGGGGTGTCCGCGTCGTCCGCGTCGAGATCCAGCGCATCGACCCCCCGCCCGACGTCATGAACGCCATGCACGAGCAGATGCGAGCCGAGCGCACCCGCCGAGCCGTGGTGACCCAGGCCGAGGGCGAGCGCACCGCCGCCATCACCAGGGCCGAGGGCCAGAAGGCTTCCGACATCCTCCAGGCCGAGGGCATCAAGGCCAGTCAGGTGCTCGAGGCCGAGGGTCAGGCCGAGGCCATCCGCTCGATCGCCGATGCCGAGAAGTTCCGCCAGCTCACCGTCGCCGAAGGCGAGGCCGAAGCCATCCGGTCGGTCTACCACGCCATCCACGACGGCAACCCCACCAACGATCTGCTGGCCATCAAGTACCTCGAAGCCCTCGGCCGCATCGCCAACGGCCAAGCCACCAAGATCTTCCTTCCCGCCGACATGTCCGGCATGGCAGGTGCGGTCGCCGGCATCGGAGAGCTGTTCCGGGCCGGCGACGACGACTCCGACGACGACGCTCCCGCCGTCGGCGGTTCGTCCACGCCCATCTGAACCCGACTCCTGCCACCGGGCCGGACCGCCCGCATCTCCGACTCCTCCCGGGGCGCAAGTAGGCTCCCCTCCGATGGAGCGATTCGAGATCGTCGGTGGGCGGCCCCTGTCGGGAACCGTGCGGCCGGCCGGCAACAAGAACGCCGCCCTTCCGATGCTCGCGGCCTCGCTGCTCGGCGACGGCCCCACCACGCTCACCAACGTTCCCGACATCGGCGATGTCCGCACCATGCTGCGACTCATCACCGGTCTCGGCGCCGAGGTGGTCCACCACCCCGACGGCAGGCTCACCATCGACCCGAGCGGGGCGACCCCGCAGCCGCTCGACCCCGCGCTGTGCACCCGCATCCGAGCATCGCTGCTGCTGGCCGGCCCGCTCCTCACCCGCTTCGGCGAGGTCACCATGCCTCCCCCCGGCGGCGACACCATCGGACGACGGCGCAACGATCCGCACTGGCACGCCTTCGCCGCGCTCGGCGCCGAGTTGGCCGACCATGGCGCCGAACACCACCTCACCAGCAACGGCCGCCTGACCGGCTCCGACATCCTGCTCGACGAGGCCTCGGTGATGGCGACCGAGAACGCCGTCATGGCCGCGGTGCTGGCCAAGGGAACCACCCTCATCCGCAACGCCGCCTCCGAGCCCCACGTCCAGGACCTGTGCGAGATGCTCGTCCAGATGGGGGCATCGATCGGGGGCATCGGATCGAACCTGTTGGTGATCGACGGCGTCGACGCGCTCTCGGGGACCGACGCAACCATCGCTCCCGACTACATGGAGGTCGGGTCCTTCATCGGCCTGGGCGCGGTCACCGACGGCGACCTGCGGATCGGACCGGTGCGCCACGCAGACCTGCGCATGATCGTGGCCAAGTTCGCCATCCTCGGTGTGGAGGTCACCACCGACGGAGACGAGCTCGTCGTTCCCGGCCACCAGAGCCTGCACATCCAGGAGGACTTCGGCGGCAAGATCCCCCGCCTCCACGAGGCCCCATGGCCCGGGTTCCCCGCCGATCTCATGTCCATCGCCTTGGTGGTGGCCACCCAGGCATCGGGCACGGTGCTCATGCATCAATGGATGTTCGAGAGCCGTCTCTACTTCACCGACCGCCTGATCGAGATGGGCGCCCGGATCATCGTCGCCGACCCGCACCGTGCCGTGGTCACCGGGCCCTCCAGCCTCCGGGGTGCACGCCTGCAGTCCCCGGACATCCGCGCCGGGATGGCGCTGCTCATGGCGGCACTGTGCGCCGAAGGACCCTCATCGATCGCCAACATCGGCCAGATCGACCGCGGCTACGAACGCATCGACGACAAGCTGCGCGACCTGGGAGCCCACATCGAACGCCTGCCCGCCTGAGCGCCAGCACCCCGGATCGGGTGGACGAGCACCGGGGCGGCACCACTACAGTCCAGCACCTCGACCCCGTTCCTGGGCACACCGGGACTTGAACTGGAGCACCGGCTGCCGATGGAACGGGGTCCAGCCGCTGTGAGCGATATTGGGGGAGTGCCAGCATGCAGGTCGAGTCGAGCCGCACCAGGCTGCTCGTCGCGGTGGCCATCGTGTCGGGCCCGCTCGCTGCGGCAACCGCAGTGGTGCTGTCGGGCCCGGGACGCTTCGTCGCACCAGCCCTGGCCGCCGTCATGGCCGCGATCGGGCTCGCCGCCGCACGTGCCTACCGACGTGGCACCGACGCCGCGTTGCGCCACCTGCAGGACGACCGGCTCAAGCTGGTCTCACTGCTCGAGGAGTCCGACGCGGCGGTCGCGATCCTCGACGGGGACGGTCGCTACCTCGATCTCGGCCCCAGGGCGATCGAGATCCTCGGCCGGACCGAGGAGTCGCTCATCGGCAGGTTGGTCGGCGAAGACATCGACCCCGAGGACCGGGACCGGGTGATCGACGCCATCGGCTCGGTCTCCTCGCAGGGACTCAAGCGCCTCACCGGACTCCGGACCCGGATCCATGCCAGCGACGACCGTTGGCTCGACGTCGAGTTGGCCATCAGCAACCGCCTCGGCGACCCGGCGGTGCAGGGGCTGGTCCTGACCGCTCGTGACATCTCGCCCCAACTGGCGGCGACCAAGGAGCTCGCCGCCAGCGTGGAGCAGCAGGCAGGGGTCGCCCAGCTCGGGCGCCGAGCGCTCGAGGGTGCCGACCCGGCCCGTCTCGCACTCGAAGCGGTCTCCATCCTGGCCAAGACCCTGCACGTCGACGGGGTCGAGCTCTACCGCCACGTCGCCGACGAAGGTCTCCTGCTGCTCGAGACGTCCCTCGGTCCCACTCGCGACCTCGCCGGTCTCATCACCGTGGACTCGAACGAGCGGCTCCCCGAGGTGCTGGCCATCACCGAACGCAAGACCGTCGTGGTCGACGACGTGTCGATCGACCCGCGCTTCGACATCCCTCCGCACCTGCGGACGGGCGGCCCCCACAGCATGCTGTCGGTCCCCGTCACCGGCCCCGGACAGCCCTATGGTGCGCTGTCGGTCCACTCCGCACAGCGCCGGATCTTCACGCCCGACGACACCGTCTTCGTCCAGTCGATCGCCAACGCGCTCGGCTTGGCGCTCGACCGCCGACGCGCCGAGGAGGAGACGCTGCACCGCGCCTTTCACGACGCGCTCACCGGGCTTCCCAACCGGACCCTGTTCGTCCACCGACTTCAGCGCACCATCGAACGCCTCGGTCCCCACGCGTCCGATGTCGGCGTCTTCGTCATCGACCTCGACCACTTCAAGGTGATCAACGACTCGCTCGGCCACGAGCTCGGCGACGCGCTGCTCATCGAGGTCACGAACCGCATCCGCGAGACCGTCCGGCCCGGAGACATGATCGCCCGACTCGGCGGCGACGAGTTCGCGCTGCTCTGCGACGACGCGGGCTCGGTCGAACGGATCGACTCCATCGCCAGCCGCGTCGCCGAGGCGCTCTATGTTCCGATCGAGATCGCCGGCCGGGCGATCCACGTCACCGCCAGCATCGGAGTGTCCGGCCCGTCGTCGGGTGACGACACCGCCGCCTCGCTCCTTCGCGACGCCGACATCGCCCTCTATCAGGCCAAGGACCGCGGACGTGGTGGCTACGCACTGTTCGACGAGACCCATCGTGTGCGGGCGGTGAACCGCCTCGAGACCGAGAGCGAACTGCGCCGCGCCGTTCCCGCCGGAGAGCTGCGGGTCCATTACCAACCCACCGTCGATCTCTCCACCGGTGCGACCTCGAGTGTCGAGGCGCTGGTCCGCTGGAACCACCCGACCCGCGGCTTGATCCGGCCGAACGAGTTCATCCCCATCGCCGAACAGACCGATCTCATCGACCACGTTGGCCGGTGGGTCCTCGAACAAGCATGCCGGCAACTGGTCGACTGGGAACGGCGAGCCGAGACTCGGAACCTGTGCATGGCGGTGAACCTCTCGGCCCGTCAGTTGTGCCTCCCCGATCTGGCTGAGGACATGGCTCTCATCATCGGAGGTTCGGGGGCCGACCCGGCCAAGCTCTGCCTGGAGATCACCGAGAGCGCGCTGATGATCGACCTCGACCGGGCCACCGAGGCGGTACGTGCCTTGAAGGGGCTGGGCGTGCGGATCGCGGTCGATGACTTCGGCACCGGGTACTCGTCGCTGACCTACCTCACCCGCCTTCCCGTCGACGTCGTGAAGATCGACCGGAGCTTCATCACCGCGATCGCCCACGATCCCCAGGACCGTGCCATCACCCGGGGCATCATCGATCTTGCCCACTCGCTGGGGCTCACCGTCGTCGCCGAGGGCGTCGAGACCGAGCAACAGCTCCTGATCCTCGACGACCTGGGGTGCGACCAGGCTCAAGGGTTCCTGTTCGCCCGTCCCGACGTCGCCAGCGCGGTGTCCACCAAGCCGATCTCGGTCGCCGACGACGTCGTCGGTCGATGATCCCTCCGCCTCCAACGGGACACGATGCATCCGAGTGACCGCGTACGGTTCGCGATCGAGACCGCCAAGGCGGTGCTCGAGGGGCGCCTCGATCCCGTCGAAGCCGAGGCCGCGCTGGCCCTGCAGCTCGAACAGCTCGTCCCCCAGCTGCGCAGCGACCGCGACGCGGTCACCCAAAGCGAATGCGAGGCGGTGGCGACGACCCTCCGCCTGCTCGGCGAACAGATCAACGACCGCGCGTCCGAACACGGGGAACCGGCCGCCCACACCGCCATCGCCGAGATGCTCGGTCGCCTCGCCCAGGTTCTACGCTGAGGAGGCAGCGGTGACCGAGGACAGGAACGACGGTAGCTCCGACACCCGCATGGGGCGTCCGAGGAAGTAGCCCTGCAGCGAATCGACCCCGAGCGCGCTGAGCGCGTCGAGGTCGGCTTGAGCCTCGACTCGTTCAGCCAGGACCTCCAGGCCCAGGCGCTTGACGAGGGTGACGATCCCATCGACCAGGTCGCGCTGGCGCCCCTCCGAGGCCGCTCCACCTACGAACGCGCCATCGAGCTTGACCACATCGAGCGGCAACGCGTCGAGGTGGGTCAGCGAGGACAAGCCGGTGCCGAAGTCGTCCAGGGCGACCTTCACCCCGCGTCGACGGAGCTCGGCCAGGGTGGCGCGGGCCTGTGCGATGTCGCCGACGACCGCGGTCTCGGTGACCTCGACCCCCATGGCATCAGACGGCAGCTGGTATGTGTCGAGGGCCGCCATGACGTCGCCCACCAGGGTCGGCGACATGAGCTGGTCGGCCGCCAGGTTGACCCACACCCGGACACCGGCATGGCGATGGACCAACCACCGGCGAGCATCGCGACACGCCCGATCGAGCACCCAGGCCCCGAGTCTGGACATGAGCCCGGCATCCTCGGCCACCGGCAGAAACTGGTCTGGTGCGAGCAAGCCCCGCACCGGATGGTTCCACCGGATCAGCGCCTCGACCCCGACCCATCCGCCCTCGACCAGTGACCACAAGGGCTGGTAGTAGAGCTCGAGCTCATCGGTGTCGAACGCCCGCCGTAGGTCGTGTTCGACCTGGTGGCGGGCCAGCGCCGCCTCGCGGATCTCCTCGGTGAAGAGCTCGACCCGGCGGCGACCCATGGCCTTGGCGTGGTACATGGCCGCGTCGGCGTCGCGCAGCACCGAGGCCACCGTGCTGTCGGCGACCGCCACCACCACGCCGATGCTGGAGGTGATGACCACGTCCTCCCCCTCGACCTGCACCGGTTCGGAGGTCGCGGCCACCACCCGCTCGGCGAGCGACAACGCATCGGCCGCCGACGGGATCCGATGCGACAGCACGGCGAACTCGTCGCCACCCAGGCGTGCCACCACGTCACCCGGCCGCACCGACCTCGCCAACCGGTCAGCCGCAGCCCGCAGCACCGCATCGCCCACGTCGTGGCCCTGGCTGTCGTTGAGCACCTTGAACTGGTCGAGGTCGATGAACAGCACGGCGGGAAACGCCCCGCTTCGTCTCCCGTGGCGCAGCGCGTCGTCGAGGTGCTCGGAGAAGAGTCGCCGGTTGGCGAGCCCCGTGAGGGCGTCGTGGGTGGCCTGATGGATCAACGACGTCTGCAGACGCTGCTGCTCGGTGACGTCGCGCACCACCACGATGGCTTCGTTGCCGGCGACGGTGACCCTCGCCTCGTACGACCTCACGTGCCCGCCCCGCGATTCCTCCACTGCCTCGACCCGGCTGGTGCCGGCCTCACCGTGTTGCAGCGCCCGCTCGACCGGCCAGACGAGCTCGGGGAACACCTCGGTGAGCAACCGACCCGACGCGGCATCGGGCGACAAGAAGGTGGGGTCCTCCGCCGAGGGGCGCCAGTCGAGCACCACACCCTCGGAGTCGACGCGGATCAGCAGGTCGGGGATCCCCTCGACCAGCGCCCGGAACCGTCGTTCAGAACGGCGAACCTCGATCTCGGCGTCACGCCGGGCGATCACCTGGCCGAACGACACCGCAGCCGAGCCGAGCACCGTGGCCTCCTGATCAGACCAGGACCGGGCGCGGCCACACACGTCGAAGCCCACCGACCCGATGAGGCGACCACCGTCGACCAGGGGCATGACCATCGTCGACTCGACGCCGGTGGCCTCCCATGCCGCTCGGTCGGCTTCCCACCCCGGCCCCAGCGCTCCGACCGAGGCGATGCGCACGGTCTCGCTGCAGGAAAGCGTCTCGCGGACCCGGGGCATGGTGCTGTCGGGGAACGCCGTCACGAACGGCCGCGCCGCCGGGACTCCCGGCGCGGTCCACTCATGTGTCATGTCGAGGAGCACCCCGTCGGGGCGGTACTGGGTCACATAGGCGCGGTCGGCCCCCATCGCCTGACCGAGAGAGGTGAGGGCGGCCTCGATGCCCGAGTCCACCTCGTCCGGCGGTATCTCGATGAAGCGTTGACTCACCTGGGTGACCAGCGCCAGCACCTCGGACCGCTCCTCGACCGCCACCTCGGCACGCTTGCGGTCGGTGATGTCGATGCCGACCGCCTGGATCTGGGTGACCCGACCGTCCTCGACCACCGCCGAGGTGCTCCACTGCTGCCACCGTTCGTTGCCATCGGTGTCGTAGAGGAACCCCTCGTCGATCACCAGCGGGTGCTCAGGGGTCAACGAGGCGATCGTGACCGCGGCGGGCTCACGGCGCGGCTCGGGCAACAGGTCGAGCATCCGCTTGCCGACCAGCTCGTCGGGCTCGTGGCCGTAGTAGTGGGCGAACGCCTCGTTGGCGAAGAGGAGCGTCGAGTCCGGGAGGAACCGGCACACCAGTTCGGCCTGGTGCTCGACCAGATCCCGGTAGCGACCCTCGCTCTCGGCCAGCGCGGTGAGCGCCTCGTGCTCGCGCGTGACGTCGCGCAGCGACACCACCACCTGGTCGCCCCTGGGGATGGCCGACAACGCGAGCCGGTGCCTCGTACCGCGAAGGAACGTGGCCTCCACCTCGGTGGCCTGGGGCGTGCCGGACTCCACGGCCTCTTCCAGGAGCTGGTAGCGACCGTCATCCAGCGTGGCCGGCAGGTGCTCGCGGAGCCGGCGGCCGACCCAGTTTCCGCTGCCGGGTGGGAACATCCCCAGGAGCACCTCGTTGACGAAGACCATCTCGAAGTCGACGATCTGGCCCGAACCGTCGCGGACGGCGCGGTGGACGGCGATGCCGTCGCTGGTCGCGTCGATGACCCGGCGAAGGAACGCCGCGTCGTACACCGGTTCGTTCGGATGGTCGGCCGCTGAGGCCAGGGTCATCGTCAGCTCCAGGAGCCGTGAGGGGAGATCTGGTGCAATCGTCGGCACCGGGAGGACCCAGATGAGTGTGAACCGCCGAGGTGCAGTGGACGCTGACGGTCACCGAAAGTCCCTGGACGGGCCGGTACGGCCGGCCAGGGGCAGCGGCTCGATCCGCTCGGCGATGACGTTGACCACCCCGCCATCGCCACGTTCGAGACGACCGTGCACCATCAACGCCGGGGCCCCCCGAGCCACCCGCCGGTACCGGCTCCAGCACCCCATCGACACCACCACGTTCACCAGGCCGGTCTCGTCCTCGAGGTTGACGAAGGTGGTGCCAGAGGCGGTGGCCGGCCGTTGCCGGTGGGTGACCACACCGCCCACCAGGACCTTGGTGCCGTGGTCGAGGCCGATCAGGTCGGCGGCGGTGACCACCCCCAGTCCGCTGAGATGACCCCGGACGAACCGGGTGGGGTGGCCATCGGGTGAGACGCCGGTGGCCCACAGGTCGGCCATGGCCAGCTCGTGGTCGCTCATACCGGGCAACGGTGGTGCTTCGACCCCGGTGATCATGCCTTCGAGGCGATCGTCGCGGGCCACTGCGACCGCGCCCGCGGTCCACAGCGCCGAGCGACGGTCGAGCCCGAAGCCGTCGAAGGCCCCTGCGGTGGCGAGTGCCTCGAGCACGGGGGCCGGTGGCCGGACCCGGCGGGCCAGGTCCTCGGGCGAGCGGTAGGGAGCGCCGGCCACGATCCGTTCGGCCAGATCGGTGCCGACCCCACGGACCGACGACAGCCCCAGCCGTACCGTCGGCCCTCCCACCCCCCACTCCACCGGCGGGGTACCCGACGCTGGCGGCGCGCCGGCAGATCCTTCGAGGGTGGCGTGCACCCCCGACGCGTTGATGTCGGGGGTGGCCACCGGGACCCCGTGACGGCGGGCATCCTGGACCAACGAGTGCGGCGAGTAGAACCCCATGGGTTGGGCGCCGAGGAGCCCCGCGCAGAACGCCGCCGGGTGGTAGCGCTTGCACCACGAGCTGGCATAGACCAGATAGGCGAACGACACCGAGTGGCTCTCGGGGAACCCGAAGTTGGCGAACGCCGCCAGCTTGTCGTAGATGGCATCGGCCACCTCGCCGGTGATGCCCCGGGCGGCCATGCCGTCGAAGAGGCGCTGACGGAGTCGGTCCATGCGCTCGACGCTGCGCTTGGCGCCCATGGCCTGGCGGAGCTGATCGGCCTCGGCCGGGCTGAAGCCGGCCACATCGATGGCCATCGCCATGAGCTGCTCCTGGAACAGCGGCACACCGAGGGTCTTGGCCAGCGACCGCTCGAGCAGCGGATGCAGGTAGGTGACCGGCTCCTGGCCGTTGCGGCGTCGGATGTAGGGGTGCACCGACCCTCCCTGGATCGGGCCGGGACGGATGAGCGCGACCTCGACCACCAGGTCGTAGAAGGTGCGGGGACGCAACCGTGGCAGCGTGGCCATCTGGGCCCGACTCTCGACCTGGAAGACCCCGATGGAGTCGGCCCGGCACAACATGTCGTAGACCTCGGGGTCCTGGGGCAACGCGGCCAGGTCGATGTCGATGCCCTGGTGACCGCGCACCAGGTCGATGGTGAGGTGCAGGGCGGTGAGCATGCCGAGTCCGAGCAGGTCGAACTTCACCAGGCCGGTGGCCGCGCAGTCGTCCTTGTCCCACTGCAACACGGTGCGGCCGTCCATGCGGGCCCACTCGACCGGGCACACCTCGACCACCGGCCGGTCGCAGATGACCATGCCCCCGGAGTGGATGCCGAGGTGGCGGGGGAAGTGCTCGACCGCTCCGGCGAGCTCGAGCACCGACGAGGGGATGGAGGAGTCCGGTCGGGCCGAGGTGGCCGCCACCGGACCCCAGCGGTCGACCTCCTTGCTCCAGGCGTCCTGTTGGCCCGGCGCGTGGCCGAGCGCCTTGGCCATGTCGCGCACCGCGGACTTGGCCCGGTAGGTGATGACGTTGGCCACTTGGGCGGCGTGGCGGCGACCGTGCCGTTCGTAGACGTACTGGATGACCTCTTCACGGCGATCGCTCTCGATGTCGATGTCGATGTCGGGAGGGCCATCACGCTCGGACGAGAGGAACCGCTCGAACAGCAACCCGAGCGAGACCGCATCGGCGTTGGTGATGCCGAGGGCGTAGCAGACCGCCGAGTTGGCGGCCGAGCCCCGCCCCTGGCAGAGGATGTCCTGGCGGTGGCAGAACTGGACCAGGTCCCAGACGATGAGGAAGTAGCCGGGGAACCCCAACTGGTCGATGACGCCCAGCTCGTGGTCGATCTGGGCCCACGCTCCCGGTACCCGTTCGTGATGGCGGGGGCCGTACCTCGCGGCAGCGCCTTGTTCGGTGAGGTGCCGGAGATGGGACATCTCGTCGAACCCGGCCGGGCAGGGGAACGGCGGCAGCTCGGGTGCCACGAGGGCCAGGTCGAACGCGCACGCCAATCCCAGCTGCGCGGCCCGCTCGACCACCCCGGGATACCGGGCGAAGCGTCGGGCTTGTTCGGTTCCCGACCGCAGATGGGCGCACGGACCGGCCGGGAGCCAGCCGTCGACATCGTCGAGCGAGCGGCGGGACCGCACCGCGGCGAGCGCGGTGGCGAGCGGCCGACGGGCGGGGGTGGCGTAGTGGACGTTGTTGGTGGCCACCGGCTCGACCCCGAGCGACATCGCCAGGGCGACCAAGGCGTCGTTGCGGGCCGAGTCGAGCGGATCGCCGTGATCCCACAGCTCGACGAAGACGTGGTCGGTCCCGAACCGTTCGACCAGCCGGTGCAGCTCGCGCCGGGCTCCGGTCGGTCCCTCGGCCACCAGCGCCCGGTTGACCGCTCCCTTGCGGCACCCGGTGAGCACCGCCCAGTGCCCGGGCGGACCGGCCAGCCCCGCCAGGGCGTCGAGGTCGAGTCGGGGTGCACCCTTCTCCCCGCCCAGCTGTGCCTCGCTGATGGCGGCGGAGAGCCGGGCATAACCCGTTGGGTCGCGAGCCAGCACCACGAGGTGGTCGCCATCGGGATCGGCGTTACCGGCCTGGGGCGCGACGGCTCCGAGTGTGAGCTCGGCCCCGAACACGGTGGGGAGGCCGTGGACCCGGGCGGCCTCGGCGAAGCGGACCACTCCGTAGAAGCCGTCGTGGTCGGTGAGCGCGAGGGCCGCGAGCCCGAGCTCCGCGGCGTGCTCCACCAGCTCCTCGGGGTGTGAGGCTCCGTCGAGAAAGCTGAAGTTGGAGTGACAGTGCAGCTCGGCATAGGGCACCGGAGCCCGACGGTGCCGGATCTGGGCGGGCGGGGTGTAGGGGCCTCGTGCGCGCGACCAGGCCGGGCTGTCGGAACCGTCGCCGGGGAAGGGATGGTCGCCTCGGGCGGTTCCCGACAGGCGTTGCTCGAGCACCGACCATCGAACCGGTGGGTTGCGCCATCCCATGGCCTGCCATGCTACCGAACATCTGTTCGATCACCAGATCGGGTCGGGGCGCGACCGAGGCGCGGGTGGGCCCCGGCCTCGAGGCCGGGGCCCACCACCTGGAACCGCCTCAGCTCAGATCAGCAGCTGTCCACCTCGGTCCAGGAGTCGGTTCCGGTCTGCTGCAACGAGCTGGACGAGTACGAGCTGTTCCAGCCCAGGTAGTCGCCCGAGCCGCGGGCGTAGACATATCCCCAGACCGACACGGCACGATCGTTGTCGACATGAGCCGCGTTGCTCGACGTGATGCAGACCAGGCCGTCGTCGCCGTCGTCGCCGTCGTCTCCGTCGTCTCCGTCGTCACCGTCGTCGCCGCCACCGGTCCCCCAGCCGATGTCGCAGTTGTCGCGGACGTCGCTGAACGAGCCGCCGAATCCACCCGCCGTCGGGGCCTCGTCGCCGCACAGGAACGTGTTGTAGCGAGAGTCGTCGTCGACCCAGCGCTTGAACCACGACACGCTCACCGCCGAGATGTCGGCGTTGGTGATGTTGGGAGCGGAGTGACCCGCGCCGTCGAGCTCGACATACATCTTCGGGGTGGAGTCGGGCAGCCCCTCATAGAACGGGATCGAGTGCGAGCTCACCGACGCGATCGTGTCGTCCTCGGCACCGACGATGAGCTGCGGGACCGTGATGCTCGACCAGGTCTTGGTGCTGTGCCAGGCCGTCAGCGGAACCGAGGCCTCCAGCGACGGACGGTCGTCGGAGGCCGCCAGCGAACCGCCGCCTCCCATCGAGTGTCCGGACACCGCCATGCGGCTGCTGTCGAGGCGGGCCTGCACCGCAGAGGGGGGCGAGCTGGAGCTCAACCAATCGGCGGCGGCCAGCAGCTGGTCGCCGCGGCTGTTGGGGAAGTCGTACCTGCTGTTGGTGTCGATCACCAGCACCACGAACCCGTGCGAGGCCAAGCGTTCGCCGTACCAGCTCAAGCTCGACGAGCCAGCGGTGTAGCCCGGCGACGCCACGATGCCGCCGAAGGTCTCGCTGGTGCCGGTCGGGTAGTAGACGGTGCCTCCGCCGAACCCGCTGACGAACGACGACACGCTGCTCGTGGAGACCGAGTAGGGCCCCGAGCTCTCGATCGACGACGAGGTGGGATCCGGTCCCCGCTCGTAGGGGTTGGTCTGGGCCTCCACCGCCGACGGAGCGAAGAACAGGCTCGCCGCCAGCAGTGTGAGGGTCACGAGAAGCGCCGAGCGCTTCCGGTGTTGAGTGGTCATCGAATGGTTCCCCTTCGCTTGGCTGTACT
>JBKGZW010000098.1:0-11218 GCA_046543225.1 Acidimicrobiales bacterium
GCGTGTTCAACATGTCGATGAGTCTCGGGATCCTCATCGGTTCCATCGGAGCGGGGACCATGGCCGATCTGTACGGACTCAGCGCCGCGTTCACCGCGGTGGGGATCCTGCTCGTCGTGGTCGCGGTGATCGCCACCCGTCTGATCCACACCGAACCGGACCGCTCCGACGCGTCGGAGCGATCTACCGAGGTCACCTGGAGCTGAGCGGCCGAGGCGCCCGAGGCTTGGCAACATGGGTTGGTGGCCCACTCTGGGCGCCGGGTGGCCACCAGTAGGATCGCCCCATGGAGCGCTCTCGACCAACACCGATCGTGGACACGCCCGAATGGGCCGCCCTGGTCGACCACCATCGTCGGATCGAGCACCGTCACCTCCGCGAGCTGCTCCACGAGCCGGGTCGGCTCGATCAGCTCACCCTCGACCTGCCCGGTCTCCACGCCGATCTCAGCAAGCACCGGGTGACCGGCGAGACCGTCGGGCTGCTGGTGGCGCTGGCCGAACGGGCAGGTGTCCCCCGCCGGATCGAGGCCATGTTCGCCGGGGAGCGGATCAACGTCACCGAGGACCGGGCGGCGCTGCACGTCGCGCTGCGGGCGCCGCGGGACACCTCGATCACCGTCGACGGCCACGACGTGGTGCCCGACGTGCACCGCGTGCTCGACGAGATGGCTCGCTTCGCGGGCGCGGTGCGCTCCGGCGAGTGGCTGGGCGCGACCGGTGCCCCGATCCGGGCGGTGGTCAACATCGGCATCGGCGGTTCCGACCTGGGGCCGGCCATGGCCACCGAGGCTCTGCGCACCTTCACCGACCCGGGTCGGACCCACCGGTTCGTCTCCAACGTCGACGGTGCCGACATCGACTGGGCCCTGCGCGACCTCGACCCCGCAACCGCCCTGTTCATCGTCGCCTCCAAGACCTTCACCACCGCCGAGACCCTCACCAACGCCCGCACCGCTCGGGCCTGGCTGACCGAGGTGCTGGGCGAGCCCGCGGTGGCCCGGCACTTCGTCGCGGTCTCGACCAACGCGGAAGAGGTCGAAGCGTTCGGCATCGATCCCGCCAACATGTTCGGGTTCTGGGACTGGGTCGGGGGGCGCTACTCGATCGAGTCGGCCATCGGCTTGTCGCTGATGCTCGCCATCGGCCCCGAACGGTTCCAGGATCTGCTGGCCGGCTTTCGCGCGGTCGACGACCACGTCCGGACCGCCCCCCTCGAGCGCAACCTCCCCGTGCTCATGGGTCTTCTCGGGGTCTGGTACACGAACGTCTTCGGTGCCGGGACCCACGCGGTCCTTCCCTACGCACAGGAGCTCGCCCGGTTCCCCGCGTACCTGCAGCAGCTCGAGATGGAGAGCAACGGCAAGTCGGTCACCCTCGACGGCGAGCGGGTCCGATGGGCGACGGGTCCGGTCGTGTGGGGCGAGCCGGGCACCAACGGACAGCACGCCTTCTTCCAGCTGCTGCACCAGGGAACCCAGATGGTGCCGGCCGACTTCATCGGCGTCGTCACCCCAAACCACGGCCTCGACCACCAGCACGATCTGCTCATGGCCAACCTGTTCGCCCAGACCGAGGCCCTGGCCGTGGGACGCACACCCGAGGAGGTGCGCGCCGAGGGTGTGCCCGACCACCTGGTGCCCCACAAGGTGTTCGACGGCAACCGCCCCACCACCACGTTGCTCCTGGACGAGCTGTCGCCGTTCTCCCTGGGGGTGCTGATCGCGCTCTACGAGCACAAGGTGTTCACCCAGGCGACCATCTGGGGGATCAACGCCTTCGATCAATGGGGGGTCGAACTGGGCAAGGTGCTGGCCAACCGCATCATCGCCGAGCTCGATCCATCCGGACCGGCTCCCGCGGACCACGATCCGTCGACCGCGGATCTGGTCGAGCGGTACCAGCGATCGCCGCGGCGGTCAGGGCCTTCGGACCCTGGGCAGAGCTGAACGCGCTCCGGTACTGTCCGGCAGATGAGATAGGTCGGACCAGTGGGAGAACCGGGAGACACGATGGTCAGCACCGATCGGATCCGCAACGTCGCCCTTCTCGGTCACAGTGCCTCGGGCAAGACCTCGTTGCTCGAGGCCATGGCCCTGCGCGCCGGGCTGATCGGCCGGCTCGGTCGGGTCGAGGACGGAACCACCCTCGCCGACACCGACGCCGAGGAGATCTCCCACGGGATCTCGCTCGCCTTGTCGGTGGTCCCGTTCGACTGGAAGGGCTACAAGCTCAACATCATCGACACGCCGGGCGATCCCGACTTCGAAGGCGAGGTCAGGGCGGCACTGGCGGTGGCCGACGTGGCGGTGATCGTGGTCAGCGCGGTCGACGGCATCCAGGTCGGTACCGACAACGCGTGGCGGCTCTGCGACGAGCTCGACGTGCCCCGCATGGTCTTTGTCAACAAGCTCGACCGCGAGCGGGCGTCGTTCGACCGGACCCTGGCGGAGCTGCGGGAGCGCTTCGGCGAGCGGATCGAGACGCTGGAGCTCCCCATCGGACAGGAGTCGGCGTTTCACGGGGTCGCCGACGTGCTGACCGAGACCGCGTACCTCTACGACGACGGATCGGCCAAGCAGAGCCCGGTCCCCGAAGAGCTCGCCGAGATCGAGCACCGTGTCCATGACGAGGTGGTCGAGGCCATCGTCGTGGGCGACGACACGATGCTCGAACGGTTCCTCGAAGGCGACGAACCCGCCCTCGGCGAGCTCGAGCGCACGCTCATGCGCGAGATGGTGGAGCGCGCGGCGTTCCCCGTGCTCGAGGGGGCGGCCACCAGACCGATCGGGGTCGACCGTCTGTGCGACTACCTCTGTGAGATCGCACCATCGCCGGCCGATCGCCCGCAGGTGTCGGTCGAGGCCGGGGACACCACCGTCGAGATCAGTCCCGATCCCGCCGGTCACCCGCTCGCCTTCGTCTTCAAGACCGTTGCCGATCCCTATGTGGGGATCATCTCGCTGTTCAAGGTCCTCTCGGGGACGATCCGCAGCGACGACCACCTCGTGAACCGCCGGACCGGCACCGACGAGCGGCTCCACGGACTGTTCCTGCTCCGTGGCGACCACCAGGAACCGGTCACCGAGGTGGTCGCCGGCGACATCGCCGCGGTCGCGAAGCTCAGTGGGACCGAGACCAACGACACGCTCGCTCCTCGCGACCAGCCGGTCCAGGTGCCCGGCATCGCCTGGCCCGAGCCGGTCCACGCGGTGGCGCTCACGCCCCGGACCCAGGCCGACGAGGACAAGCTGGCCGGTGCCATCGCCCGCCTGCGCCAGGAGGACCCGGTGCTGGTGCTCGACCACGACGACGAGACCCACCAGACCCTCCTCCGGGGCACTGGTGACACCCACCTGTCGGTCACCCTGGAACGGCTCGCCCGCAAGTTCGGTGTCGGGGTCGACACCGAACCGGTGCAGGTGGCCTACCGCGAGACGATCACCGCTCCCGCCTCCGCCGAGGGTCGCTACAAGAAGCAGTCGGGCGGCCACGGGCAGTTCGGCGTGGTGAACGTGGAGATCGAACCGACCGAGCGCGGTTCGGGTTTCGAGTTCGTCGACCGGATCGTGGGCGGTGCGATCCCGCGTCAGTTCATCCCCGCCGTCGAGCGCGGTGTCGCCGACACGATGGCCGAGGGCGGTGTGGTGAAGGGGTACCCGGTGGTGGACGTGCGGGTGCACTGCGTCGACGGCAAGGCCCATGCGGTCGACTCGTCGGAGATGAGCTTTCGGGCCGCGGGTCGCCTGGCGTTCCGGGCGGCGATGGAACAGGCCGGTCCGGTGCTGCTCGAACCGGTGTCGGAGGTCATCGTGGTCGTGCCCAGCGAGCTGCAGGGCGACGTCATGGGCGATCTCTCGGCGCGCCGGGGCCGGGTGTCGGGCACCGAACCCGCGGGCGCGAACGGCGTGGCCATCACCGCGATGGTGCCGACCGCCGAGATCACCCGCTATGCCATCGATCTCCGTTCGCTCACCGCGGCCAGAGGACGCTTCACCGCCCGCCACGTGCAGTACGACGTGATGCCCCCGAACCTCGCCGAGCGCGTCGAACCCCGGAGCTGAGCCTCCGCTCGGCGGTATCAGCCAGAGTCGGCGCGGGGCGGTTCCTCGAGCAGGTGTGGTGCGTAGCGGCGGATGTGGTCGCCGATGGCGCCGTCGCGCCAGTTCGACTCGAACGTGGGGAGGAACACCGCGACCCGGTCACGTCGGCGTCGCGCGGTCCCGGGCGTGGTCCGCAGCGTCTCGCCGAAGCGGCCGGAGGTGAGCTCGAGGTGCTCCCACGGCGCTTCGCCGCTGCTGGCCAGCCGCACCCCGGTCGGAGACAGGTGCAGCGTCATCGTGAAGTGGGTGGCGATGGCGACCCCGATGGGTGCGCCGATCAGGACATGGCCCGAGCCGGCGTCGATCACGAGCAGGATCAGCGCCGTCACCGCCACGGTCGTGGCGACGATCGTCGCCAGGTACCAAGGAGCCGGGCGGACGCGGACGGTCGTGGTGTCGTCGGGCGCCATGGCCCCAGCATGGCCGACGGGGCGAGCCGGCGCGACATGGACGCCGGGGTTTGGGGCGGGCGGGTTCGGGGGAGGGCCAAGGCCTCACCCGTGTCGAACCGAGGAGGGCATCGTGTCGATGCTGACCAACCTTGCCGTGCTGGCCCAGGAGACCGCGGAGATCAACGAGGTGACGGTGAACCTCACCCTTCCCGGGATCATCGCCGTCATCGCGGGGGTGATCATCCTGTTGGTCCCCAAGGTCCTCAACTACGTGGTGGCCGCGTACCTGATCGTCGTCGGGCTCATCCAGATCTTCGACATCACCCTGTGACCGAGACACCGTGACCGTGGGGCACCGTCGGTGGTCGCGGTGGTGAAGCTCGTTCAGCTTTGTACGATTGGATCCATGGTTGCCAACGGTTCCACCAGCCCTCCTCCCGAGACCCCGTCGGTGCAGTGGCGGGGTGTGCACCACCTGGCGCTCATCACCACCGACATGGACGCCACCACCCGGTTCTGGCACGGGGTGCTCGGTGCCCGACTGGTCATCACCTTGGCCACCGACTCGTTCCGTCACTACTTCTTCGAGTTCGCACCAGGCATGACCGTGGCGTTCTTCGAGTACCGAGATCAGCCCGTCGACACCTACGCCAAGCCCGCCGGGGTGCCGTTCCCCCAGGCGTCGCAGTTCGACCACCTGGCGCTGGGTCTCGCCGACGAGGAGGCACTCGACCGGCTGCGCCACCGCCTCAAGGCCCACGACTGTGAAGTGACCGACGTGGTCGACCATGGCGTCCTGCGGTCGATCTACTTCACCGATCCCAACGGCATCGCCCTCGAGGCGTCCTGGTGGACCGCCGATGCCACCGGTCGACCCACCGACTATGACGACGAGCGCTTCTTCTCCGATCCCGATCCCGTGCCCGCGGTGCGCGAGCTGGTGACCGACGGCCGGCTCGAGTGGACCCCACGCACCCAGCTGGTCGACGAGGTCACCCGCGACATCTACCGGGCGCCCGCTTCGGACTGAACCGTCCCGTACCCTGGCCCGATGGGCTTCTACGAGCGACAGGTGCTTCCGAGGGTCATCGACAAGGTGATGGGCACCAAGGGCTTCGCCAAGCTCCGTGCACGCGCTGCCCGAGAACTCTCCGGCGAGGTCCTCGAGGTCGGGTTCGGCTCGGGTCTGAACGTGCCGCACTATCCGCCGGCGGTCACCAAGGTCTACGCCGTCGACCCGTCGGAGGTCGGGAGACGACTTGCCGAGACGCGCGTCGCCGACGCGACGGTGCCGATCGAGTTCGTGGGCCTCGACGGCGAGCACCTCCCGCTGGAGGACGCCAGCGTCGACGAGGTGTTCACCACCTGGACGTTGTGCACGATCCCCCACGTCGAGCTCGCACTCGCCGAGATGATCCGCGTGCTGAGACCCGGCGGCCGCTTCCACTTCCTCGAGCACGGTCACTCGCCCGACCCCAAGGTCGCCCGCTGGCAGGCGCGCCTCGACCCCATCCAGCAGCGCATCGGTGGCGGTTGCCACCTCACTCGGCCCATCGATGCGCTGGTCGAGGATGCCGGGTTCGAGATCGAGCACCTGGCCAACTTCTACATCGCCGGCCCCAAGTCGATGAGCTACAGCTACGCCGGTCGGGCGGTCCGGCCCTGAACAGGTCCTGAGCGGAGCGCTCGCCACACCTTCTCGGGGGTGAACGGCGGGTCGAGGTGCTCGACGCCGTAGGGCGCCAGCGCGTCGACCACCGCGTTCCACACCGCCGAGATCGACCCCGTGGTGCCCGACTCGCCGATGCCCTTGGCGCCGAGCGGGTTGTTGGGCGACGGGGTCTCGGTGTGGGCGGTCTCGAAGGAGACGAGGTCGGCGGCCGACGGGACGCCGTAGTCGGCGAGGGTGGCGGTCAGCGGAGTGCCGTCGGCATCGAAGACGACCTGTTCGAACAGCATCTGGGCGATGCCCTGGGCCATCCCCCCGTGCACCTGGCCCTCGGCCAGTGTCGGGGACACGACCCGCCCGCAGTCGTCGACCCCGACCAGTCGGGCGAGGTCGACCCGGCCGGTGTCGGTGTCGACCTCGACCACGGCGACGTGCGCGCCGAAGGGGAAGGTCGCTGGCTGTTCGAAGTCGAGAGCGGTGGTCAGCTCGACCCCGGCATCGGCGGCGAGCGCGACGACCTCGTCCCAGTCGGCCGCGGTGGCCGGGGTGCCGACCACCCCCACCCGGCCGTCGTCGAGCACGGCGATGTCGTCCGGACTGGCCTCGAGATGGTCGGCCACCACCCGTCGGGCGCGGTCGAGCACCTCGGTGGACGCGGTCTGCACCGCGCTGCCCGCGAGTTGCAGCGATCGCGACCCGAAGGTGCCGGTGCCGTGGTCGACCAGGCGGGTGTCGGAGTGGACCACTGCGATGCGGTCGACGGGCACTCCCAGCACCGACGAGGCGATCTGGGCCCAGACCGTCTCGTGGCTCTGTCCGTGGGGGACCGAGCCGGTGACCACGGTGACCGATCCGTCGGGCTCGACGGTGACCGAGCCGAACTCGCTGCCCTGGCCGCTGATCTCCACATAGGTGCTCATCCCGATGCCGAGCTGGCGGGTGGTGCGCTCCGAGCGGCGGCGGGCCTGTTCGGCTCGCAGCTGGTCGTAGCCGGCCATCTCCAGCGCCAGGTCGAGCGCCGCGCCGTAGTCGCCGCTGTCGTAGGTGGCGCCGGTGGGTGTCGTGTAGGGGAAGGCCTCGGGTGCGATGTGATTGCGGCGCCGCACCTCGACCGGGTCGAGGCCGAGCTCGGCGGCGACCAGATCGATCGCCCGTTCGCACATCGCCGCGGCCTCGGGACGGCCGGCCCCACGGTAGGGGCCGGTGGGGGTCGTGTTGGTGACCACGACGGTGGGGCGGACCTCGATGCGGGGGATGCGGTAGGCACCCGAGCCCATGCGCTGGGTGACGAAGGGGATGAACACCCCGCGGGCGCTGTACGCCCCGGCGTCGCCGATGACCCGCACCCGCAGTCCGACGATGGTGCCGTCGCTGCGGGCACCGACCTCGAGCCGGTGCACCGAGGCCCGGCCGTGGGTCATGCCGGTGAGGTTCTCGCTGCGGGTCTCGGCCCACCGCACGGGGCGGCTGAGCCGGTGGGCGATGGCGGCGACCACCACCTGCTCGGGATACACGCCGCCCTTGGCCCCGAACCCTCCTCCGATGGCCGCGGCCCGCACCCGTACGTTCTCCTCGTCGAGGCCGAGGGCGTGGTGTATGTCGTTGCGGACCCCGAACACGGACTGGGTGCTGACCCAGACCTCGATCGCGTCGGTTCCGTCCGGGATGGCCAGCACGCCGTTGTTCTCCATCGTGACCGGGGCCACCCGGTTGTGGTGCAGCTCGGCGCTCACCACCACGTCGGCGTCGGCGAAGAGATCGTCGGTGACACCCTCCGGTGCGATGTCGAGCACCACGTTGCTGCCATGGTCGGGGAAGAGGAGCGGCGCGTCGGGGTCGAGCGCGTCGGACACGTCGACGACCGCTCGGAGCGGTTCGATGTCGACCACGACGAGCTCGGCCGCGTCGACCGCCGCGGCCAGCGAGTCGGCGACCACGACCGCGATCGGTTCGCCGACGTAGCGGACCCGTTCGGTGGCCAGCAGCGGGCGGGCCAGCTCGGGCTCGCGGCCGAAGGCCCGCGCCGGTGGCAGGCCCAGATCAGCGCCGGTGAAGACCGCCTCGACCCCGGCTGCGTCTGCGGCCTCGGCCACCTCGATCGAGGTGATGGTGCCGTGGGCGGTGTGCGAACGGACGAAGACGGCGTGGAGGTGACCCGCCTCGGAGAGGTCGGCCAGAAAGGAGGTCGATCCGGTGAGCAGCCCGGGGTCTTCCCTGCGGTCGATCGAGTGCCCGAGGATCGTGGTGGCGCTCATGCTGCCAACCATAGAGGGGCCTATCGTCGGTGTCTGTGGCAGACGATGTGGTGGAAGCGGTGGCCGACATCCTCTCCGGCGTGGCCCGCAGGGGAACGACGATCACCTACGCCCAGCTGCTCGAGGCGCTGGCCGAACGCGATCCGGATCTGCGTGCGCTCGCCGAATCCGATCTGGCGACGGCGCTGCGGTCGGTGTCGACCAGGGAGGACGAGGCCGGTCGGGGTCTGCTCACCGCCGTGGTGGTGCGGCGCTCGAGCGGGCTTCCCGGCGGCGGCTTCTTCCGCCTGGCGGCCGAGCGGGGCCGTGCGGTCGAGGACCGATCAGCGGCGTGGTCGACCGAGCTCGCCCGGGTGCACGCCGCGCACTCAGCGCGAGGGTGAGGCGGCCGGTGGGGCCTCCGACCGAGCTGGTGTCGACTCGGCGGACTCGCCGACGTCGGGTTCGGCGGTGTCGTGGTGCTCGTCGGGGATGAGGAAGCTGGCGAAGACCATCGCCGTCAGGCCGAGTGCTGCCCCGACGCCGAAGGGGGTGACGAAGGCCTCGGCCCGGCCCGAGTCGTCATAGACCGCCGAGAGCAGCGCGATGCCGAAGGCGTTGCCGATCTGGTAGGTCATCCGCTGCAGCGAGGTGGCGAGCCCCAGGTCGGTCTCGGGCACCGAGTTCGCCAGCGCAGCGGTGATCGGAGGCCGCGCCAACCCGTTGCCGAGACCCTGGGCGAGCAGCGCCCCGCAGAACACCAGCAGCAGGGCCTGGCCGCTCCCGAACATGAAGGCCCCCATGGCCACCGCGAGGAACCCGGTACCGATCAGCGCGCCCGGTCTGGTGCCGACCCGTGCGCCGAGCTGGCCCCCGAGGGGAGAGGAGAGCGAGAAGACACCGGTGCGCAGGAGCATGATCGCCGCGGTGGCGGTCGCGGTGAGGCCGAACCCTTCGCGCAGGGCGATGGGGGAGAGCACGAACCCGCCCATGTACACCGAGCCCAGGAACAGGCTGGTGAGCAGTGTGAAGGTGAAGTTGCGCCGCCCGAGGAACTCCAGCGGCACCAGGGGGTGGGCCGAGCGCCGCTCGATCGCCACGAAGGCCACGGTGGCGAACGGGAACACCGTGAGGGAGGCGAGGATGGCGGGATGGTCGAGGCCCCAGGTGCCGCCCTGGCCGATCGCCAACATGAGACAGCCCACCACCAGGGTGAGCGCGGCCGCCCCGGGTACGTCGAAGCGCACCCGCTTCGGCTCGCTCTCGGGCAGGATCACCGCGGCGAAGCACAGCGCGGTCGCGGCCAGGCCGGCCTGGAGCACGAAGATGAGCCGCCAGCCGACCAGGTCGACCAGCGGGCCACCGGCCGCCAAGCCGATGGCCGGGGCCCCGGCGGCGACGAGCGACCAGTAGCCGATCGCCTTCACCCGGTCCTTGGGGGCGAAGACCAGCATCACCAGTGCCATCGACGTCGGTTGGGTCGCTCCTCCGACGATCTGGGCGAGCGAGCGCAGGCCGATGAGGCTGGCGGCGTTCCAGGCCAGGGCGGTGACGGCGGCGACCGTGGTGGCGATGGTGAAGCCGATGAGGAACACCTTGCGGTGGCCGTGGAGGTCGCCGAGCTTGCCGAGGATGGGCAGCGAGAGTGCCGACAGCAGCATCGGAGCCGAGATCACCCAGGTGAGCACCGACGTGGAGGTCCCGAACTCGTCGGCGATGTCGGTGAGCGAGACCGACAGGATGGTGATGGGGAACGAGGTGGCGAACATGCCCGCCAGAGCGGCGAACAGCACCCAGCGCTGGTAGCTCCCCTTGGCCTCGAGACGGCCCCGCAGGCGATGTCGGGCTGCAGTGAGGGTGGACGAAGCTGGCACGGGAGGAAGGAGTGTACCGGCGGTAGGAGCCGGGCTGGCCAGTCGAGCGCGGCGGCGGCCTCAGTCCGGGGCGCGGTGGACGATCACCACCGGGCACGGGGCGTGGGTGGAGACCTGTTGGCTGACCGACCCGAGGAGCAGCCCGGCGAACCCGCCGAGGCCGCGAGCGCCGACGACGAGGAGATCGGCCTCCTCGGCCACGTGGAGCAGGGCCTGGACGGGCAGCTCGTTGATGATCACCGGTTCGATCTCGACGCCGGAGGTGTCGTGCTGGGCCAGCATCGACTCGAGGAGGTCGCGCGCCGCGGCCTCGTCGAAGTCCGGCTGGAACTCGGCGACCGGCTGGACGAGGTAGGACCAGGCGACCACCACTTGGAGGGTGGCCTCCCAACGGCGGGCTTCAGCCAGCGCCCAGGCGAGCGCCGCGCGTCCGCCGGGCGACTCGTCGACTCCGACTGCGATGCGGGTCATGGGCGGCCTCCGCCGGTTGCGTGCGGGTGTGATGCCATCATGGTCGACCCGGACGGCGCGATGGAGCGGGACAGCAGTCCGGCGCGCAGCGAGCGGCGCGGACCCCGAGTGGGCCGAGCGCCCTGCGGGGTGCTCCAGGGTCGAGGTGCTCGACGATCAGCTCACGAACCATGGCCACGAAGGTGGGGTCGGTCCCGGGCGTCGCGACGCGGACGAGGTGCATCCCCAACTCGTCGGCGGTGGCCCGCGCCTGGGTGTCGAGGTCGAAGACGACCTCCTGGTGATCGGAGACGAATCCGATCGGGATCACGACCGCCGTGTCGACGCCTTCGGAGGCGATCGACCGCAGGTGGTCGTTGATGTCGGGCTCGAGCCATGGCACCTGCGCAGGACCGCTCCGGGACTGCCAGACCAGGTCCCGCTCCAGCTCGGGGGCGACGTCGTCGGCCACCAGGGCGACCGCGTCGTGCAACTGG
>JBKGZW010000099.1:0-11136 GCA_046543225.1 Acidimicrobiales bacterium
GTGCCGAGGCGGATGCGGCTGGTCTCGCGGGCGAGGCCGCCGAGGGTCACCCAGGCGTCGGTCGGACCGGGCAGACCGGACACGTTGCCCATCTTCACGTAGTGGTCGGATCGGAAGAAGGCGTCGAAACCGTGGTCCTCGGTGGCTCTGGCCACCGCCAGCAGCTGGTCGTAGGTGGCGCCTTGCTGTGGTTCGGTGAAGATGCGCAGGTCCATGCCGGGAGGGTACCGGCGGGCCTACTGCTCGTCACCGCCGAAGGTGAGGTGGCGGCGGGTGCCGAGGTTCATCCGGTTGGCGACGATCGATGCGGGGAAGGTGCGGGCCCGGTCCGCCAGGGCGGTCACGCTGTCGTTGAAGTAGCCCCGAGCGAGGGCGATGCGGTTCTCGCTGTCGACGAGCTGGTCGGACAGCTGGGCGAACAGCTCGTCGGCCTTCAGCTCGGGGTGGGCCTCGGCGAGGCCGATCAGTGATCGTGCGGTGTCGGTCTGGCGGGCGGCGGTCTCGGTGGCCTGTTCGATGTCGGCCTCGTCGGGGAGCTCGTGGCCGGTGTCGGTCCAGGTGCCCGAGCGCAGTCCGGCGATCTGTTGCTGGGTGTCGGCTTCGAGCGAGGCGTAGGTGGACACACAGGTGACGAGCTGGGGGATGAGCTCGCCTCGGCGGTTGAGCTGGACCTCGATGAGGCTCCAGGCCCGCGACTCGCGCTCGCGCAGCCGGACGAGACCGTTGTAGACGAGCAGCAACGTGTGGGCGGCGTTGGCCACCGCCACCAGGGTCACCCCGGCGAGGGCGGGAAGGATCGCGTCGGCCGCCCGTTCGGGGGTGGCCAACACGACCGCGGCGGCACCGACGGCGATGGCGGCCAGCACGGTCATGGCGGCGCCGCGCCAGGCGAACCGGCGGGTCAGCGCCGCCTCGCCCATGGTGGTGATGTAGAGCGGGAACCCCGGCTCGGCCCGGATCTCGGCGCGGGTGCCGTCGTCGACCAGGTGGGCGTGGCCGAGCACGTAGACCTCGTCGCCGACGCGGATGGCGTCCTCGCGCCGCTTGAACCGGCCGGTGGCGCCCTCGCCCCCGAGGCTGCGTCCGCTGTAGCCGATCATCCGGCGGGTGTCCTCGAAGACGGTGTCGACGATGCGGGTGCCGATGATCTCGGCGCTGCTGGGGTCGACCCCCACCGCTCCGGTGTCGTCGGCCACCTCGAAGAGCACGGCTCGCCGGTCCGAGCCGGCCCGGATCCACGAGCGCCTGCTGCCCTGCGAGTCGTTGCGTCGGCGGCGGATCTCCTGGAGCTCGACGTAGTCGTGGAACACGCACGGCTCCCGGCTGAACCGGGTGAGCAGGGGCCGGTCGGCGGTGGCGGTGCCCACGACCTCGTTGAAGCCGATGAACACGCCCCGTGCCTTGGAGGTGGGGGTGTCGGTGATGAGGCGACGCATCCGCTGGTCGGAGAACGACTGCCAGAGCAGGACCGCGCCGATGGCGGCGATGAGCGTCGCCATCAGTGCCGGCACGGGTCTACCTCACCGGGCGCGTCGGCGCCGGCTCGCTCGGTGTCTCGCTGCTGTCGCGGCTGGTGAACACGAGGATGAGCACGATGACGACCGCGGCCGCGAGCACCACCCCGATGCGGGTGGCGCCGATCGAGCTCACCCAGTTGGAGACGCTGGCGCTGGCGCCGGTGACCAGGTCGACCGGCCCCGACGGCGGCAGGTTGCGGGGGTCGGTGTACACCCGGTGCTCCCAGTAGCCGTAGTAGACGAGGTAGACGCCGGCGAGGACGAGCAGGCCGCCCGAGACCCGGTTGATGTGGGGCTGGGCTCGCCGGAGCCGGGTGAGGAGCGCGCCCCGCGCCCCGGCCAGGGCCATGGTGATCGCGCCGAGGAGCAGGCCCATCCCGGCGGCGTAGGTGAGGAACACCGCCACACCGGAGGTGAGGCTGTTGGAGCCGAAGGTGCGGGTCATGATCGGCAGGAAGATCGGCAGCGTGCACGACAGCGATGCCACCGCGTAGGACACGCCGAACAGGAACATCGACGGCAGCTCGCGGCTGGAGCCTCCGACCGACAGCCGGGGCAGCCGCAGCGAGAGCTGGAAGCCGCGGAGCATGGCGATGCCGAGCACGACGATGGCGACGCCGATGGCCATGGTGACCCACGGGAGCTGGCGGTTGATCGACAGCGACAGCTGGGTGATGGCCAGGCCGATGATCCCGAACACGGCGACGAACCCGGTCGTGACCGCCAGGGCGACCCCGAGGGCCCGCACCATGCTCGCTCGGCTGTCGGTGGGCGCGCCCTCGAGCCCGAGGAAGTAGGAGAGGTAGGCGGGAAGCAGAGCGAAGCCGCAGGGGTTGACCACGGCGACCATGCCGACGGTGAAGGCGTAGGCGAAGTCGGCCTCGATCACGGTGCGACCACCCCGAACAGGGACTCGAGCCGGTCGCGGAGCTCGTCGGCGGTGAGGGCGCCGCCGTGCACGTCGACGACGGTGCCCGCGGCGTCGATGAAGACCGTGGTGGGCATGGCGACGGCGCCGAAGGCGGCGAAGACCGATCCGTCGGGGTCGCGTCCCGCGTCGTAGGTGATGCCGGTGCGCTCGATGAGGTCGAGGCCGTCCTCGCTGCGGTGGTCGGTGCTGATGCCGAGGAACGCCACGTCAGTGCCGACCTGTTGGTGCACGTCCTCGAAGTCGGGCATCTCGGCGACGCACGGCGCGCACCAGGCGGCGAAGAAGTTGACCACCAGCGGCTGGCCGACGTAGCTGCCGGTGTTGGCCTCGTCGCCGTCGAAGGTCTGGTAGTCGACCGCGGCCGGTGCGCCGATCACCTCGTCGGCGGGGTCACCGTCGGCGGGGGTCAGCTCGATCGGTGGGTTCGAGTCGTCCTGGCCGATCGTGTCGGGCTCGTCGTCGGTGTCGAGCAGCACCAGGACCCCCGCGGTGGCCGCGACCACGAGGGCGACAAGGGTGGCGGCCATGAGATGTCGGGCCGGGATGCCGGCGACGGTGCGGGGCCGGTGGGCCGCCTCACCAGGTGTGGGTTCGGGGTCGGGGTTGTCGGCAGGGTCGTTCACCGAGGCTCCACGGTACCGGGGCGCCGTGGTCGGGTCCCATCGGGGGTCGTGGAACCCCGGTGAACGACCGGATGGCGGACCGTCGACCTCCGGCAGGCCAGAGCTCGCACGTCGACGACGCGGTGGTCGTCGGGCTGTTGCTGTGGCCCGCCGCTGGGTCTCGGTCCTGCGCGCTGGGGGTCAGGCGCTCTGGAGGTGCTCGGGGATCGGCACCACGGGAAGCTGGTCCTCGGGACGTGGGGTCTTCGGCGGGCGTCCCCGACGCCGCTTGGTGGCCAGGATGCGCCCGTTCAGGAACAGCTGGCCGCCCCAGACGCCCCACGGTTCGCGCCGTTCGAGGGCGCCCTCGAGGCACTGGGCGATGACCGGGCACTCCGAGCAGATGGTCTTGGCCCGGGCGATGTCCTGCAGCTCCTCGGAGAAGAACAGATGGCCGAGCGATCCGTCACCGGAGCGGCAACGGGCGTCGGCCCACCAGGCGGCGGACTCGTCGGCAAGGAGGGGTTGTAAGTCGTCGAGGGTTGGTTCGGTTGTCATGTCGGTCCCCGCGGGGTTCGTGGTGGTCGGTGTCGATGCTGCTGGTGTGTGCTCCTGGAGGTGCTGCTGGTGGTCACGCCGGCGGTGGAAAAGCAGAACGGCCGCCGGGTGAACCCGGCGGCCGTTCGGAGTGCTGCTCCTCGTGTGAGTGATGACTCAGGGCGAGGACTCCTTCGGCCGCCAGGCCTTGTGCGCGGTGACGGTGGCAAAGATCGAGTCGTGAATGGTCGACACGCGGTTGCCGGCACGCCACCCGCACGGGTACATACCGAGGTCGAGACCGCCGTTGGCAGCGGCACCGGCGCGGCGACGCGCGACGCCGGCACGAGCCATGCGGCCTGCCGTCTGTGCGTCGAGCATCTGCTTCATCGTCGGTTCCTCGGTGGTCGGTCCTGGTCGAGACCAGTCGCGCAGCTCTGTGCGCCGGAGGTTCACGAAACCACGTCGGGGCGTGAGCGTCAATCGATTATTTCCGATCGGTGGGCGAGGCCGGTAGCGTGCCGGTCGATGGAGACCCCCTTGGCCCCTCCGATCGGTCCCCCCGACGCCGACGATCAGGTGGTGCCGCTGCCGGCCAGTGGCCGCATCTTCAGCCACCGCCGCAGGGTCCGGTTGGGCGATGTCTCACCCAACGGCCGGCTCCGCCTTGATGCGCTGGCCCGCTTCGTCCAGGACGTGTCCAACGACGACACCGTCGACGCCGGTCTGGCCGACGACATGGCCTGGGTGGTGCGGCGTACGGTGGTCGAGGTCCACGCCGAGGCCCGGTTGCGCGAGGACCTCGAGCTGGCGACGTTCTGTGGCGGCATCGGTGGCCGGTGGGCCGAGCGCCGGGTGTCGGTGCGCGGAGACCAGGGGGCACACATCGAGACCGCCACGGTGTGGGTGCACCTCGACATGGCCACCGGCCGCCCAGTGGTGCTGCCCGAGCAGTTCCACGAGCTCTACGCCGAGGCGGCGGCCGGTCGCCGCGTGCGGGCCAAGCTGCGGCACGGCTCGCCGCCATCTGAGTCCCCCGGCCTCACCCGCACACCCTGGCCGCTGCGCTTCGTCGACTTCGACGTGATGGACCACGTCAACAACGCGGTGGCGTGGGCGGCCCTGGAGGAGGAGCGGGCAGGCCGCCGGCACCTGCGCGCCCCGGTGCGGGCCGAGATCGAGTACCGCGACGCCATCGAGCGCGACGATCCGGTGGAGCTGTTGGCCCTGGACCACGACGGTGGCGGCCTGTCGACGTGGCTGGTCGACGCGTCCGACCCGGGTCGGGTGTTCACCAGCGGCCGGGTGCTCACCCTGGCCGGCTGACCCCAGGGGTCAGCCGGACCGGGGACGGGTCATGCCGCGGATGAGGGCCAGCACCCCGATCGAGAACAGGTGCCAGGGGCCCGTGGCGTCGTCGGGGACCTCCGCTGGGCTGTCGTGGTCGTCGGGCACCGCGTCGGGGTCGACCAGGGCCCGCAGGCAGAGCCCTTCGCCGAGGGCGATCGCCGACACGACCAGGTCCCTGACCGTGTGCGGCGGCACCATCTCGACGCCGAAGTGGTCGAACAGCTTGGTGTAGAGCTCGACGTGATCGTCGGTGATCCGCTGGTAGCTGGCGCGGCCGACCTCGGCGATCTCGGGCATGGAGGAGGTGGCGGCGAGCAGGCCGAGGTAGAGCGCGAACTCGGCGGGGTCCGAGAGCAGCTCGAAGTCGCCGGCGGTGGCGGTCCGGATCATCCGCTCGAGGCTCCCGCCGTCGGTGGCCAGTGCGCTGGCGGCTTCGCTGTGGGCCAGCGCCGGTTCGGAGATGAGCCGTTCCATGGCGTAGAGCGCGAGGTCGTGGTGGAAGCGGTCCTGGCCGCCCATGCCGTCCTTGGTGCGTGAACCGCTCCAGATCTGGTAGGCGGCGCCGGTGGTGAGCCCCACCCGCTTGGTCACATCGGCGACCCGAACCCCCCAGCCGACGTCGAGACCCTGTTCGAGCATCATCTCGAAGGCAGCCTCGAGGAGGATCTGGCGGGTGGTGTCCTTGTCTCGCCGTTGAGCGCTCACGTCGGCTCCTCGGATGCTCAGTCGATCAGGTAGAGCAGGTCGGCGCCGTCGTCGCGCACCTTGGCCTCGCCGGTGAGCCTCAGGTGCTCGAGGTGGGCGTAGGTCTCGCTGTCGGCCATCTGTCCCTGCGATCGGGGTGGGAACAGGTGGTTGGAGTACTCGGGGACCGTGGCCCAGCCGTGCTCGGCCGAGGCGTCGCGGAGCTTCTGGAGCCGCTCCTCGTGGTGCTGGCGGATGGCGGCGGTCCGCTCGGCGAGGTTGGCGAACTCGAGGCCGTGCGCGGGCAGGACCGTTGCCGTGCCGTCGAGCTCGGCGACGCGCTCGAGGGAGCGGAAGAACTCGTTGAGGGGGTCGACGATGGGCCCGACCCCGGAGATGTGGGGGGTGATGGTGGGCAGCACGTGGTCGCCGGAGATGAGGATGCCGGCTTCGGGGTCGTAGAGGCACAGGTGGTCGTTGGTGTGGCCGGGGGTGTGCAACGACACCCACGACCGCCCACCCAGTTCGAGCCGGTCGGCGTCTTCGACCCGGTGGGTGGGGCGGGGAACCGCACCCATGCGACCGCCCATGAAGCGCATCATCCGGTATTGGAGGCGACGCCGCAGCGGTGGACGCCCGGGACCACGGGGGCCGCCACGCAGACGTCCGGAGGTCTCGGCGCCCGAGACGCTGCCCCACGGCATGGGGCCGCCCCACGGTCGTCGGTTGCCCTGGGACGCCCCCACCGCTTCGGTGTAGGTGCCGATCTGGGCGTTCCTGGGCTCGGTGTCGTCGAGGGTGATCTCGTCCGGTTCCTCGTCGGGGTCGAAGAAGGTGCGGAAGTTGCGGTGGGTGATGACCCGGGCCTCGTTGTGCTCGAGCAGGCGGCCGGCCTGGCCGAAGTGGTCGGGGTGGGAGTGGGTGACGACCACGGTGTGGATCCGCTTGACGGGCACGTCGGCGCGAGCCAGCCGGGTCTTGAGCTGCTTCCACGCCTGTGGGCCGGGCAGCCCGGGGTCGACGACGGTCACGCCCCGCTCGTCGGGCAGCACGTAGCAGTTGACGTGTCCGAGACCCGGGAGGCTGATGGGCAGCTGCACCCGGATGATGCCGGGGGCCAGCTCGACCGGGTCGTCCTGGGGCGGCTGGCGCTCCTCGCGCACCGAGGTCGGTGAGTGGTGGCCGTGTGTGTGGTGGTGATGAGGTCCCCCCATCACGCCGATGCTAGGCGGGTGGGGGGCTGGTTCCCTCATCGGTGGGGACCGTTTCGGCGGCGTCGTCGGCGTCCTTGCCGCCGTTCTCGTCGCTGCTCTCGGGCGCGACGAAGAGGTGCTCGCGGTAGTAGACGAGCTCGCCGATGCTCTCGCGGATGTCGTCGAGGGCCCGGTGGCTGGTGGCCTTGTCGGGGGCCTTGCGGTGGATGCTGGGGTTCCAGCGGCGGGCGAGCTCCTTCACGGTGGAGACGTCGACCGAGCGGTAGTGGAGGAACTCCTCGATCTCGGGGAGGTAGATGGCGAGGAAGCGGCGGTCGGTGCCGATCGAGTTGCCGCAGAGGGGCACGCTGCGGGGCTCGTCGATGTTGGCCTTGAGGAACTCGAGGGTGGCCGCTCCGGCGTCGGCGAGGGAGATGGTCGAGGCCTTGATCTGTTCGAGCAGCCCGCTGCGTTCGTGCATGTTGCGCACGAAGTCGTCCATGCGGGCGAGCTCGTCGTCGGTGGCGTGGACGACGAGGTCGGGACCCTCGGCCACGATGTTGAGGTCGTCGTCGGTGAGGAGGGTGGCGATCTCGACGATGACGTGGCGCGTGGGGTCGAGTCCGGTCATCTCGAGGTCCATCCAGGCGAGCATCACAGCGAGGTTAGTGGCCGATAGCGTTGCGTCGATGATCCAGGTGCCGGTCGTGCGACTCGACCCCGAGCTGACCCTCCCGGCGTACGCCCACGACGGCGACGCCGGGCTCGATCTCTACGCCCGCGAGGACGCGGTGGTGGCCGCCGGCGGTGGCCGGAGGTTGATGCCGACGGGTGTGGCCATCGCCTTGCCGCAGGGCTACGCGGGGTTCGTGCTCCCCCGCAGCGGGCTGGCGTTGCGCCACGGGGTCACGGTGGCCAACGCGCCGGGCCTCATCGATTGCGGGTATCGGGGCGAGCTCCAGGTGGTGCTGCTCAACACCGATCCCGAGACCGACTTCCACGTGGTGCGCGGCCACCGCATCGCCCAGCTGGTGGTGCAGAGGGTCGAGGAGGTGGGCTGGATCCCGGTGGCCGAGCTGCCGACCGACTCGGTCCGCGGCCACGGCGGGTTCGGCCACTCCGGCCGCTGACCTGCTGGCCGGCGGGCCCCGCCGTGGTCAGTCGTCAGTCGGTGGTGGTGCGGTGGGTCTTGGTGAAGGTGACCTGTCCGGCTGCCTCGTCGGTGTCCCAGGTGTCGACCAGGTCGGCGATGAGGGTCTCGAACCGCTCGCGCTCGGGGTTGTCGGGGGTGGTGGGGAAGTTGGCGGTGGCGTCGAGGGCGAGCACGCCGGGTTCGGTTCCGTAGCGGATGGTGATCCGGCCGTCGGGTCGGTCCGAGCCGAGGAGGAAGATGAGGGTCTCGTCGACCGCGAGGCGGAGGTCTTCGATCTCGCGGTAGCTGAAGCCGAGTCGCAGCGCGAGTGCGGCCACTCCGATGCGGGCGATGCGGGCGTACTCGTGGCGCGCCGGAATCGACAGGCGTACGTGATCGTCGCGTGGTTGGGTTGCCTGGGTGCTGTCGCTCACTGCTGGTGGTCCACGGCCATTTCTTCCAGCGTAGAGTCGCTGCATGGGTGACCGGATCGATACGCCGTGGAACGCGCAGCGCGGGCCTCGCCGCGCCGCCGACAGCGCGCTGCCGGCCTATGCCCATCTTCCGGTGGAAGACGGCGCGCCCGACGGTTCGTCGTGGGGCGTGTGGGGCGAGGACGACCGGCTGGGGTGTCTCAACCTGTTGACGCCCGAGCGGGTGGTGGCGGCGTCGTCGCTGGTCGAGCGGGGCGTCGTGTTCGCGCTCGACGCCGACCTGGCGACCCCTGGCCCTCCGCTGTTCGGCCGGGCGGCGTTCCGCCACGAGGTCACCGGCGTCGACGACGGTCCCGGCCACGACGACGTGCTGCACGGGTGGAACACCCAGGGGTCGTCGCAGTGGGATGGGTTCCGCCACGTCCGCCACCCGGTGCACGGCTGGTACGGCGGAGCGCCCGAGGGGTTTCACGGTGTGGATGCGTGGGCCGAACGGGGCCTGGCCGGTCGGGCGATCCTGGCCGACGTGGCCCGCTGGCGTGAGGATCAGGGGCGCCCGTTGGCGATGGACGAGTCCGAGCCGATCACCGCCGATGAGCTGGTGGCGACCCTCGACGCCCAGGGGACGGTGCCCGAGGTGGGCGACGTGCTGTTGATCCGCACCGGCTGGTTGGGGTGGTACGAGGGCCTCGACCAGGCTCGGCGCGACGAGTTGGCCCAGGGGCACCGCAACCCGGGGCTGCACCCCGAGGAGCGCACGGCCGAGTGCCTGTGGGACCTGCACGTGGCGGCGGTGGCGGCCGACAACCCGTCGTTGGAGGTGTGGCCCCCGGGCTCGGTGCACCCTGCCGACGAGCTGGCGGCCATCCGCGACGATCCCGCGCGCCGACCCGAGATCTTCGTGCACCAGCGTCTGCTGCCGTTGCTCGGCGTCCCCATCGGCGAGCTCTTCGTGCTCGATCCCCTGTCCGACGACTGCGTCGCCGAGCGCAGCTGGGAGGGGTTCTTCACCTCCGCCCCGCTCAACCTGCGTCTCGGTGTGGCCAGCCCCCCGAACGCGGTGGTGATCCGTTGACCACCGGTCCGCTCGCCACCGGTCCGTCCGATCCTGCGTCGGGTTTCGCCGAGCTCGGGTTGCGGCCCCAGATCCTCGACGCGCTCGCGGGGCTGGGCTACGAGGAGCCGACGCCGATCCAGCGTGAGGCCATCCCGGTCCTGCTGTCGGGCCGCGACCTGCTCGGCGGCGCGGCCACCGGCACCGGCAAGACGGCGGCCTTCGCCCTGCCCATCCTCGAGCAGCTTCCCCCCGCCGGCGGCCCGGTCGAGCTGGTGGCGCTGGTGCTGGTGCCCACCCGCGAGCTGGCGGTGCAGGTGTCGGAGGCGATCTACAAGTACGGGCGCCAGCTCGGCGCCCAGGTCATGCCGGTCTACGGGGGCCAGCCCATCGGGCGACAGATGGCGGCGCTCAACCGGGGCATGCACGTGGTGGTGGCCACCCCGGGCCGGGTCCTCGACCACCTCCAGCGGGGGAGCATCTCGCTGGACACGCTGAAGGTGCTGGTGCTCGACGAGGCCGACGAGATGCTCGACATGGGCTTCGCCGACGACCTCGACGCCATCCTCCCGGCGACCCCCGCCGAGCGGCAGACGGTGCTGTTCTCGGCCACCCTGCCGCCGCGGATCGCCTCGATCGCCACGCGACACCTGCGCGACCCGGCGCGCATCCAGATCGACTCGGCCCGAAGCGACGGCGACGAGGTCCCCTTGGTCACCCAGCGGGCGTTCGTGGTGAACCGCGACCACAAGGCGGCGGCGTTGGGGCGGATCCTCGACGTCGAGTCGCCCGCCGCGGCCATCGTGTTCTGCCGGACCCGCACCGAGGTCGACGAGCTGACCGAAACCCTCAACGGGCGGGGCTACCGGGCCGAGGCGCTGCACGGCGGGATGGACCAGGTCCAGCGCGACCGGGTGATGAACCGGTTGCGGACCGGCACCGCCGATCTGATCGTGGCCACCGATGTGGCGGCCCGGGGCCTCGACATCGACGCACTCACCCACGTGGTGAACTACGACGTCCCCGCGTCGGTCGATGCCTACGTGCACCGCATCGGTCGGGTCGGCCGCGCGGGCCGTGAGGGGGTGGCCATCACCCTGGCCGAGCCTCGTGAGCGTCGCCAGCTCCAGGCCATCGAGCATCGCACGAAGGCGACGATCCACCACGAGAAGGTGCCGACGGTCGCCGCGCTGCGGGCCCGTCAGATGGAGCGGACGATCGAGCTGTTGCAGGACCGGCTGCCAGACGACGACCTCGACCGGTTTCGGGTCGTGGTCGAGACCCTGACCGACGACCACGATCTGATGGATGTGGCGTTGGCGGCGGTGAAGCTGATCCATGAGACCTCGGGCGCCGTCGACGACGAGGTCGAGATCCCCGAACCCCAGGCTGGTGGTCCCCGACCGGGCAAGGCCCGCGAGCGGGTCGGGCCCCGCGACCGCAAGGGTGCCCAGCCCCAGGCCGGTCCGTCTCCGGGCAAGGTCGGCCTCTACATCGGGCTGGGGCGCAGCTCCGGGGTGCGTCCGGGCGACCTGGTCGGCGCGATCGCGAACGAGACCAGCCTGGGTGGCCGCGACATCGGCAACATCCGCATCACCGAACGCTTCGCCATCGTCGAGGTGCCCGAAGCCGCGGCCGACGAGGTCATCGCCGCGCTGGGGCGCACCACGATCAGGGGCCGCCGGGCCCAGGTCCGCCGCGA
>JBKGZW010000100.1:0-11126 GCA_046543225.1 Acidimicrobiales bacterium
AGACTCAGGTGCCGTAGGCCTCGATCGGTGGACAGGCGCACATCACGTTGCGGTCGCCGTAAGCCTGGTCGATGCGACTCACCGGCGACCAGTACTTCGACCGGGGATCGACGCCTGGGGGCAGCGCACCCAACGCCCTGGGGTATCCACGCTCCCACCCCTCGACGAGCAGCACCTCGGCGGTGTGGGGGGCGTGGACCAACGGGTTGTCCGTCCGATCCCACTCGCCACGACGAACCCGGTCGATCTCGTCTGCGATCGCGATCATGGCCTCACAGAAGCGATCGAGCTCGGCCAGGTGCTCGGATTCGGTGGGCTCGATCATCAACGTGCCGGCCACCGGAAACGACATGGTGGGTGCGTGGAAGCCGTAGTCGATCAGGCGCTTGGCGATGTCGTCCACGCTCACCCCTGCTTCGTCGCGAGCAGGGCGCGTGTCGATGATGCACTCGTGGGCGACGTACCCACCCGGACCCTGGTAGAGCACCGGGTAGTGGGGCTCCAGACGCTTGGCCACGTAGTTCGCCGCGGTGATCGCCACCTCGGTCGCACGTGTCAGCCCCTCGGCACCCATCATGCGGACATACATCCACGAGATGGGCAGGATCCCCGCGGACCCCCAGGGAGCCGACGCCACCGGGCCGACGCCGTGGGGGCCGGGCTCGCGTGGGCCGGCCTCGGGAACCACGCCGTGGCCGGGGAGGAACGGCTCCAGGTGGGAACGGACGCCGATCGGCCCGACACCTGGGCCCCCTCCGCCGTGGGGGATGCAGAAGGTCTTGTGGAGGTTCAGGTGCGAGACGTCGGCCCCGAACAGACCCGGTCGGGCCAAGCCCACCAATGCGTTGAGGTTGGCTCCATCGAGGTACACCTGTCCGCCGTGATCGTGGATCAGCTCGCAGATCTCGACGATCGCCTCCTCGTAGACGCCATGGGTTGATGGATAGGTCACCATCAACGCCGCCAGGCGGTCCCCGACCTCGTCCAGCGTGGCCCGCAGAGCAGCAACGTCGATGTTCCCCTGGTCGTCACAGGCGACCACCGCGACCTCCATGCCCGCGAGCACCGCGCTCGCCGCGTTGGTCCCGTGGGCCGACGAGGGGATCACGCACACCGTTCGCTGCTCGTCGCCCCTGCTGCGGTGATAGGCCCGGATCGCCAGCAGGCCCGCGTACTCGCCTTGCGAGCCGGCGTTGGGCTGCATCGACACCGCGTCGTATCCGGTGATCTCGGCCAGCCAGCCCTCGAGGTCGGCGATGATCCGCCGGTACCCCTCGACCTGGTCGAGCGGAGCGAACGGATGGATCTCGGCCAGCTCCGGCCAGGTGATCGGCACCATCTCGGCCGTGGCGTTGAGCTTCATCGTGCACGACCCCAACGGGATCGAGGTGCGGTCCAAGGCCAGGTCCCGGTCGGCCAGACGCCGCAGATAGCGCAGCATCGCAGTCTCGGACCGGTGGCGGTGGAACACCGGGTGCTCGAGGAACCCCGAGGTCCGCTCGAGGTCGGTGGGGATCGAGCGCTGCCGGCCGGCCGACGAAGATGCGCCGGTGGAGCCGTGGCCCGCTACACCCGCCACCAGCTCGACCAAGCTCGCGACCAGGTCATCGGTCGAGGTCTCGTCCACGGTGATGCCAACCCGGTCACCGTCGAGGCGCCGAAGATTGATCCGCTCCGCCTCGGCCGCACTCACCACCGCGTCGGACTGGCCGGGCACCACCGCCACCACCGTGTCGAAGAACGATGCGTGCGCCGTCGACACCCCGGCTGCCCCCAGGCCCTCGGACAGATCGATGGCCAACCGGTTCACCCGGCGGGCGATCTCACCCAGCCCCTCAGGCCCGTGGTAGACGGCGTAGCAACCGGCGATCACGGCCAGCAGCACCTGGGCGGTGCAGATGTTGCTGGTGGCCCGCTCCCGCCGGATGTGCTGCTCGCGGGTCTGCAGGGTGAGGCGCAGGGCGGTGCCACCGTCGGCATCGACCGACACCCCCACCAAACGACCCGGCAGCGACCGGGCGAAGGCGGACCGGGTGGCGATGAACGCAGCGTGGGGGCCGCCGAAGCCCATCGGGACCCCGAAGCGCTGAGACGACCCCACCACCACGTCCGCACCCTGCTCACCGGGTGGCACCATCAGGCACAGCGCCAACAGGTCGGTGGCGACCACCGCCAGACCTCCCGCCTCGTGCACCGCGGCGATGTCGGGAGCCAGGTCACGGACACGACCGTCGGTGGCCGGATTCTGGATGAACGCACCGAACAGATCAGCCTCGGGAAGGTCGACGACGGGGTCACCGATGACCAGTTCGATGCCGAGAGGCTCGGCCCTGGTCCTCACGACATCGATGGTCTGGGGGTGAGCCGTCGAATCGACGAAGAATCGATCCGAATCGGTCTTGGTCACCCTCCGGCACATCGTCATCGCCTCGGCGGCGGCGGAGCCCTCGTCGAGCAGCGAGGCGTTGGCCAGCTCCATGCCGGTCAGGTCGGCCACCATCGTCTGGAAGTTCAGCAGCGCTTCGAGACGACCCTGTGAGATCTCGGGCTGGTACGGCGTGTAGCTCGTGTACCACGCCGGGTTCTCCAGCACGTTGCGCTGGATGACCCCGGGAGTGATCGTGCCCACATAGCCCATCCCGATCAGCGATGTGCACCGCTCGTTGCGGTCGGCCAGTGCTCGTAGCTCGGCCAGTGCCTCGGCCTCGGACACCGCCTCCGGCAGCACGAGCGAGCCGGCGTCGCGGATGGCGCGGGGCATGGCGGCGTCGATCAGCTGATCGACCGAGTCGACACCGATCGTTTCCAGCATCGCGTGGAGCTCGTCGCGGTCGGGGCCGAGATGGCGGTCGGCAAAGGTGGTCATCGACCCTCCTGGAAGATCTGTGCCGAGCTGGGACGGTGGTAGCGCCGGGTGACGAAGGGCAGCTCGGTGACCAGCATCGACGACTCCTTGCCCCGTTCGACCGCCACGAGCGCCACGTCGGGTCGGGCCAGCGAAGGCGGAACGTATCCCATGGCGATCGGACCGCCGAAGGTGGGGCCGTAGCCGCCGCTGGTGACCCGGCCGACCACCTCGCCGGTCTCCGGGTCCGCCACCTCCGCCCCCGCCCGCACCGGCCTACGCCCATCGATCCGAAGACCCACCCGCAACCTTGGCGGCCCGTCGTCGAGCTGCGCGTGCACCACATCGGCACCGGGGAATCCACCCTCGGACCGCCGCCGCCCGGGGATGGTCCACGTGAGGCCGGCCTCGACCGGGGTCGTCGTCTCGTCGAGGTCGTTGCCGTAGAGACACAGGCCGGCCTCGAGTCGAAGCGAGTCACGGGCCGCGAGTCCCGCGAGCTCGACGCCGCCTGGGCCCGCCAGCAACCCACGAGCGACAGCGGTGGCCTCGTCGCCGGGCACGTGCAGCTCGAGTCCGTCCTCGCCGGTGTAGCCAGAGCGGCTCACCCGGCAGTCGACCCCCGCCACCTCGAACACCCCGATGTCCATGAACCCGAGCGCTTCGACCCCGGGAGCCAGGGCGGCGACCGCCCGCACCGCCTCAGGGCCCTGCACGGCCAGCAACGCCAGGTCGGATCGCTCGATCACCTCGATTCCGTTCGGCTCGAGCGAGGATCGCAGCACCTCGAGATCGACCTCGCGCCGCGAAGCGTTGAGGACCAGCGTGAGGTAGTCGCCGGTGGTGGCGATCATGAGATCGTCGACCACGCCCCCTGACGCGTTGGTGATCATGGTGTAGCGCTGCCGTCCCGGCGACAGCCCCACCACGTCGGCGGGCACCAGTGACTCGAGCGCGATGGCGGCATCGCCGAGGGACGCTCCGTGCACCTCGACCACCGCCATGTGGCTGACATCGAACAGCGATGCCGCCTCGCGGGTGTGGAAGTGCTCGGCCACCGGGCCCGGGTCGAAGCGCACCGGCAGGCTCCACCCGGCGAAGTCGACCATTCGGCCGTTGCGCTCGCGGTGCAGGTCGAACAGCGGGGTCCGGCGCAGTGACACTGGCGGATCACTCATGGCGAAGGTCCTCTCGACGGGCTCGGGACGATCCGGCACGATGCCGGGCTTCCCCCTCTGTCACGGAACCTGAGAGCTTCGCTACCGGCCGGAGCCGGTCGCTTTCACCGTCGGTGAGCCCGACCGATGCTGCTGGACGGACTGCTTTCCAGAGTTGCCCCACCCCCACGGTCCTGGTGCCTGAGAGATTCCGGGGAGGTTGCTCCTTCGGCGCCCCGACCCGTCGGACCGGGGACTCTCCCGTGGTGGTGCATCGGCAGGCCCACCCTAGCCGAGGCGACCGCGCCAGCCGATGCGCAGGTCAGCCCGGCGGCTCAACCGCCGGTGGTCGACCAGTGCCAGGGCTCCGACGGCAGGTTGCGGAAGCCGTACTGGGCGGCGTTGGCCGCCAGCCACTGGAAGCCGGCATGGCTCCGGGAGGTGATCGAACGCCCGTTGGCCACGAAGTCGATGGCGAGACCCCGCTCGTGCAACGAGCTGCCCGGACGGGCCGTGGGGGGTCGGCAGCGGCTGGGCGACATCTCATAGACGGCGTAGTTCGAGCTTCCGCAGTGCGCGCGCCGCAGCGAGATCTGCTGCGCGCTGTCCCGGTAGCCCCCACCGGTGAGGGTGATGCCGTCGGCCGCCGCCGCCTCCAGCATGGCGCCGAGCTGATCGGCGATCTGGGCGTTGACCGTGATGCCTCCGACCCTCACCAGCTCGATCGACCCGTGGCCGGGCACGTTGGCCGGACCCCGCCGAGCCGACGCCCTCTCGAGCGCCGCCTGGAGCTCGGCCTGGCGCCGGCGTTCGCGCTCGGCCAGCTCGGTGGTGATGGCATCCTCGGCTTCCTCCAGGCGTCGCTGTTCCTGGAGCATCTCGTCGAGTCGCATCTGCGCCTGAGCCGCGACTCCAGCCTGGTCGTCACGGGCCTCGGCCACCGAGCCGAGCCGACGTTCGACCTCGGCGCGAGCCTCTTCGGCGCGTTGCCTGGCCTGTTCGGCGGTCTGGGTCTGGATCTCTCGGTCTTCCACCGCTGCCCGGTACCGCTCGAGCACATCGGCCTGGTTCGAGGCACTCATCTCCAGCAAGGCCTGGCGCTCGGGCGCGGTGCTGAGCTCGCCGGTGAGCACGATGGTGAGGTTGTCCTGCTCGGGCGGGCTCACGTAGGCGTCAACGGCCATGCCCGCCATCGTGGCCCGCAGCTCCTCGACCCGGGCCTGAGCAGCAGCCTCGGCCTCCTGCGCCTCGGCAACCCGCTCCTCGGCCGCGGCCACCGCCCGCTGGGCGTCATCGAGGTGGGCCTCCTCGGCGCGGACGTTGGCTTCGAGCGCGCCCAGCGCGTCGAGCACCTCGTCGGTCTCGGCCTCGGCGACGTCGACCTCGGCCGCAGTGGTCGCCTGCTCCTCACGCAGTCGCTCGCGCTCGGAGCGGAGATCGTCCTCGGACTGCGCCTCGGCCGCGACCGAGGAGGCCAACATGAGCCCGGCCACCACCAGCGCCACCCATCGACGTGCTCGTGTCCGGCTGACCATGCCCCTCCTGTGAGGCGTCACGCTGCGCCCAGCGGTTCCGTCATCAAACCGTAACGAACCTAGCAGGTTCGGCGCTGGGGGCCGGATATGGCCCGAGCCCCGGTCAGTCGCTGGAGGCCAGACCAGCGGGGCACGACACCCCCGTCCCGCCGAGGCCGCAGTAGCCGAACGGGTTCTTGTCGAGGTACTGCTGGTGGAACGGCTCGGCGTAGTAGAACCGCCCCGCCCGGGCGATCTCGGTGGTGATCGGGCCGTATCCGGCGGCGGCCAGCTCCCGTGCGAACCCATCGCGGCTCGCTTCGGCCACCGCCAGTTGCGCCTCGTCGGCCCAGTAGATGCCCGACCGGTACTGGGTTCCGACGTCGTTGCCCTGGCGCATGCCCTGGGTCGGGTCGTGGGCCTCCCAGAACGCCCGCAGGATCGACTCGTAGCTGATGACCTCGGGATCGAAGACCACCAGCACCGCCTCGGTGTGGCCGGTGCGCCCCGAGCACACCTCCTCGTAGGTGGGATTGGGCGTGTGTCCGCCGGTGTAGCCGACGGCGGTGGTGTGCACGCCCGGCAACTGCCAGAACACCCGCTCGGCACCCCAGAAGCAGCCCATCGCGACGACCGCTTGCTCGCTGCCCTCGGGGAACGGCGGCACCAGCGGGGTCCCGAGCACGGTGTGGCGCTCGGGAACCGGCATCGGCTCGTCGCGGCCGGGCAGGGCATCCTCGGGGGACGGGATCTCCAGGGACTTGTGACCGAACACGGGGCGCCTCCTCGGATGGACTCTCGCCCTCAGGGTAGGGGCGCTCAGCGCTCCCTCGGTGGGGGAAGCGCCGTGCCCGCCTCCTCGACCAGCTTGGGGACCACATCGGTCAGCTCGGTCGGATCCCAGCGAGCCCCCTTGTCCTCGCCGGGGCCACGCTGCCAGCCGATGGCGACGTTCACCCGACCGCCACCGACGATGAAGACCTGTCCGGAGATGCCGGTGGCCTCGGTCGAGCCCAGCCAGGTCACCAGGGGCGCCACGTTGTCGGGTGAGCGGGGATCCCACTCGCCTTCGCCGGCGGCGGCCATCTGGCCGCCGCCCAGGTTCTCGGTCATGCGGGTGCGCGCGCCCGGAGCGATGGCGTTCACCCTCACCCCGTAACGAGCGAGCTCCTTGGCGGCGATGATCGACAGGCTGGCGATGCCGGACTTGGCCGCGCCGTAGTTGCCCTGCCCGGGGTTGGCGAAGAGCCCGGAGGTGGACGATGTGTTGATCACGCTGGCATCGAAGGTCTCGCCCGCCTTGGCCTTCTCCCGCCAGTAGGCAGCCGCCCAGCGCATCGGCGAGAACGTGCCCTTGAGGTGGACCGCGATGACCGCGTCCCACTCCTCCTCGGTCATGTTGAACAGCATGCGGTCCCGGAGGATGCCGGCGTTGTTCACGAGGATGTCGAGGCTGCCGTAGGTCTCGATCGCCTGGTTGACCATGCGCTGGGCGCCCTCCCAGTCGGCGACGCTGTCGGTGTTGGCCACCGCCTCGCCTCCCAGGGCAGCGATCTCGTCGACCACCTGCTGGGCGGGACCGACATCGGATCCGCTGCCGTCGACCGCGCCACCGATGTCGTTGACCACCACCTTCGCGCCCTGCCGCGCCAGTTCGAGGGCGTGACCCCGGCCGATGCCTCGGCCCGCTCCGGTGACGATGGCCACCCGTCCGTCGCAGATCCCGCTCATGTGCTTGCCTCCTGTCGGTCGGCCGCAGCCGTTCGGTACTCGTCTCGAAGCATTCGCTTGTAGAGCTTGCCATTGTCGTGGCGAGGCAGCTCGGGGCGGAAGTCGACCTGGCGGGGACACTTGAAGTGCGCCAGGTTTGCCCGGCAGTGCTCGATCAGCTCGGTGGCGAGCGCATCGCTGGGCTCGATCCCGGGCTGGGGTTCGATGACCGCCACCACCCGCTCGCCCCACTCGGGGTCGGGTACACCGATCACCGCGGCATCGCCGACCGACGGGTGACCGAGCAGCACCTCTTCGACCTCGGCCGGATAGACGTTCACCCCGCCCGAGATGATGAGGTTGGCGCTGCGGTCGGTGAGGAACAGGTAACCGTCCTCATCCAGGTAGCCGACGTCGCCCAGGGTGTAGTGGTCGCCCCGGTAGCTGCTCTCGGTCTTGGCCTCGTCCTTGAAGTAGCTGAACCGGGCGGCGGGCGCCTTCAGGTACACGGTGCCGATCTCGCCGGGAGCACAGTCGTTGCCCTCCTCGTCGAGGATGCGGACATGGTCGTCGGTGGGTGGCTTTCCGACGGTGCCGGGCTTGGTGAGCCACTCCTCGCTGCTGACCGCCGTGCCCGCTCCCTCGGTGGCCGCGTAGTACTCGTGGATGATCGGGCCGACCCAGTCGATCATCGCCTTCTTCACGCTCACCGGACACGGGGCCGCGCCGTGGATGATGTAGCGCAACGACGAGATGTCGTAGCGCTCCCTGGTCTCGGCGGGCAGCGACAGCAACCGGTGGAACATGGTGGGGACCATGTGGGTATGGGTGATCCGGTGGGCCTCGATGAGCCGGAGGGTCTCCTCGGCATCCCATCCGTCCATGAGCACCACGCCCGCTCCCGACATCAGTGGGACCGTGAGCGAGAACGCCAGGGGCGCGGCGTGGTAGAGCGGTCCGGTGCAGAGGTGCACCGACTCGCCCGCCCGGTAGGCGGCGGTCGCCGCGGTGGTGGCCGAGCTGCGGGCCTGGGCGGCCCGGTCGCGGTTGACCCCCTTGGGCCGGCCGGTGGTGCCCGAGGTGTAGAGCATGTTGCCCCCCGCGACGGGGTCGTCGATGTCGGTGCCGTCCTCGGCCGCGATCGTGGTCTCGTAGTCGTCGAAGCCGTCGATGTCGCCACCGACCGCGAGCAGCACGGCGGCATCGGGCGCCTGACGGGCCACCTCCGTGGCGGTCTCGGCGAAGCGGGCGTCGGCGACGAAGGCCTTGGCCTCGCAATCGCGGAGGATGTACGCGGCCTCGTCAGCGGTGAGGTGCCAGTTGATGGGAGTCAGGCGAATGCCGGTGCGCTGGGCCGCTGCGACCACCTCGGGAAACTCCGGCCGGTTGGCACACATCAGCGCCGCGCCGTCGCCGGCTTGGAGCCCACGGGCCCGCAGCACCCGCGCCAGCCGGTTGGCGTTGGCGTTCAGCTCGGCAAAGGAGCGGTCACCGTGCTCGGAGACGATGGCGGGGGTGTCGGGCTGGCGTTCCGCCCAGTAGGCGAGGGCCATCCCCGACCCGACCGCCTCCATGAACCGCTCGCGCTCGGGGTTCGGGGCATCAGCGGTGTCGGTCATCAGCTAGACCTCCTGGTCGACCGGGGTGAACATGGGGAGCTTGCGGCCGTCGGACAGGTCGTGCCAGATCACCCGAACGGCCATGCCACAGGCGACGGTGTCGGGGTCGCAGCCGACGACGTTGCTCATGATCCGCACACCTTCGGGCAGGTCGATGAGCGCCACGGCGTAGGGGCCGTCGTCGGGGTCGCGCCCGGGGCCGGCCCTGTGCTGGACGCTCACGGCATGGACGGTTCCGTCGCCGCTGGCCTCGCGCCACTCGACACCGGGTTCGAGGGTGTCGGGGGCGACCTCACGGGGATACCAGAACGGTGTTCCGGTGGCGGTGCTGTAGGGGAGCATCAACCGCTCCTCACGGGTGGCGTCCCAGAACGGCTTGCCGTGGTCGCTCTCGGGTGGCTCCATCAGCTTCACAGGGTTGCCTCCGTTCCGAGGACGAGTGTTCCCATGGTGGACAGCAGGCCACCCGAGCCGTGGGCGACCGCGACCGCGGGATCATCGAGCTGACGCTGCCCGAGCTCGCCGCGGAGCTGGCGGACCGCCTCGACGATGAGGAACATCCCGTACATGCCGGGATGGGTGTAGGACAGACCGCCACCGTTGGTGTTCATGGCGAGGCGCCCGCCGCCGGGGCCGAGCTTGCCGTCCTCGACGAAGGCCCCGCCTTCGCCCTTGGCACAGAACCCGAGATCCTCGAGGTGCAACAGCGCGGTGATGGTGAACGAGTCGTATCCCATCAACAGATCGACGTCGTCGGGCTTCATACCGGCCATGGCGAAGGCGTTGGGACCCGAGATCGCACCTGCGGTGGTGGTGAGGTCGGGCATCTGGCTGATCATCGAGTGATCGCCGCAGCTCGCCGCCCCGAGCACGTAGACCGGCGGCTTGGCGAGGTCGGCGGCCCGCTCGGCCGAGACCATGACGAAGGCCCCCGCGCCGTCGGTGACCAGGCAGCAGTCGAGCAGGTGCAACGGCGATGCCTGCATGGGCGAGTCCAACACGTCGTCGATGGTGATCGGGTCCTGGAACCGGGCGTTGGGGTTCATCGATGCCCACCGCCGCGTGTCGACCGCGATCTGGGCGAGCTGTTCGGAGGTGGTGCCGTAGGTGTACATGTGACGGCTGGCGGCCAGGGCGTAGGCCCCCATGGGGGTGCGCAACCCGTAGGGCAGCTCCCACTCGGCGCCCGGGTTCGGCCCACCCATGCCCCCGGGAGGGCCACCACGCCCGGGACCGCCGCCGTCGGCTGCACCGGAGGCCATGCGCTGGCGCATCCGTTCGCGGGCACCCCTCGGCGTCGACGCGTACACCCCGATGACGACCTCGCACAGACCAGCGGCGATGGCCGCGGCGGCGTGTTCGACGTGGAGCTCGTAGCTCGATCCGCCCACCTGGGTGCCGTCGAGATAGCGGGGGTGGATCCCGAGGTACTCGGCGAGACCGGCGGGAGCGCCGGCACAGGTGACGCCGTCGACGTCGTCCACGGACAGCCCGGCGTCGTCGAGCGCGGCCTTGATCATCCTGGCCTCCAGCGCCCGGCCGTGGTCGTCGAGCACACCCGTCGGCGACGCTGCGTCGCACACGCCCACGATGGCGGCGGCCCCGCGCAGGGTCCGGTCGTTCACGGTGTTCTTCCCCCCTAGCTCGTCCCCCCTGGGTGCCTGAGCGAACCGATCAGGCGTGGCGCCCACACTAGGCCATCGGGGGCGTCAGGCACGAAAAGCCACCTCGAGGGGGCGATGCCGGGGGGAGCGCAGCTCGACGATCGCCGTGTTGCCCTGCGGCAGCACCCGACCGACAACGACCGGTTCCCGGGCGGCCAGACCGTTGGCCCGGCTGAGGGTCCGACGATCGGCGGCGCGCACGGTCAGCACCGTCGCGTCGCGGAACACCACCTGCCACACGCCCTGCTCACCCGCGGGCGTGCAGGTGGCGATCGGGACGCCGGCGAAGGCGGCCCGGTCGAGGGCGTCGATCATCCGGGCCAGCGACACCAGCTCCGAGCGGGTCTCGTCGTCGGCGAGCTCGGCGGAGAGGGCCGCGACCTCGCCGTGGTGGCGCGACAGCGCCTGCCCGTAGAGACCCCGGCGTTCGTGGTCCACCCGCGCCACCTGGGCGAGGTTGGCGATGGCGATGACCGCCACCAGGGCGAACGAGATCGCGAGGAGGAAGATGACCCCCGACATGGTCCCATCATCGCCGAGTCGAGCATCGATTGCACCGCGGCCAGATCAGGGTGCGGTGAAGGCGTGCTCCACCGAGGGGACGGTCCGCTCGAAGC
>JBKGZW010000101.1:0-11112 GCA_046543225.1 Acidimicrobiales bacterium
AGCGAGGAGATCTGAGGTGTACGTCTGTTCCTGCCGTGTGGTGACCAGCAACGACGTCGGCGCCGCGATCGCCTCCGGCGCGGCCTCGATCGACGAGATCGCACGCGACTGCGGTGCGGGCTCGCGCTGTGGTGGGTGCTGGCCCACCCTCACCGCGCTGCTCGACACATGGACCCAGCAGGAGCAGGCCGCGTCCGATCTGGCCGGGGCCGCCTGAGCGGCGTCTCCCGGGGTCACCAACCCCGCAGGTCGACCGGCCAGGTCTCGAGGACCTCGCCGTCGCGCTCGACGTGCATCTGCTCGTGATAGGCGATGGTCGGATCGATGTGGGCGGGCACGAGCCGGACGTGGTCTCCGACCCGAGGCGGCGGACCGTCGCCCGGGGTGAACACGACGTGCTCGTCCGACACCAGCAACACCTCGCCCCGGCCCCCGGCCAGGGTGGGGTTCCCGTGATCCATGCCGAGCGACTTGAGACCGGCATCGCACACCGCCCACTTGGGCGACACCGAGATCACGGTGGCCAACACGTCGAGGGCGGGTGCGAACTCAGGGGTCATGGGGGCAAAGGTGGTGTCCATGAGCGCGTAGGACCCGGCCTGGAGCTCGGTGACCCAGGGGTTGAGGTCCCAGCTCACGGTGGCGCCGCCAGAGATGACCTCGCCTCCGACCGCGGCGTGGGCATCGACCAGCTTGGTCATGGCTGCCTCGACCGCCGCCGCCCGCTCGTCGCGGTCCTCGATGACGGTCACGTGGCCCTCATAGCCCATCACCCCGCGCACCTCGAGCCCGCGCGACCGCGCCATCTCTGCAAGGGATCCGGCGTCGGCGGGGCGGCACCCACAGCGCGGAAGGCCCACCGCCACGTCGATCAGGACCTCGCGCACCCCGCCGTCGACCGCGGCGGCGATGGTCTCGGGGGAGTCGACCGCGACGGTGATACGGGCTCCCGTCAGGTCGGCGACCGCGCCGAGGCGACGGGCATCGACCACCTCGTTGGCGAGCAACAGGTCGGTCCCGAGGCCGGCCTCGGCCATCCCTTCGACCTCGCGGATCGTGGCGCAGGTGAACCCCTGATGCCCGAGCTCGGCCTGTCGCTTCGCGAGCGACGTGCACTTGTGGGCCTTGACGTGGGGGCGCAACCGCGGTCCGGGCAGCCGCTCGGACATGGTGGTGAGGTTGCGGTCGAGCCGGTCGGCGTCGACCACCAGCGCCGGGGTGGTGAGATCCTCGATCCGCATCGCCTCAGCCGGTCACCGGGCCGAGCACCTGGTCGAGGTACTCGTTCGCGAACCGGCCGTCGGGGTCGAGCCGGGCCCGCACCGCCTGGAACCGCGACCACTCGGGGTAGCGGGGCTCCAGGGTCTCGGCGGTCTGGAAGTGGAGCTTGCCCCAGTGGGGGCGCCCGCCGTAGTCGTCCATGATCGACTCGACGCCGCTGAAGTACTGGTGGAAGTCCATCCCCTGGTAGACGTGCACGGCGATGTAGCAGGTCTCGCGCCCGAAGGTGGGGCTCAGCGGGATGTCGTCACCGGCCACGAAGCGGACCTCGACGGGGAAGCTGAGCCGCAACCCGCTGCGACGCACGAGCTCACGCACCCGGTTCAGGGCCTCGGGCCCCGCCTCGCGTGGCACGGCGTACTCCATCTCGTAGAACCGCACCAGGCGGGGGCTGGTGAAGACCCGGTCGCTGCGGTCCACGTAGTCGGTCGGGCCGGTGCTGGGCAGGGCGCGCATGAGGCGGGGGATGGCCTGGGGCCGCAGACGACCGAGCCGACACAGTGCCCCGAACGCGAGGTTCGACACGACGACGTCCTCGTAGAGCTCGCGCCACACCGGCCGGCGGGAGCGGGGCAGGTCGGTGCGGTTGTTGCGCTTGGTGAGCGCCCACCCGGTGTGGGGAACCCAGTAGAGCTCGAAGTGGTCGTTGCCCTCGACGTGGGTGTCGATGTCGGCGAGGAGGGGGTCGATGCGTTCGGGCGCCTCGACGGCGTGGAGGTCGAAGGCGGGTACGCACTGGAGGGTGACCGTGGAGACGACCCCGAGCGCCCCGAGGCCGACGCGGGCGGCGGCGAACACCTCGGGTTCCTCGTCGGCCGAGCACGACACCACCGAACCGTCGCCGGTGATCAGGCGCATGCCCCGGATCTGGGTGGAGAGGTTGCCGTGGGAGATGCCGGTGCCGTGGGTGGCGGTGGCCAGGGCGCCGGAGATGGTCTGGTAGGCGACGTCGCCGAGGTTGGGCATCGCCAGGTCGTGTTGGGCGAGCTCGGCGTTGAGGCGGCGCAGGGTGATGCCGGCCTGGACGGTGACGAGACCGCTCTGAGGGTCGACCGACAGCAGGCGGTGATAGCGGTCGAGCACGATCTGGCGACCGTCGGTGAGCGCGGTGCCCGTGAAGGAGTGGCCCGATCCGACGACCTTGACCCGCTGACCATCCGCGGCCGCCCGCCGGATGCTGGCGACCAGTTCCTCCTCGGTGGCGGGATGGTCGACCGCCACGGGAGCGCAGACCTGGTTGCCGGCCCAGTTCGTCCACCGGTGACCGTCGGATGCTGAGGATGCCACGTGGCGATCCTAGGCGCCGTCGGCGGTGGGTCGGCACGGTCGTAGCCTGGCGGTGGAACCCAGGAGCCAACGATCCGCCGGAGATGGCGCATGGCCGAGCAGAGCAAGTGGACCTCCATCACCGAGGCCAACCCCGAGCACTCCACCTGGTACGTGGAGCGCTTCCGCAAGATGGCTGCTGCCGGTGACGACCTCGGCGGCGAGGCCCGCTTCGTCGACGCGATGGCGCCGCGTGGGGCACGGATCCTCGACGCCGGGTGTGGCCCCGGTCGTGTCGGTGGGATGCTGGCCCGCCTCGGCCACGAGGTGGTGGGCGTCGATGTCGACCCGGTCCTGATCGAGGCCGCCGAGGAGGATCACCCCGGTCCGTTGTGGCTCGTCGACGACCTCGCCGAGCTCGACCTTGCCTCGCGGGGCGTCACCGACGGGTTCGACGCCATCGTGTGCGCGGGCAACGTGATGACGTTCCTGGCCCCGAGCACGCGCCGGGAGGTGCTCACCAGGCTCGGTCGACACCTCCGCGACGGCGGCCGGATCGCGGTGGGCTTCGGCGCGGGCCGCGACTACACCTTCGGCGAGTTCCTGGCCGATGTGGAAGGCGCAGGCCTCGTTCCCGAGGTGTTGCTCGGCTCCTGGGACCTGCGACCGTTCACCGACGACTCGGACTTCCTCGTCGCCGTGCTCGGTCGCCGCGAGTAGCGCGGTGGACAGGTCGCCCAGAGAGAGGCGGCCAGCCCGGGGATAGGGTGGCCGGGTCCGCGACACGTTTGGGGGGATTCGTCCGATGGCGCTGACGCGCGAGGAAGCAGCCGCACAGCTCACCGGGCCCGGCGGCGAGTTCGAGATCGCCGAGATCCCGATCCGGGGCGTCCCGACCAAGGTCTTCGTGCACGCGCCACCGACCCTCGTGCACATCCTCGAGAGCTCCCGGCAGTTCGCCGACCGCACCTTCGTGGTCTACGAGGACGACCGCTGGACCTTCGCCGAGCACTTCGAGCTGGTCGCCCGCCTCGCTCACCGACTGATCGACGACTTCGGGGTGGCAACGGGCGACCGGGTGGCCATCGCCATGCGCAACTACCCCGAGTGGATCGCCACCTTCTGGGCCACCGTCGCCGCGGGCGGCATCGTCGTGCCCCTCAACGCCTGGTGGACCGCGGGCGAGCTGGAGTACGCCCTCACCGACTCCGGGGCCAGGGTGCTGGTGGCCGACGAGGAGCGAGCGGTGGCCCTCGACGGGCATCTCGGCGACACCGAGGTCGCGACCCGAATCGTCGCCCGCGGCGGGGTCGACGGCTGGCTGCCCTTCGACGAGGTGGTCGCCGCCCCCGGACCGGTCGAGCTCCCCGAGGTCGACCTCGACCCCGACGACGACGCCACCATCTTCTACACGTCGGGCACGACCGGCGTGCCCAAGGGCGCGGTCGGCACCCACCGCAACATCTGCACCATCACCGCCAACGGCCAGTACGCCCTGGCCCGCGGCGCCGTGCTGGCGGGCAACGAGCTGCCGCCACCGACCGAACGACCCCAGGCGGGCCGCCTCCTGTCGGTGCCGCTGTTCCACGTCACGGGTTGCCACGCCACCATGGTCGGCTCCCTCGCCGCGGGCTCGAAGCTGGTGATGATGTACCGGTGGAACCCCGAGCGGGCCCTCGAGCTGATCGAGCGCGAACGCCTCACCGCCTTCGGTGGCGTGCCGTCGATGGTGTGGGAGGTGCTCGAGTCGCCGAACTTCGCCGACCACGATCTGTCGAGCGTGACCAGCGTCGGCTACGGGGGCGCACCCGCTCCGCCCGAGCTGGTCCGGCGCCTGGGCGAGCACCTGCCGGTGGCCGCCCCCGGCAACGGCTACGGCCTGACCGAGACCTCGTCGGTGGCCATCGCCAACGGCGGGGCGAACTACGTCCGCAAGCCCCACAGCATCGGGGTGCCGATCGCGGTGGTCGACGTGCGTGTCGTCGGTCCCGACGGCACCGATCTGCCCACCGGGGTGGTCGGCGAGCTCTTGATCAAGGGTCCGAACGTGGTGCGGGGTTACTGGAACAAGCCGGAGGAGACCGCCGCCACCTTTCGGGACGGGTGGCTGCACACCGGCGACCTGGCCTCGATCGACGACGAGGGGTTCGTCGTGCTGGCCGACCGGGCCAAGGACGTGATCATCCGTGGGGGCGAGAACGTCTACTGCGCCGAGGTCGAAGGCGTGCTGTACGAGCACCCGTCGGTGACCGAGGCCACGGTCATCGGCGTGCCCCACCGGATCCTCGGCGAGGAGGTCGGGGCGGTCATCGTGTTGCGCCCCGGGCGGGTGACCACCACCGAGGAGCTGCAGGCCCACGTCCGCGAGCGCCTGGCCGGGTTCAAGGTGCCGACCCACGTGTGGATCCGCGACGAGCCCCTTCCCCGCAACCCGGCCGGAAAGGTCCTCAAGCGCGACCTGCGCGACGAGCTGCTCGCAGGGTGAGCCCGACGCTCTCGGTCAGGGTCAGCTGCCGGGCTCGAGGCGCTCGTGGAGGTAGTCGTCGTAGGCCGACAGGTCGAGCAGCCCGTGACCCGAGTAGCAGAACAGGATCACCCGCTCCTCGCCGGTCTCCTTGGCGGCCAGCGCTTCGTCGATGACGGCGCGGATGGCGTGGCTGGTCTCGGGAGCGGCGATCGGGCCCTCGGTGCGGGCGAACTGGACCGCGGCGTCGAAGACCTTGCCCTGCGGGTAGGCCACCGCCTCCATCCGCTTGTCGCGCACCAGATGGGAGATGATCGGTGAGTCGCCGTGGTAGCGCAGCCCACCGGCGTGGATGCTCGGCGGGACGAACTCGTGGCCCAGGGTGAACATCGGCAGCAGCGGCGTCATGCCGGCCACGTCGCCGAAGTCGTAGTCGAAGTGGCCCTCGGTCAGGGTCGGACACGACGACGGCTCGACCGCCACCAGGCGCACCTCGTCGTCGGGCACGAAGGGCAACGCGACACCGCCGAGGTTGGAACCGCCGCCGCAGGAGGCGATCACCACGTCGGGCAGATCCTCGCCGGCGGCTGCCAGCTGGTCCTTGGCCTCGAGTCCGATGACGGTCTGGTGCAACAGGACGTGGTTGAGCACCGAGCCGAGGGCGTAGTGGGTGTCGTCGCGAGCGACCGCGTCGCGCACGGCGTCGGTGATGGCCGCGCCGAGCGACCCAGGGTGGTCGGGATCGTCGATCGGTGACGGCACGACCGATCCGCCCCAGGTCTCCATCATCACCCGGCGGTACGGCTTCTGGTCGTACGACGCCCGCACCATGTACACCTTGCACTCGAGCCCCAGCAGCGCGCTGGCGAACGACAGGGCGCTTCCCCACTGGCCGGCGCCGGTCTCGGTGGCGAGCCGGGTGGTCCCCTCGGCCTTGTTGTAGAAGGCCTGGGCCACCGCGGTGTTCGGCTTGTGCGAGCCGGCCGGCGACACCGATTCGTCCTTGTAGTAGATGCGTGCCGGCGTGCCGAGGGCCTCTTCGAGACGGGTGGCCCGCACCAGCGGCGTGGGTCGCCACAGCCGCAGGATGTCGAGCACCTCGCCGGGGATGTCGATCCACGGCTCGGGGCTCATCTCCTGGCCGATGAGGGCCATCGGGAACAGGGGAGCGAGGTCGTCGGGGCCGACCGGCTCGCGGGTGGCGGGGTGCAGCGGTGGGTCGAGCGGGACGTCGAGCCTCGGCAACACGTTGAACCAGGCTTCGGGCAGCTGATCGGAGGTGAGGTTCCAGCGCATGACCGGATTCTGGCACCGCTGGCGTGACGATGCTCATCCCGCCCGAGCTCCACCCGCGGTCGCCCGTCGCACCCGAGCGGGGAGCGAGGTCAGTCGCTGGTCGTGAGCACGGCTTCGAGATACGAGCTCGGGATGCGCAGTCCGCCACGCTCGTCGGAGGTGTCGCTGGCCTCGCAGAGCGCGACCAGGTCCGAGGTGAGGGCGGCCGCCCCGTCGCCGTCGAGGGACTCGAAGGCCTTGACCATCGGGCCGTACATGGTGCGGAACACGTCGACGAAGTGCTCGGGAGAGCGGTACCGGAAGACGAAGGTGCGCTCGGAGGTCTCCAGGTCTCGCAGCGAGTCGGCGAACAGTACTCGAAGATGTGCCTCGGTCCCCCACTCGGTCGGTGACCGGACGCCCGGGGGAGGGGCGACGTAGCCGCCGATGGTGCGCAGCATCGCCGCCACGAAGCTGTCGGGCGTCCAGTTGGCCAGCCCGATCCGTCCCCCGGGGCGACAGAGGCGGGTCAGTTCCGCCGCGGCCCGCTCGTGGTCGGGGGTGAAGGCGACGCCGAAGGTCGACAGCACCGCGTCGAAGCTCCCGTCGTCCAGGGGAAGCGACTCGATGTCCTCGACCCGGGTCTCGACCTCGAGCTGGTCGGCGGCCGCACGCTGGCTGAGGTGGTCGAGCAGTTCGGGGACGTAGTCGACCGCGGTCACCTCGCAGCCGCGCCGGGCAGCGGCCAGCGCCGCGTTCCCATTGCCGGCGGCCACGTCGAGGATCCGGGAGCCGGCGACGACCTCGACCGATTCGGCGAGTCGTTCGCCGACGATCTGGAGGGTGACGCCGATCCGGGCGTAGTCGCCGGCGGACCAGGCGGACTGCTGACGCTGCTTGACGGTGGTGAAGTCGGTGGTGAAGTCGGTGGTGTCGGTGCTCATGCCCGGAAGCGTCGCGCCGCGACCGGACCCCCGTCATCGGGCATCCGCACCATCCACGCGGTGCGCTCGCATGGGGTGATCGCCCCACGTCCGACCGACCCCGGTTGGTATCGTCGGATCGGAACCCGAGACGCGTGACCAGCACGACTCCGGGGGAGGAGGCCGGTCCGTTGGGCATCGACGCCCTCACCACACCGCGAGATGCGCTGGCGCGCCACGACTGGCGCGCCGCCCACGAGGCCGCGGTCGCCGCCGCCCCACTCACAGGTGCCGCCGAGGCCGAGCGCCTGGAGCTGCTGGCCGAGGCGTCGTGGTGGTTGGGTCGTCTCGTCGAGTGCACCGAGGCCCGCGAGCAGGCCCACCGGATCTTCGACGACCTGGGTGACGCCCGGCGCGCCGGTCAGTGCGCGGTGTGGCTCTACGAGCACTACGGGATGCAGGGCCGACCCACGATCGCCGGGGCATGGCTGCGGCGGGCCCGCCGGTCGCTGGTCGAGCACCCCGACAGCCCCGAGTATCACGCGCTGCTGCTGCGCGAGGTCGAGGTCATCCACGGTGAGGGCCGGCTGGAGGAGGCGACCGAGGTGGCGCGACACGTCGTCGACGTCAGCCGCCAGCAGCAGTGGAGGAACCTCGAGGCCGAGGCGCTGCAGGCGCTCGGGCGGCTCCTGATCGACCGGGGCGAGGTCGCCGACGGCCTGGCCCAGCTCGACGAGGCCATGCTCTCTGCTGTCGAGGGTCGTCTCGGCCCCTATGCCACGGGGAAGGTGTACTGCAGCCTCGTCACCGCCTGCGAGGAGCTCGGTGACATGCGGCGGGCGGCGGAGTGGACCGAGGCCACCGCGAGGTGGGCCCAACAGCATCCGTTCACCATCTTCCCCGGCATCTGCCGGGTGCACCGGGCAGCGGCCCTCGGATGGCGGGGCGAGCTGGCCGTCGCCGAGCAGGAGGCCGACAAGGCCTGCACCGAGCTGATCGACATCCACGTCCCCAACGCGGCCGCCGCCTACGCCACCGTCGGCGACATCCGCCGTCGGCTCGGTGACCTCGAGGGAGCAGGGCGTGCCTTCGCCTCCGCCGAGGAGCTGTGCGGCCGGCCCTGTGGTGGTCTCGCGCTGCTGCAGCTCTCCGACGGTCGGTCCGACCTGGCCGTCAGGACGATCCAGCGGGCGCTCGAGGAACAGCCCTGGAACCGGCTCGCCCGAGTCGAGCTGCTCCCGGCCCAGGTCGAGATCGCGGTGGAGGTCGGCGACGTGGCAACGGCGACCGAGGCGCTCCGCGAGCTCGAGTCGGTGGGAGAGGACTTCGACGTGGTGTGGGTCGGGGCCGCAGCGGAGTCGGCGCGGGCGCGGATCCAGCTCGCAGAGGGTGATCTCGACGCCGCCTGCGTGACCGCCCGTCGGGCAGTCGAGCGGTGGCAGGCCTTGGAGGTCCCCTACGAGGAGGCGACCGCTCGCGTGCTGCTGGCGCGGGGGCTGCGCGCCTGCGGTGACGAGGGCGCGGCGGCGGTCGCGTTCGACGCGGCCGCGGCCATCTTCGCCGATCTCGGTACCCGGCTCGACCTGGCGGAGCTCGACGGCGGGTTGGTGTCGGAGCCGGCACCGGCAGGTCTCACCGGTCGCGAGATCGAGGTGTTGCGTCTGGTGGCCGCGGGCTGCACCAACAAGGGGATCGCCGCCGAGCTGCAGGTCAGCTCCAAGACGGTGTCGCGGCACCTGTCGAACATCTTCGCCAAGATCGGCGTGTCGTCGCGCTCGGCGGCCACGGCGTTCGCGTTCGAGCACCACCTGGTCGACGCACGGCGCTGAGGCCCCCGGCCATACGGTCGGGTCAGGGGCCAGCGGCCCGGCCGCGGACCGCGACCACCACCAGGGTCAAGATCGTGAGGGGAACGACGAAGGCGACGAGCGCGATCCGGAACGGCTCGAAGGAGGTGGCGTCGACCGCGTCGAGCACCAGATAGGTGACATAGGCGAGGTAGTAGGCGACGAAGACCGCCCCCTCCCAGCGGGTGAGGAGGTGCCCGCTGACGAACACCGGCAGGCAGGCGACCGCGACCACCGTCATCACCGGCAGGTCGAACGAGCGGGCCGAGTCGAGGACGGCGATGCCCTGGGGTGCAAGGGTGGCGCTGAAGCCGAGCACGCCCAGCAGGTTGAACAGGTTCGAGCCCACGACGTTGCCGACGGCGATGTCGCGCTCGCCTCGGAGCGCGGCGATGACCGAGGTGGCCAGCTCCGGCATGGAGGTGCCGGCGGCGACGACGGTGAGGCCGATGATGAGGTCGCTGGCGCCGAGGTCGGTGGCGATGGTGGTCGCGGCGCTCACCAGCCAACGCCCACCGATGATGAGCGCGGCGAGGCCGACGAGCACCAGCGCCACATCGGCCACCACCGGGGTGCGCCCCAAGGTGTCGGGATCGAGCGCCTCGTCGTACTCGGCGACGATCGCCGGGTCCTCCCCTCGGGCGCTGCGCACCGTCCAGACGGTGTAGGCCAGCAGGAGCGCGGCGAGGATCAGCCCCTCGGGTCGGGAGATGACCCCGCCGGTGGAGAGCCCCATCACCAACAGGGATGCACCGATCATCAGCGGCACGTCGATGCGCACGATCCGCTGGGCCACGACGAGACCGCCGCCGATCAGCGCCGAGACCCCCAGGATCAACAGCACGTTGACGATGTTGCTGCCGACCACGTTGCCGATGGCGATGTCGCCGTTGCCGTCGAGGGCGGCGCTGACGCTCACCGCCAGCTCGGGGGTCGAGGTGCCGAAGGCCACCACGGTGAGGCCGATCACCACCGACGACAGGCCGGTGCGGGTCGCGACCCTGGTCGCCCCCCGCACCAGCAGTTCGGCCCCGACGATCAGGACCGCGACCCCCGCGGCGAAGGTGAGCATCGAGCCCGGGTTCACCCCATCAGTAGATCAGGTTCGGTCGGATCGGGTGGTCGAGAGGGTTCCGGCGGGGTGGGTCCCGCTCGTTACCCTGGCCCGATGGCGCGAACCTTCGAGATCATCTGTGAACTGGAGCCCGCGACCAAGCCCGACCTCAGCCACGTGCGGAGAGAGGCCGGGGTGATGAACAGCGTGTCGGCACGATTCCTGATCCCCGACAACCACATCGGTCGGGCCACCGTGTCGAGCATCGCCGTCGCCCACGAGGTGGAGCGCATGGGCAGCAGGGCTGTGGCCTGCATCAACGCTCGCGACCGGAACCTGCTGGGGTTCCGGCGCGACCTGCTCACCGCCTCGGCCTACGGTGTCGACGAGTTCCTCTTCGTGTTCGGCGACCGACCCACCACGGGACAGCGCACCGCACAGCTCACCGTCCGGTCGATGCTCGACGAGTTGCGGACCTTCGCCGACACCCCTGCGATGGAGGGTCGCAACATGCGCGCCGGTGTCGCCACCGGCCTCGGACCGGTGCCGGCATGGAAGAAGGAGGCGGACGCGCTCTACGTGCAGGTGTCCTACTCGATCGACGATCTCGCAGCGTGGCGGGACACCATCGACTACGACGGCCCGATCTATGCCGGGGTCATGGTCCCCGCCAGCGCCACCCAGGCGCGAAAGCTCGGCGAGCGGGTCCCCCAGCTGGCAGCCCCCGAGTCCTGGCTCGCCGCCCTCGATGACGATCCCACCGCCGGGGTGGACCTGGCCTGCGAGCATCTCGCGGCCATCCGCGACCACGGCGGCTTCACCGGTGCCCATCTCATCCCCATCGCCGCCTACCAGCGGGTCGCCGCCCGCCTCGAGACCCTGTTCGAGCACTGACGGGCCCATCGGCTCGATCTGGTCGGTCGGGCGGAGCCGGGCACGCCCGGGGTGACCTTAGATGTCACACCCCCTCCATAGGGTTCGTCCATGGGGCATCACCCGCCC
>JBKGZW010000102.1:0-11066 GCA_046543225.1 Acidimicrobiales bacterium
GAGTTGACCTTCTTGTCGTCGATGGAGGCGGTGGCCTTGTAGTGGCCATCGGGGATGTCGAGCTCGACGGTCGAGAAATCGCCTTCGTCATCGGTGGTCACGGTGAGCGGCGTCTGGTCCTCACCGCCGTTGTTCCCCTGGGTCTCGATGGTGATGGTGACCTCGGCGTCTGCCTCGAGGCCACGTCCCACGACGGTGAAGCGACACACGTGCGGGTTGTTCCCCGGGTGCTCCATGCCGGCGTCGTCCTTGATGAAGATGGCACCGCTGTTGCCGTTGCTGTTGCCGTTGCCCGGGTTGGCTCCAGCGGGTACCGCGATCGCGGCACCGAAGAGCACGAGGCTGAAGATGGCAGAGGCGAGGGCGGCGACTCTGCGGCGGGGGGTGGTCATGTCCGGTCTCCTTGGCAAGGGCCGGGCCCCGTGAACAGCACAGAACCCGACCGGTGTCTCAGGTACACGGGCCGGGTTCGCTCTGACTCCTCCACCAACTGTGTGCGACCAAGGAGTTGGTGGGATCTTCGTCTCCCGCAGTGACCAACTCGGGGTTGATCACTGAGCGCAGTATGGCAACCACTTTGCGTGATTTCATGGGCCGGAGGTCCCATTCTCCGCCAATGGTCCGAAGGGCTTGGGCCGTTGGGCTCAGCTCGGACGCGGCGGTGGGGAGCCCCCGTGGCTGGGGCTCCCCACCGTCACACTGCATTCGGTTGTGCGGTACTGCCGCTCAGGCGGTTACCGCAGGCGGCGGCTGGCGGCCCGCAGGGTGGCGCCGAAGCCCATGGTCAGCGCGGCGACCATGGCGAGGACGCCGGCGGAGATGCCGGTGCGGGGCAGCGAGGTGGGTGCCGACGCCGGGGGCTCCTCCTGGGGCTCCTCGGTCTCGGGCTCGGGAGCCTGCGCACCGATGCCCCCGACCTCACCGTCGTCGTCGCAAGCCTCGAACTCGACGTTCTCGTTGACCAGCACGACATCGTCGGCCCGGACGATGACGCTGGTGGTCCCGTCGATGGTGATATCGACCTCGTTCGTGCCCTCGAGGGTCTCGGAGTGGACGATCTCGCCATCGACCTCGACGACGAAGTCCGAGGCACCATCGGTGCTCGAGAACGTCACGCTGCCGTCGGCGTCACAGACGTAGTCGACCGAAGCCGAGGTCACCGGATCATCCGGGTCCTCCGGTGGCGGAGGCGGTGGCGGGCAATCCTCCGCGGCGGCGATGTCGATCTCCATCGGGAAGTCGTCGTCGCCGACCAGGACGTGGCCTTCCTCGGCCTCGACCGACAGGGTGCCGCTGATCGGACCCTCATGGGTGCCGGGCTCGATCACCTCGTCGCCTTCGCCGGTGTCGAGCAGGTACACCACGCCACCGGTGTCGGGAATCACCAGTGTGCCTTCGACCTCGCACTCCTCGGACTGGTTCACTCCCGGCTCGCCGGGGGCGACCTCCTCGGGGCACGGCTCGGCCGCGGCCAGATCGAACGTGAACTCCCAGTCCGGATCGTTCAGCTTGTAGCCCTCGTCCGCCTCGGCGGTCAGGGTGCCGGACTGTGAGCCCTCCAGCGTCTCGCCGGTCACATCATCATCGCCGAGGAAGTAGGTCACACCCTCGGTCTCGGGGACGTGCAGCTTGTCGGGGACCTCACACTCCTTCGAGAGCGTCACTTCGGGATCCTCCGGGGTGACCTCTTCATCGCACTGCTCGCCTTCGAGCTGGGCGATCTCGTCGGAGAAGTCGAACTCGGTCTGGACATCGTCACCGAACACAGCCGGCGGGGTGGCGGTGAAGGTCACGACGCCGTCCTCGATCTCGGAGGTGTAGTGCTCCGACTCCGTCGGAGTGATCTCGCCCGGTGCCTCGCAGGTGCCCGACGTCGCCTCCGCGGAGGGACAGGGGAAGGTCTCTCCCTTCACCGTCCGGGTCTTCCACACCTGCCAGCCATCGCCGTCAGGCTCTTCGGTCAGCCAGCCGGTCTTCTCGTACGTTCCAGAACCGGTGGTGCTGTCCGGCTTCATCTGGTAGCGGTAGTTCCGCTCCCAGCCGAAGCCGGAGCCGTGGGGAACACCGTCTTCGGAGATCGGGTCGCCCGATGTGTCGACGTACTCCGGCGGGTCGAAGCCCACCACGGTCTGTGTCGATCCGCCACCCCAGAGCGTCCACTCAGACCAGTCTCCCCACTCCCAGTCCTGGGGGTCCCAGTAGCGAGTGGATGTGTGCTTCTCATACGTGTGCTCGGGAATCTCACGCTTGTACTTGGTCTCTTGGACCTCGACGTAGCACTCGTCGTCGCTGCCCTGGCCACCGGTGGCGTCGACCGGGGACGAGGCGAACGCGATCAGGCTGGCGAGCAGGGCCAGGACGAGCCCGACTCCGCTCAGGATCCTGCTCCGGGGTCGGGTGGACCCAGGGGCGCGGGGGAACATAGGCATGACGTGGCCTCCTCAATTCGTGGCGTATGAGGAGCCGAGCCGCCTCAGGGATGCACGGCTCCTCGAGAAGGGGCCGGGTTCGCTCTAGCTCCCCGCGGGCCTAAGCGACCAGATTACGGGCCCGCGGATCGACACTTCCCCTGTCACCGCTATGTCGTGGCGCAGTGACGTGCCGATCAGACAACCACGCTACGTGGCAGATGTCCAGCGAAACTGTGGATATGAGCCGACCGACCCATCCAGTTCTCACTCCACGTGGCCGATAGGTCGCCCCTCGCGGCAATCGGCACCCGCATGCCGTCACCCAACGTGGACCGGCGCATAGGGTGAGCCACCCTGGCCGGGCAACGACCGCCGCCACCGACCGGCCGGAAAGGAACGACCCGTGAACGGCTACTGGCTCCAGCTCAGCCTGGTCGGGGTGCTCGTGCTCGTCAACGCTGTGTTCGCCGGATCCGAGCTGGCACTCGTGTCGCTGCGCGAAGGCCAGCTCCAGCGTCTCGAGACCACCTCGGCCCGAGGAGCGGCGCTGGCACGACTGGCGCGGGACCCCAACCGCTTCCTCGCCACCATCCAGATCGGCATCACCCTGGCCGGCTTCCTCGCCTCGGCCTCGGCCGCGGTCGCCCTCGCGGCCCCCGTCGAGAACCTGCTCGACCCCTTGGGCGAGGTCGCCCGTCCCACCTCGATCGTGGTGGTGACGGTCATCCTCTCCTACGCCACCCTCGTGGTCGGCGAGCTCGCCCCCAAGCGGCTCGCCATGCAGCGGGCCGAACGGTGGGGCCTCCTCGTAGCCCGGCCCCTCGCCGGGCTCGCCAAGCTGACCCGACCGGTCATCTGGCTGCTGTCGCACTCGACCAACCTGGTCGTCCGCGTCCTCGGCGGCGACCCCCACAGCGAGCGTGAGGAGATCACCGAGGAGGAGCTGCGCGAGCTGGTGGCGTCGCAGGTGAGCTTCTCGCCCCAGCAACGCCGGATCATCTCCGGGGCCTTCGAGATCGCCGACCGGAGACTGGCCGAGATCCTCAAGCCCCGCCCCGAGGTGTTCGTCCTCGACGCCGACGCGCCGTGCCGTGACGCGCTCGGGGCGCTCGCCGCCTCCGGACACGCACGCGCCCCGGTCGGCCGCGGCGCTGCGCTCGACGAGGTGACCGGCATCGTCCACATCCGCGATCTGCTCGTCGACGACGACCGCAGCGTCGGGTCGGTCTCCTACTCGCCGCTCGTCCTCCCCGAGTCCGCCCTCGCCCTCGACGCGCTGCGCGAGATGCAGCAACGCCACATCCAGATGGCGATCGTGATCAACGAGCACGGCGGCACCGAGGGCATCATCACCGTCGAGGACCTGGTGGAGGAGCTCGTCGGCGAGATCTACGACGAGACCGACCGCGACATGCTCTCGGTGCGCCGCCGACCCGGCGGGGTCGTGGTGGTGCCCGGCCGATTCCCGATCCACGACCTCGAAGACCTGGGGGTCGACGTGCCCGACGGCGACTACACCACCGTGGCCGGGCTCGTCCTCGCCCATCTCCAACGCTTGCCCGACGAACCCGGCGACACGGTGGAGGTGGGCGACTGGCAGTTCGAGGTGACCCGCGTCGGCGCCCGGGCGGTCACCGAGGTCGCCATCTCCGCCGCCCCCACACCTCGGCCCGGACCCGACGATCACGAGCCTGGCTGAGGCGATCCCGCGGTCTCAGAGCGCCTCGGGGCGGGGGAACTTCACCGCTCTGGCCTCGTTCGCGTACACCAGGCGCTCCTCGACGCTCACCAGCGACATGTCCTCCGCCTCGTCGATGCCCGCGATGGAGAGTGCGGGCTGGTCGTCGACGGTCGGCGACCACAGCTCCTGGGTGACCACCCGGGCCAGGCGATCCGCGCCCTCGACGAGATCTGGTTCGGAGACAGTGGCGAAGGAGAGGCGCATGCTGGAGCTCAGGTCGCGCTCGACCGCGAACGCACCGCCGGGGACGAAGGCCACGTTCTCGGCCAGGGCCGGGGCCAGCAGGGTGCGGGTGTCGACACCGCCACCTTCGGGCAGCGTGGCCCACAGGAACATGCCGCCCTCGGCAGGAGCACAGTCGATGGTGTCGCCCCACCTGCCCTCCAGCGCGCCGTGGAGGGTTGCCGCCCTTCGGTGGTAGATCGCGGCGACGTGGTCGATGTGGGAGCTGAACCAACCCGGTGTGGTCACCAGCTCGGCGACGATGGCCTGCGCGACGCTCGAGGTGTGCAGATCGAGGGCCTGCTTGGCCTTGGACAGCACCGGGGCCAACGTTGGCGGGGCGATCAACCAACCGACCCGCAGACCGGGAGCGATCGTCTTGGAGAACGAGCCGATCGACACGACCAGATCGGTGAACGCGCCCAGTGGCGGAGGGGCCGGGTCGGCGAAGCTCAGCTCGTCGTAGGGGTCGTCCTCGACGACCACGAAGCCGTAGTGCTCGGCGAGCTCGCCCAGCACGCGACGCCGCTCGGCGGACAACGTGGTCCCGGTGGGGTTCTGGAAGGTGGGCACGGTGTAGACGAACTGCGGTGCCAGGCCGTTTGCCAGCCGGTCGCCGAGATGGTCCACATCGAGCCCCCCGGCGTCGACGGGGATGCCCGCGAGCTCGAGCTCGGCGCCGCAGAACGCCTGGAGCGCACCGATGTAGCCGGGGTCGTCGACCGCAACCAGATCGCCGGCATCGGCAAGGACGCGGGCGACCAGGTCGAGTGCCTGCTGCGAACCGGCGGTGACGATCACCTGGTTGGCGTCGGTCGGGTGGCCGGTCCGGCGGGTGTGGCGCTCGGCGATCCACGCCCGCAGCCGATCGTCGCCCTCGGTGGGGCCGTACTGGAGCGGGCCACGGTCGAGTGCGACCGTGGCCGAGGCTCGGGCGATCGCCTCGGTGGGGAACAGCTCGGGGTCGGGAAGCCCGCCCGCCAAGGAGATGATCTCCGAGCCCTGGGTGAGACGCAGCAGCTCGCGGATCTCCGACGACGCGATCTGACGACTACGGCGGGAGCCATTCAGGTCGGTGAGGGACACAGCAACCCTCCTCGCACTCGAACAGAGCCAAGCGGGCAGCGACGGCGGTGCCCGATCGGCTGGTGGTTGTGACCTGGGTCGGCGCCGTCCCAGTCAGGCTGAGGACGGGAGGCCGAACACCGCTGACCGTCCGGCACTCACGGTGCCGGACGTGGGCCCGATCGGGCAGCCCCACCAGCAACTGGTGGGGCCTGGTGACTGGACGGGGACCCTGACAACAGAGGGTCCGGTTCGGAAGGTTCGGCTCAGAGCTCCCGGCTGGGAGTCTCCTGCGTCCCCCACCGTATCAGTCGGGGGGACCTACGCAAGGGTCAACGTGCCGCCGTCGACATCGACCTTCACGGTGTCGCCGTCGTTGAACCGGCCCTCGAGCAGCGCCATGGCCAGACGGTCGCCCAGCTCACGCTGGATGACCCGCTTGAGCGGTCGGGCGCCGAAGGCGGGGTCGTAGCCCTCGCGGGCGATGAGACCGGCGGCCGCAGAGGTGACCTCGAGCTCGATGCGGCGCTCGGCGAGGCGCTCGCGCAACCGGTCGAGCTGGATCTCGACGATCTGGCCCAGGTCGTCCTCGGTGAGCTGGCGGAACCGCACGACGTCGTCGATCCGGTTCATGAACTCGGGCTTGAAGAAGTCGTGAGGATCGCCGGGCAGGTTGGACGTCATGATCAGCACCACGTTGGAGAAGTCGACCGTGCGACCCTGCCCGTCGGTGAGCCGACCGTCGTCGAGTAGCTGCAACAACACGTTGAACACGTCGTTGTGGGCCTTTTCGATCTCGTCGAGCAGGACCACCGCGTACGGGCGGCGCCGCACCACCTCGGTGAGCTGGCCGCCCTCGTCGTAGCCGACGTAGCCGGGAGGCGCCCCGATGAGGCGGCTGACCGAGTGCTTCTCCATGTATTCGGACATGTCGATGCGGACCATCGCCCGCTCGTCGTCGAAGAGGAAGTCGGCCAGGCTGCGGGCCAGCTCGGTCTTGCCGACACCGGTGGGGCCGAGGAACAGGAACGACCCGATGGGCCGGTCGGGGTCGGAGATGCCGGCACGGCTGCGGCGGATGGCGTTGGCGACCAGGTGCACCGCGTCGTCCTGGCCGACGACCCGCCGTTGGAGCACCTCCTCGAGGCGCACCAGCTTGGCCAGCTCGCCCTCCATCAGCCGGGTGACGGGGACGCCGGTCCAGTTGCTGACGACCTCGGCGATGTCCTCCTCGTCGACCTCTTCCTTGAGCATCTTCTGCTCGGCCTGCAGCGCGGTGAGCGCAACGGTGGCCTCTTCGACCTGGCGCTCGAGCTCGGGGAGCTGGCCGTAGCGGATCTCGGCCGCCTTCTCGAGGTCGGGTTCGCGCTCGACCTCGGAGCGCTTGGACTCGAGCTGCTCCTTGAGGTCGCGGATGCGGTCGATGGCGTCCTTCTCGGACTGCCAGTGGGCGACCATGCCCGACTTCTGCTCGCGCAGGTCGGCCAGTTCGGCATCGAGCGACGCCAGCCGTTCGGCGGAGGCCTCGTCGGTCTCCTTGGCGAGGGCGACCCGCTCGATCTCGAGCTGGCGGATGCGGCGGTCGACGACGTCGATCTCGGTGGGCATCGAGTCGATCTCGATGCGCAGCTTGGAGGCGGCCTCGTCGACGAGGTCGATGGCCTTGTCGGGCAGGAACCGGCCGGTGAGGTAGCGGTCGGAGAGCACGCCGGCGGCGACGAGTGCCGCGTCCTGGATGCGCACGCCGTGGTGGACCTCGTAGCGCTCCTTGAGGCCGCGGAGGATGGCGATGGTGGCCTCCACCGACGGCTCGCCGACGAACACCTGCTGGAAGCGGCGCTCGAGGGCGGCGTCCTTTTCGATGTGCTTGCGGAACTCGTCGAGGGTGGTGGCACCGACCATGCGCAGCTCGCCGCGGGCCAGCATGGGCTTGATCATGTTGCCGGCGTCCATGGCACCTTCGGCCGCGCCGGCACCGACGATGGTGTGCAGCTCGTCGATGAAGGTGATGACCTGGCCCTCGGCGTCGGCGATCTCCTTGAGCACCGCCTTGAGGCGCTCCTCGAACTCGCCGCGGTACTTGGCGCCAGCGACCATCGACGACAGGTCGAGCGACACCAGCCGCTTGTTCTTCAGGCTCTCGGGGACGTCGCCCTCGACGATGCGGCCGGCCAGGCCCTCGACGATGGCTGTCTTGCCGACACCGGGCTCACCGATGAGCACCGGGTTGTTCTTGGTACGCCGAGACAGCACCTGGATGGTGCGGCGGATCTCCTCGTCGCGACCGATGACGGGGTCGAGCTTGCCCTGGCGGGCCAGCTCGGTGAGGTCGCGCCCGTACTTCTCGAGCGCCTGGTACTGGTCTTCGGGGTTCTGGGAGGTGACCTGGTGGCTGCCGCGGACGTCGCGCAGCGCGCCGAGCAGCTCCTCGCGGGAGACCTCGATGTGGTCGGCCAGGGCCAACAGGAGGTGCTCGGTGGAGATGTACTCGTCGCCGAGCTCGCTGCGAGCCTGGTCGGCGACGGTGAGCACCTCGTTGAACGAGCGCGAGATGCGGGCCTCGCTGCCGTAGGCCTTGGGCAGCTTGGCCACCGCATCGTTGGCCTGGTTGCGCACCGACAGCGGGGCCTTGCCGACCTTGGACAGGATGGGCATGACCACCCCTTCCTCCTGCTGCAGCAGCGCGACCAGCAGGTGCTCGGGGGTGACCTCGGGGTTGGAGTTGGAGCGGGCGGCGTTGATGGCGGCGTTGACCGCTTCCTGGGTCTTGAGCGTCCAGCGGTTGGGATCGAGTGACATGCCATCAGCCTATCTGCGAGAGTGACAAAAACCTATCAATATCATTATCAACTTTGGGGCATCGGCCCTGGTCAGCGGCCTGGACCTCGTCGGCGGCGAGCCGCCCGGCCCTTGTCGTAGAGCATGACCGCCTGGTTGACCGGGACCAGGTCGCGGCGGTACTGGCGGTGGGCGGCCTCGATGGCGTCCTCGGCCTCGCGGCGGACCCGTTCGAGCTCGTCTCGCAACCCGGCGAGCTCGGCTTCCATCTCGAGCACCCGCTTGACCCCCGCCAGGTTGAGGCCCTCGTTGGTGAGGTCCTGGATGCGGCGCAACATGGCGACGTCGTCGTCGCTGTAGCGGCGGCTTCCCCCACCCGTGCGGGCGGGATCGACCAGACCCTTGCGCTCGTAGATGCGCAGGGTCTGGGGGTGGACGCCGGCGAGCTCGGCCGCGACCGAGATCACATAGACGGCGTGGTCGCGGGCCACACGGGAGCGACGATCCGAGTCATCAGGACGCGACGGCACTGGTCATCACACTCCCAGATGGGCGCGGGGCGAGACCTCGGGTTCGAGCTCGGCCAGCGCTTCGACCGCCTTGCGCTCGGCGTCCGACAGCTTCGACGGCACCGCCACCTCGACGGTGACCAACAGGTCGCCGGGAGCACCCGACGCCGGGACGACGCCACGGCCACGCACCCGGAACGTGCGACCCGATCGGGTGCCGGGCGGGATCCGGACCGTGACCGGGTCGCCGTCGAGGGTGGGGACCCGGATGTCGGCGCCGAGCACCGCTTCGGGATAGGTGATGGGGACGGTGATGGTGAGGTGCTTGCCGGATCGCCCGAAGATCGGGTGCTCGGCCACCGACACCACCACGTAGAGGTCGCCCGGGGGTCCGCCGTTGCGACCGGCACCGCCCCGACCCTTGAGCCGGATGCGCTGACCATCGGCGACCCCGGCGGGGATGCGGACCTTGACCTGGCGTGGCCGACGCTCGACGCCGGTGCCACGGCAGGTGCCGCAGGCTTCCTCGACGATCTGGCCCCGTCCGGCACAGCTCGGGCACGGTTGGCTGAACGAGAAGAAGCCCTGGTTGTCGTCGAGCAGGCCCCGCCCGCCACAGCGGGGACAGGTGACCGGGGCGGTGCCCGGCTTGGCGCCGCTGCCGCCACAGGTGGAGCAGGGTGCGTCGGAGGTGAGGTGGACCTCGGTGGTGACGCCCTTGACCGCGTCGGTGAACCCGAGGTGCAGCTCGGCCTCGAGATCGGCGCCGCGCTGGGGCCCGGCGCCGCGAGCGCCACGGCCGCCGGCGCGCCCTCCGCCGGCGCGCCCGCCCCGTGTGAACAAGCCGCCGAAGAGGTCGCCGAGATCGTCGGCGGTGAAGGTGAACGAGCCACCTGGTCCGCCGGCGCCGCCGCCCATGCCGCCGGCCATGGGACCCAGGCGCCGGAACTCGTCGTACTCCTTGCGCTTCTCGGGGTCGCCGACGATCTGGTAGGCCGCCGACACCTCCTTGAACCGCTCCTCGGCCTTGGGATCGTCGGGGTTGGCGTCCGGGTGGAAGTCTCGGGCCAGCTTGCGGTAGGCGGAGGTGATCTCCTTCTGGCTCGCGGTCTCGGACACGCCGAGCACCTTGTAGTAGTCCTTGTCGAGCCATTCGCTCTGCGCGGTCACCTCTCACCTCCTTTCTGGTTCGCCGGCGCCACCGGCACCGGCCGGTGCCTCACCCCTTGACCTTCACCATCGCCGGTCGCAGCACCTTGTGCTTCCACACGTAGCCGGGGCGAAGCACCTCGACCACGGTGGGAGCCTCCGCCTCGTCGTCGTGCTCGTGCAGCACGGCCTCGTGGTGCTCGGGGTCGAAGGGAAGGTCGAGGGGATCGACCCGTTCGAGACCTTCCTTCTCGAGCGCACCGAGCAGGGAGGCGAAGATCGGTTCGACCGAGGTGGCACCGTGCACCATCGCCGCGTCGCAGGAGTCGAGCACCGGGAGCAGCGACTCGGCCAGCCGAGCGGTGGCCCGCTCGCCGGCCTCCTTGTGCTCCTTGGTGCTTCGCTTCTTGTAGTTCTCGAAGTCGGCCTGGAGACGGCGGAGACGGTCGAGGTAGTCGTCGCGCTCGGCGACCACGGCGTCGAGCCGGTCGAAGGTCTCGGTGGCCAGCGACTCGAGGTCGTCGGGGGCGAGCCCCTCGAGATCGGGCCGGGTGGATGCCCCGGTGGAGGGTTCGGGATCGGCGCCGGCGACATCGGGTTCGGATGTCGCCGGCGCCTCGTCCCCAGACGGCTCGGGTCGGTGATCGTCGGGCGGGTGGGCCTGGGTCACGACTGCTCGTCCTCGTCGACGACCTCGGCGTCGACGATCTCGGCGTCGACGACCTCGTCGTCGCTCGCGGTCTCACCGCCGGGCGGCGGGGTGGCCTCACCGGACTGCTCGGCCGCAGCCTGCTCGTAGAGCCGCTGGGTGAAGCTCTGGCTGGCCGACATGAGGGTCTCGGTCGAGGTCTTGATCGCCTCGACGTCGTCGCCGGCGAGCGCCTTCTTCAGGTCTTCGAGCGCGGACTCGACCGAGGACTTCTCGTCGCCGGAGAACTTCTCGCCCTGCTCACGCAGCACCTTCTCGGTCTGGTAGACGAGCGAGTCGGCGTTGTTGCGGACCTCGGCCTCCTCGCGGCGGCGGCGGTCCTCCTCGGCGTGGGCCTCGGCGTCCTTGACCATCTGGTCGATGGTGTCCTTGTCGAGCGAGGACTGACCGGTGATGGTCATCGACTGCTCCTTGTTGGTCGCCCGGTCCTTGGCCGAGACGTGGACGATGCCGTTGGCGTCGATGTCGAAGGTGACCTCGAT
>JBKGZW010000008.1:0-36917 GCA_046543225.1 Acidimicrobiales bacterium
GGCGAGATCGCCGGCCGGAACACCGCTACGGGATCGATGACGCCCAGCTCGGCCGTGCCACCGAGCAACATGACCGACATCGGCCACCGCGCCGGCGTGAGGTCGCCATTCACCGACAGGCACTGATCGGCCACCTGGATCGAGAACGGCAGGTCTCGGTCGATACGGGGGACCCGAGATATATTCCTTGACAGGAATATCTCCGCGTCGTACCGTGCCCGCATGCAGGCGGCAGTGTTCAGCGCATTGGGTGAGCCGCACCGGCTGCAGATCATCGAACTGCTGCGGACGAGCTCGTTCGCGGTGGGGGAGATCGCCGAGACCTTGGGTCTCCGCCAGCCCCAGGTCTCGAAGCACCTGAAGGTGCTGGCCGACTCCGGACTCGTCCGCGTCGAACCCCGGGCTCGGCAGCGCATCTACCACCTGCAAGCCGAGCCCTTCGACCAGATCGCCCGTTGGGTCGACTCCTTCGAGCACCTCTGGGAGGTTCGGCTCGACTCCCTGGACGACTACCTGCACACGAACCCCACAGACCGGAGTCAGCCATGATCTCACGACTGCTGAGGAAGAAGAAGGAGCTGCGGTTCGAACGTTCCTACGCCGCCCCGGTGGATGCTGTTTGGGCGGCATGGACCGAGGCGGAGCGTCTCCGGTCCTGGTGGGGACCGCCGAAGACATCGGTGGCCGAGTGCGAGGTCGACCTCCGGGTCGGCGGACGCCTCTATGTCGTCACCGTCGCCGGTGAGGAGATGGGCACCTACGCCGGCACCCGCTGGCCGATGGAAGGCACCTTCACCCACATCGACGAGCCGCGGCGACTGACCTATGACGCCCGGTCGTGGACCGAAGGCGAGGACGACACGACGATCCAGCACACCAACGACCTCACCCTGTCTTCCGACGGCGATTCGACGCTGCTCACCCTGCACGTGAGCATCATCGACATCGGCGCCAAGGCGAAGCTCGCCGCCTTCGGGATGAAGTGGGGCTACAAGGCCCAGCTCGACGCGCTCGAGAAGCACCTGGCTGGCTGACCGTCACCGCAGAGAGGAGCACGATCCGATGACCGACCGCAGGAAGGACGAGGCCGGGCCCACCTTGCTCTCGGGCGGAAACCCGCAGATCCCCAAGGGCGAGGGCGACGGCCCGGTGCAGGACTACATCGCGGCGATGCCCGGATGGAAGCGACACCTCGGCGAACGCCTCGACGAGCTCATCGTCCGCACCGTCCCCGACGTGCACAAGGCCGTGAAGTGGAACCAGCCGTTCTACGGCTTCGAAGGCGAAGGCTGGTTCCTCGCCTTCCGGTGCTACACCAAGTACGTGCAGCTGCAGTTCTTTCGCGGCACATCGCTCGACCCCGTGCCACCGAAGGGCTCCAAGCACCCCGAGGTGCGGTACTTCGACATCCACGAAGACGACGAGCTCGACGAGAACCAACTCCGGTCCTGGATCGAACAGGCCAGCAACCTTCCGGGCGAGAACATGTGACGCGCCCGGTACCGTGGGTGCACATGTCCGTGACGGATGAGCGCAGTGGCTGGCGGACGAGGATGGTGGCGTCGGCGGTCACGGCCATGGTGGTGCTCGTGGCCGGCGCCTGTGGCACCGACGACTCGGATCCGCAGGCACCCGCGACCGACGTCGACACCACCAGAAGTGTTGCGGACGACGCCGACGACGAGGAGACAGAACGCTTCCCCGACGTCGTCGAGGTGGAGATCACCCCGTTGGGCGACCGACGTTACGAGGTGGCGGCCACGTTGTCATCGCCCTATGACTCACCCGAGCGCTACGCCGACGCCTGGCGCGTGCTCGATGAGGACGGCAACGAGCTCGGCCGTCGCGAGCTCCTGCACGACCATGCGGGCGAGCAGCCCTTCACCCGCAGCACGACGGTGGAGATCCCCGACGGCGTCGACGAGATCACCGTCGAGGGCCGCGATCAGATCAGCGGATACGGCGGTGAGACGGCCACCGTCTCGGTCCCGCGCGACGGCTGATCGCGTGCACCCTGCCTATCGGTACTCGGGGTTGGCGTAGTCGTAGCGGCAGCCGGCGTCCCACCCGGCGCGCTGGTTGCCGTGGGCGGGGATGCCTCCCTGGTCGGCGAGCAGGCGGGCCATGTGCAGGAGGTTCCAGGCCATGAAGGTGGTGTTGCGGTTGGTGAAGTCGTTGTCCGGCCCACCCGAACCCGGGTCGAGGTACGAGGGACCGGGACCGGCCTCGCCGAGCCACGCCGCGTCGGCCTGTGGGGGGATCGTGAACCCCAGGTGTTGCAGCGAGTAGAGGATGTTCATGGCGCAGTGCTTGGCGCCGTCCTCGTTGCCGGTCACCAGGCATCCGCCGACCCGTCCGTAGTAGGCGTACTGGCCGGCGTCGTTGAGCACCGCCGAGTTGCCGTAGAGGCGTTCGATCACGCGGCTGCAGACCGAGGACTTCTCACCCAGCCAGATCGGCGTCATCACCACGACGATGTCGGCTGCCATCACCCGTTCGTAGAGGCCGGGCCACTCGTCGGTGGCGAACCCGTGCTCGGTCATGTCCGGTTGCACGCCCGGTGGCAGGTCGTGATCCACCGCTCGAACGACCTCGCAGGCCACCCCGTTGGCCTCCATCACCGCGATGGCGATGTCGGCGAGCCCCTGGGTGTTGGACTGCTCGGGTGAGGGCTTCAGGGTGCAGTTGAGGAACAGCGCCCGAAGGTCCGAGAAGTCCCAGCGGCTCTCGCTGCACAGCTGTCGTTGCCGGTCGTCGAGCTCCATGGGGTCTCCTCGGACGTGAGAGCGGGATCGGGGGCACCGTAGCCAGGAACCCCGGGGTCGGGTCGCTCGATTCCCGATCCGGGAAGTCCTCGCTCCCTCGCCGGGTTTCCGTCGTATGAACTCACTCGTGTTCCCTCTCCACCGCAGCGCCGGCTTGCTCGCGGTGCTGGTGCTCGTCCTGGCCGCGTGCTCGGCGGGGGAGAACGACGAATCGGTCGGGGCTCCGCCCGAGTTCGTGACCGAGAACAGGACCGAAGACGGGACCGAACCAGCCCGGGACTCCACGTCGATCACGGTCGATCAGGTCGAGTCGTCGCCGTCGGCGGTCACCATCTCGGGCCTCGACATGGCCAGGGGACGGGCCGAGATCGAGGGGCCGAGCCCCCTGGTACCGATGGACGAGATCATCAGCGGCGGACCTCCACCCGACGGCATCCCACCGATCGACGAGCCCCGGTTCCTGTCGGTCGATGACGTGGACTTCCTGGCCGACGACGAGCCGGTGCTCGCGGTCGAGATCGACGGCGAGGCACGGGCCTATCCGGTGCAGATCCTGATGTGGCACGAGATCGTGAACGACACCGTCGCCGGTGTTCCCGTGGCGGTCACCTACTGCCCGCTGTGCAACTCGGCGGTGGCCTATGACCGACGTCTCGACGACCTGGTGCTCGACTTCGGCACCTCGGGCATGTTGTGGAACTCGGCGCTGGTCATGTACGACCGCCAGACCGAGACGTTGTGGAGCCACTTCACCGGTCAGGGAATCGTCGGCGAGCTCACCGGTACCACCCTCGACACCTTCCCGGTCGCCACCGTTCCCTGGGGCCGCTGGCGGGACGCCAACCCCGACGCCCTGGTGCTCAGCCGCGAGACCGGGTTCTCGAGGGACTACGGACGCAACCCCTACCCCGGCTACGACGATGTGGCCAGCCAGCCGTTCCTGTTCGAGGGTGAGGTCGACGGTCGCTTCACCGCGATGACCAGGATCGTCGGCATCCAGCTCGACGACGAGGCCCTCGCGGTGCCGCTCACCCAGCTGCGCGACGAGCGGGTCGTCGCCCACGAGCTGGGCGGAGAGCCACTGGTGGTGTTCTGGGAGCCGGGCACCGCATCGGCGCTCGACTCGGGCTCGATCGCCGATGGCGACGACATCGGTTCGACCGGGGTGTTCATCCCCACAGCAGACGGGAACGACCTCACCTTCACCGGGGACGATGACGGCTTCACCGACGATCAGACCGGTTCGGAGTGGAACATCCTCGGCCAGGCCGTCGACGGTCCCCTCACCGGTGAGCGCCTGACACCGGTCGAGCACCTCGACACCTTCTGGTTCGCGTGGGCGGCCTTCCAACCGGACTCGGCGCTGACCGAGGAGCCCGCTGCCACTCCGTGACCCACTCCCCGTGGCTCAGGCACCGCAGCTTCTGCCACGGCCCGGCCGTGGCGGAAGGAACCGACCCAGCGCGAGGTGACTCTTGACGACCATGGTCAGATCCGCCTCGTCGGTACATCGGGGGCAGCTGGCCACATGGGTCGCCACCCGCGGTGCGAGCACGTCGCTCAGCTCGTGGTCGACGTGCGCGTCGAGGAAGCGCCGGTAGCGGAGATGGGCGAGCATGTCGACGATGCGCACGTCAGACGGAACCCGGTAGCGCGCCCGGCTCTTCCCCGGAATAGGGGAGGCCCCACTAGGGTTTCTGGTCCGTGCCGGATCAGAAGGCCGAGCAAGCGGCATTCGAACGCTATGTGCTCCCCGAGATCGAGGTGATGCTGCGCGTCGCCATGTCGCTCACCCGGGACCATGCCGAGGCCGAGGACCTGGTGCAGGACACCCTGGTGCGCGCCTATCGGGCCATCGACCGCTTCGACGGCCGCTATCCACGGGCATGGCTGTTGACGATCCTGCGCAACACCCACATCAACCGCAATCGCAAGCGCCGGCCCGAGCTGTTGCGTGATCCCGACGAGGCGAACGACCGGATGATCGAGGCGGCGAGCGGCGAGCGGGTCGACGACTTCGTCGACCGTTCCTTCGACGCCGCCATCACCGACGCCCTCGATGCGCTCGATCCACCGTTTCGCCAGATCGTGGAGCTGGTCGACATCGATGGGCTCACCTACGCCGAGGCAGCCGACACGCTCGACGTCCCGGTGGGCACGGTGATGAGCCGTCTCCACCGCGCCCGGCGCCGCATCCGCGACCAGCTCGACCGGTCTGGACTGGCCCCCAGGAGCACCTCATGAAGCAGTGGATCACGAACCTGTTCAGGCGACGCGAGCAGATGGACTGCCACCAGGTCGGCGAGCTGCTCCAGAGCTATCTCGACGGCCACATCGACCCGGACCGGGCCGAGCTCATCGCCGACCACCTCGAGGAGTGCCGCCGCTGCGGACTCGAAGCAGAGACCTACGAGCGGATCAAAGCCAGCCTCGCGACCCACCGCGACGAGGTGCCCCAAGACGCGGTCGACCGCCTCCGCCACTTCGGCGAACGACTCGCCCGGGGCGAGGAGTCGCCGTCTCCCTGAGCTGGTCAGCCCGCACCACGTACCGGGCGGGCTTCGACTCCCGCTGAACTGCCGAAGAACGCCAGGGCGGCCTGCTGGATTGCCATCGCCCACGAGGGATAGGCGTGGGTGGTCTGGGCCAGGCGGCCGGCGAACATCCTGGTCTGCATGGCCAGCGCCGCCTCGTGGATCAGATCGCCGCCGGTCGGTGCCACGACCGTCGCACCGATGATCCGTCCTCCGCCCAGGTGTCGAACGCCGAGCTTGGGGGCGGCGATGAGCTTCACGAACCCCCGTTCGTCCCCCGATGCGACCGCCCGGTCGACGTGGGTGAGATCGAGATGGGCCACCCTGGCACGGGGATGGTGGTCGGCGGCCTCGGCCTCGGTGAGCCCGACCCGCCCGACCTCGGGGCTGGTGAAGGTCACCCAGGGGACCGCCGTCGGATCGAACCGGAAGCGATGGAGTCTGGCCAGCTTCGCCAGCGCGTTCGACGCGGCGACCCACCCCTGGCGACCGGCCACGTGGGTGAACGCCATCCCGCCGGTGACGTCCCCGACGGCCCAGACACCACGAACCGAGGTCGCCATCGTGGCGTCGACGACCACCGCGCCTCGCTGGTCGACCTCGACCCCGATCTCCTCCAGGCCGATCCCGTGTCCCGACGGGACCCGGCCGGTGGCCACCAGCAGCTCGGCGGCGGCGACGGGGGCACCGTCGGCCAGGTGCATGCGCACGGTCCCGTCCTCCAGGCGTTCCGCCCGCTCGACGGTGGCACCGGTGATCACCGTGACGCCGTCGTCGCTCAGTGCCTCGGAGACGACCTTGGAGGCATCGGGTTCCTCGTTGCCCAGCAGGCGATCCAACGCCTCGATCAGGGTGACCCGGGTGCCGAGGCGGGCGAAGGCCTGGGCCATCTCGCACCCGATCGGCCCACCGCCGAGGATCACCAGCGACTCGGGGCGCGGTGACGTGTCGAACAGCGTCTCGTTGGTGAGCGGACCCAACTCGGCGAGACCGGCGATCGGCGGCATCGCTGGTCGTGACCCGGTCGCCACCACCAGGTTTCGGCACCGTATCCGCGTGCCATCGACCTCCACGGCGTCGGGAGCGACGACCCGGGCTCGTCCGTCGATCACCTCGATCCCCGCCCGGGACAGCGCAGTCGCGTCCTCTGTGGCGGCGACCCGCTCGATCGCTCGCCGCACCGCCGACATCGCGTCGTCGAACGATTCGCCCCGGTTCGCTGCCGCGATCAGCGCCTTGGAGGGCACGCACCCGGTGAAGGTGCAGTCGCCACCGACGGGTCCGTCCTGCACGATCAGGCACGAGGCGCCGCGTCGCCTGGCCTCGCGGGCGGCGACGAGACCGCCGGCACCGCCGCCGATCACCAACAGGTCATAGGACGTGGGCATGCCAGGTGGAACCCCGTGGCCCAACCGCCCCATTCCGGGATCGGGCGACCGGGAATGCGGCGGAGCAGTGGAGGGTTTCTCTTCCATGAGGCGGCGACGACGACTCGCAGGGTTGGTCGCGGGGTGGCTCGCCATCGTCATCGCGTGGTTCGCCTACCGATGGAGCTCGGGGCTGGGGACCACCGCCGCGGCACAGGAACTGGTGGAGTCGATCCGTGGAGCGTGGTGGTCGGTGCCGGCGTTCCTGCTCCTCTCGCTCGCCCGGCCCTTCGTCCTGGTGCCCGCCACCTTGGTCACCGTCGCCGCCGGCCTGCTCTACGGACCGGTCGCGGGTGTCGTCATCGCCGCCGTCGGGGCCAACGGATCGGCGCTGATCGGCCACGCCGTGGGACGCAGCTTCGTCGGTGACGTCGAGCGAGCCAGTCTGGTTGCCACCTGGCGCGGCCGCTTGCGACGCAACAGCTTCGAGGCGGTGCTGCTCATGCGGCTCATCTTCCTTCCCTATGACCTGGTCAACTACGCCGCCGGCTACCTGGGAGTCCGCCGGTGGTCGTTTCTCGCCGCCACCGCCATCGGCTCGCTGCCCGGCACGGTCTCCTTCGTGCTGCTCGGTGCCTCCCTGAGCGATCTGACCACGGGGGTCGGCGGGATCGACCGCACCACACTCGTGGTGTCGGTGGTCCTCATCCTCGCCAGCATCGTCGTCTCGCGCCTGGTTCGGCGCCGGGCACCGCGAGCCGGCAGCGCTGCGCCACCAGGGGCCGATCCTCTCATCGCAGCGAACCAGACCTATCATCCCGATCGATGAGCCGGTCGACCCCGAACCTCGTCGGGCGCCGCAGCGCGGTGTGGCAGCATCTGATGGCGGTGGGAGTGACCGCCGCGGCACTGGTGCTCCTCGCTGCCTGCTCGCCATCGGATGACTCCGACAGCGCCGCGGACGCCGAGGTTCTGCCCTTCAGCGAGGTCCAGGACAGCGACTTCGTCTTCGAGGCCGACCCTGCTGATCCCGATCGGGGGATCTTCCGGGTCACGACCACCGAACCGATGATCTGCGCCATCATCTGGGGCGAGGACGAGAGCTTCGGAAACTTCAACAACAGTCTCGCCATGAGCGGTACCGGCATCGTCGAACACGACGTGCTGCTCCCCGGTGCCGAGCCGGGACGCACCTATGTGTTCCGGGTCCAGGGTTCGACCGCGGACGGTCGCCAGTTCCGGTCCGAGACGGGCACCTTCACCATTCCCGAATCTGGCACCGAACCGACCCCGGAGCGCACCGGCACCAACCTCGCGCTCGATGCGACCGTGTCGGAGGCGAGCTCGGAGTTCGGTGCGGACTTCGGCGCCGAGCTCGCGATCGACGGTGACGGTCAGACCGAGTGGTCATCGGCGGGTGACGGCGACGATGCCTACATCACGATCGACCTCGGTGCGCCCGCCGAGGTCGGCGGGGTCGAGTTCGTGACCCGGTCGATGGCCGATGGGTCCGCCATCGCCGAGACGTTCACGGTGACCGTCGACGGCGGTGAACCGCTCGGCCCGTTCCCTGCTGCGACCCCGGCCGAGGTCGAGGTGGCCGAGGTCGAGACCACCGGTCAGGTGTTCCGCTTCGACGTCGACCGATCGACGGGAGGCAACGTCGGCGCGGTCGAGGTCAGGATCCTCGCCCCGTGACCGGCGGTGTCCGGCACCGGTGATCGACGCCCGTCTTCGTCCGGTCAAGGACCGGGTGGCCCGACCGTTCGTCCGGGTGCTCGCCCCCAGGGTGTCGCCGTCGGTGCTCACCTCGGCGTCGCTCGTCACGGGCGTGGCCGCGGGTGCGTTCGCGGCACTGGAGCTGTTCGTCGTCGCGTTGGGGTTCTGGTGGCTGAGCCGCGTCGCAGACGGTCTCGACGGTGCGGTCGCCCGACGGCGCGGCTCGACGAGCGACCTCGGCGGATACCTCGACCAGCTCGCCGACACGGTGGTGTACGCGGTCGTCCCGCTGGGGCTCGCCGTCGCGGTCGACGAGCGGGCGACCTGGATCGCGTGCGCCGCCCTGCTGGCCGCCTTCTACGTGAACTCGGTGTCGTGGGCGTACCTGTCGGCCCTGATCGAGAAGCGGGGGCAGGCAGGCCCGGCGCCCACCAGCATCTCGATGCCGGTCGGCGTGGTCGAAGGGGCCGAGACGATCCTGCTGTACTCCCTGATGCTCGCCCTGCCCCGCTGGCTCACGGGCTGGATGTGGCTCATGACGGCCTTGGTGGTCGCCACCATCGCCCAGCGCGCCCTCGGGGCGCGGACGCTCCGGTCCTGACGAGCACCGTTGGCGGCTCGATGCGGGAGGGTGGTCGATACGCTGCTCCCGGTGACCTCGCCTCCGCGCCCCGATCCGGGATAGCCCATGGCACACGACGACCATGGCGACCACGCAGCTCAGTTCCGTGACCGCTTCTGGTTGACCCTGGCGCTGTCGGTTCCCGTGGTCGTGTGGGCACCCACGATCCAGGACTGGTTCGGCTACACCGCCCCGCAGTTCTCCGGTGACGATGCGTTGGCTCCGGTGCTCGGCTCGATCATCTTGGCCTACGGCGGATGGCCGTTCCTCAGTGGTGCCGTCCACGAGATCCGACAACGCCAGCCGGGGATGATGCTGCTGATCGGCATGGCGATCAGCGTCGCCTACCTCGCGTCCCTGGCGACCTCGCTGGGGCTCTTCGACTCGGAGGTGTGGTGGGAGCTCGCCCTGCTCATCGCGGTGATGCTGCTCGGCCACTGGGTCGAGATGCGGGCGGTGGGCAGCGCCCGGGGGGCGCTGGCGGCGTTGGCCGAGATGATGCCCGACGAGGCCGAACGGGTCGGCGAGGACGGTTCCACCGAGATGGTGGCGGTGGACGAGCTGGCGGTCGGCGACACGATCCTCGTTCGCCCCGGAGGCCGGGTCCCTGCCGATGGGCGGATCGCCGATGGCTCGGCCGACCTCGACGAGTCGATGATCACCGGTGAGTCCACACTCGTCACCCGCGGCGAAGGCGAGCGGGTCGTCGCGGGGACCGTCGTGGCCGGCTCGAGCCTGCGGGTCGAGGTCGATGCCGTCGGCGAGGACACCACCCTGGCAGGCATCCAGCAGATGGTCGAAGACGCCCAACAGTCGAAGTCGCGCACCCAGCGACTCGCCGATCGCACGGCCGGGTGGTTGTTCTACCTCGCGGTCGCCGCGGCGGCGATCACCGCCGTGGTGTGGGGACTGACCGGTCGGCCCGACGTGGCGCTCGACCGTTCGGTCACGGTCCTGATCATCGCCTGCCCCCACGCGCTGGGCCTGGCGATCCCCCTGGTCACCGCCATCTCGACGTCCAAGTCGGCCGAGTCCGGGATCCTGGTCAAGGACCGGCTGGCACTCGAGGCGATGCGCAGCATCGACACCGTGCTCTTCGACAAGACCGGCACCCTGACCATCGGAGAGCACACCGTGGCCGATGCTGCCGCTGTGGGAGACACCTCCCTCGAGGAGATGCTGAGACTTGCCGGAGCGGTCGAATCCGACTCGGAGCATCCACTGGCTCGCGCCATCCACACCTACGCGCAGGAGGAAGCGGACGAGCTACCCACCGCCAGCGGGTTCGAGTCGATGGCGGGCCGGGGCGTGCAGGCGACGGTGAACGGCACCGAGGTCGCGGTGGGAGGTCCCGCGCTGTTGCGCGAGCGCGAACTCCATGTGCCCGACGACCTGCGGGAGGACCTCGAACGGTGGCAGGACCGAGGGGCCGCGATCCTCCACGTCGTTCGCGGCGGCGAGGTCATCGGAGCCATCGCCCTCGAGGACCAGCTCCGCGAGGCCTCCCGCGACGCGGTGGCTCAACTCCACGAGGCCGGGGTCACGGTGGCCATGATCACCGGCGATGCCCAACAGGTTGCCGACGCCGTTGCAGCCGAGCTGGAGATCGACGAGGTGTTCGCCGAGGTCCTGCCCGAGGACAAGGACGCCAAGGTCGAGGCGCTCCAGGATCGCGGGCGTCGTGTGGCGATGGTCGGCGACGGGGTCAACGACGCTCCTGCGCTGGCCCGAGCCGACGTCGGCATCGCCATCGGCGCGGGGACCGACGTCGCCATCGAGTCGGCGGGCATCATCCTCGCCTCCGACGACCCCCGGGGAGTGGTGGCCATCCGACACCTCTCCCAGCAGACCTACCGCAAGATGGTGCAGAACCTGTGGTGGGCCGCCGGCTACAACGTCATCGCGCTCCCGGTCGCCGCAGGGGTGCTCGCGCCCTGGGGGTTCATCCTGCCGATCGCCGTGGGCGCGATCCTGATGTCGACCTCGACGGTGGTCGTCGCCCTCAACGCGCAGCTGTTGCGCCGAGTCGAGCTCGGCGTCGGCCCCGCAGCGGGGTGATCGCAGGTCAGATGGGCTTGCTGTAGCGCACGCCCGTGATGGCGGTGAGGGGTCCCGCGACCACCAAACCCTGGCTGCCGTAGATCTCGAAGGTGAACCCGAGCTGACCTGAGTCGACCTGTGTCTCCCCGGCGCGGGTCCACGAGAGCTCCCCGATGTGGAGGCTCCCGTGCTTGATGCTGTACCAGTCTCCGCCGATCTTGACCTCCGACACGATCTCGGAGTCGATCACCACCTTGTCCATGGGGGCGACCCTAGCGTCACCGGACCACGGGCTCTGGGATCACCGGGCAGACAGCGGAACCGCTCCCCGCAGACGGCCGGGTGCTGCTGCGGTGAGTGAGGTGGCGAGCCCCGGGCCGCTGCCCGCAGGCTCGGGACCCGGCCACCCGCCGACGTCCAACCCGTGGCGGCGCCAGGCCTCGTCGAGTTGCTGTCGAGCGTCTTCGCCGCCGAGAAGCTCGACGACCCGCAGCTCGAGGGCACGGAAGGCGGGACCGTGACCGGGGTCGTCGATCTGCAGGGACGCGATCAGGTGATGGCACAGCTCGTGGCCGAGGGTGAGCGCCGTACGGCCCCCGGCAGCGATGTGGATCGTGGTACCGTCGGCCGAGGACCGCGCAGCATCTCGACGGGCAGGGCGGAGCACGGGCGGCGCGACACCGAGTGAGCGCCACCAGGCGTGCCGGGTGACCGCCTCGAACAAGGCGACCATGTCGTCCCAGCCGAGGTGGCGGTCGAGGGTGGTGCCGCCGAAGGCGCTCGCCTCGGCGTCGTAGCAACGCTGGCGATGCCGGTCGCTCGACGGGGTCACGGGGTGAGGGCCCGACCGTGGCCGTCGACGGGACGACCGCCGATGTCGGCGCGGTCGCCGGCCGCCGCGCCCCGGGCCGCGGCGTCGAGGTGGACCGGCGCGGCCGGACCCAAGCGGCCGAGACGGCCGTAGCGATCAGCAACCCAGGAATCGACCTCGTGGCGGCGATCGGCCAGGACCAGCGCCACCGAAGGCCCGGCACCTCCTGCGGCGCGGTCGGCGTCGTCGACCGCCGAGGCCATCTGCTCGGCCAGCCGGTCGCCGACGCGATGGGCGAAGCCCAGGAGGAACCCTCGGCGGAAGGTGACGCGGGCGTGGCCCGAGGGGGTCGGCTCGGCGTCGGCGGCCCTGGTGGCCTGCACCAGCAGCGACGTGTAGAGCATCGCGACCCGGTCGACGTCGCCGTCATGGCCGACGACGTGGCCGGTGCGGCCGTCGGGCCCCGAGGAGCTGAGCAGCCGGCAGCCGAACGCGCCGGCGACCGCGCCGAGCAGGGCCAGGCGCGCCCGCACGTACTGGCCGCGGCCGAGCTCGACGTCGAGCTCGATGATGCCATGGCCGCGACGCCTCCCGGCCCGCTCCAGCATGGCTTCGTCGACCCGGTAGCGGGCCATGAGCTCGGCCGCCTTCTCCGCGAAGGTCTCGGCCTCGTCGGGGTAGGGCGTGTTCTCGGCTTGGTCGAGCAGGCCGCGGATGCGCCGCAGCGCGGTGTCGGTGTTCGTCTCGGTGCTGGCGTCGGTGGTGGTCATGGCTGGATGTCTCCGGTGGTGACGGCGCCCAGGAGCGATCGCTCGCCCGATGACCTCGACACTAGGAGCGGGGTGAGACAGCCGGGGCGGACCGGGCCTCAGGCCCGCTCGAAGACCAGCACGAACTCAAGCTCGCCCTCGTCGTCGGTGGTGATGCCGGTGCGGCTGGGGTTGGGGATGTCCCAGTCCTCGAAGACGATCAGCACCGAACCGTCGACCTCGATCGTGGCGTCGCTCCGGCGAGCCCGCAGGTCGATCGGGATCGTGCGGGCCGTGCCCCGTAGCGTCAGCTCGACGGTGGCGGTGACCTCGACGATCTCGCCCTCGGCGGGGATCTCTCCGAGCTCGATCGGCTCGACGAGCTCCAGGGTCGCCGTGGGATGGGTGTCGACGTCCATGATGCGGCCACGGAACTGGTCGTCGCGGCGGTCGTCATCGCTCTCGAGGGTCGCCATGTCGACCACGAAGGTGGCGTCGGTGACCGCCGTGTCCTCGATGGTCAGGTGACCGTCGACCTCGTTGGTCCGTCCGACCCCCTCGGTCGACTGACCGAAGAGCACCTCCTCGACCCGGTACCCGACGACCGATTCCCCGCGGATCTCCCACCGGCCCTCGACCGCGTCATCGACGTCCGGGTCGCCCGGAGCGGGATCGGCAGCGCTGGTGGTCGACGTCGACGGGGGAGGCGTCGTGTCGTCGACGGTCGAGCCGGGGGCGGAGTCCTCGCCAGACTCGCCGGCGTCGAAGGCGAGCCGTTCGGGCGGATCGTCGCGGATCACGTTGATGTAGACCCAGGTACCCCCGACGATCAGCACCGCGACAGCAGCGATCGCGCCCACTGCCCACTTCAGCTTGCCCACCGTGGCCTCCTCACGACGACGAGGATCCAGTGTGGCCGAGCGCGAGCGGCCCGCGCGGTCGGGCGCCCGGCCGACGAGGGCTCAGGCCAGGACCGGCTGGTGCTGGCGGTTGAACTCGTCGACGTGCACGACACGGGGCTCGAAGTCCTCGAGCTCGTGGTCGTCGTAGTCGGCGTAGCTCACCACGATCACCTTGTCGCCCGGTTGGACGAGGCGGGCGGCCGCCCCGTTGAGGCACATGTCACCGGCTTCGCCGGGGATCACGTAGGTCTCGAACCGGGCTCCGTTGTCGATGTCGAGCACGTGGACCTGTTCGTTCTCGAGCAGATCGGCGGCGCTCATGAGACCGCGGTCGATGGTGATGGAACCGACGTAGTTGAGGTTGGCGTCGGTGACCGTGGCGCGATGGATCTTCGACTTCATCATGCGGCGGCGCATCGAGTTCTCCTGTCGTGGTGGGCGCCGTGTCTGCGGTCGCCCCCTTTCTGGGTCTCCCCATTCTGCCACCTGGGACAGGCGACGGCACAACCCCCGGCGCCCTGACAGCACGGGACCCCGACCAGCAGGGCTGGTCGGGGTCCCGTGGGCAGGAGTGGACCCGGCGGTGTCACCGGGGCCGGACTGCTACTGCTCGAGCCACACCTGGGAGAAGTGCATGTGACCCCCGGCGGTGCCGTCGCCCAGGTCCCCGTCGGGGAGGCGCCAGGTGGTGAGCCCGTGGATGTCGTCTCGCCAGCCGACCAAGGTCGGGGTGGCGATGCTCCAGGTCATGATCGAGTTCTCGTTGGCGATGCGGTTGATGGTCTCCGCTGCCTCGTACCGGACCTCGAAGTCGCTGTTGGTGCGGAGGTCGACCAGGGCCTCGTCGATCTCGGGATGGCTGAAGTTGGTGAAGTTCAGCGGGTTGTTCTCCGGATCGGAGAAGAAGCTCTGCAGCGCTGTCAGTGGGTCGCCTGCCCCGGCGCCCGCCCGCCAGCAGTTGATCATGTAGTCGCCGTCGATGGCGTTGCCGACCAGCTCGGGCTGTTCGACCTGACGGAGGCTGACCTCGACCATGCCACCGCCGCCGAGGCTGCCCCAGGCCTGCTGGTAGAGCTGGCCGATCTCGATGAGGCTCGGGTCGGGCGGGCAGGCGTACTCCACCTCGACCGGCTCGCCCGGTGCCTTGCCGTCGGAGCGGTCGGGGTCGTTCACGTACTCGGTGATGAGCTCGTCGGCCAGCTCGAGGTCGGGCCCGTCCGCTGAGGGGTAGGCCTCTGCCGCCTCCTCGGAGTACCACCGGCTCTCGTCGTTGAAGAACTGGTTGGTCGGCGGCACCAGCCCGTCGTCGCCGAGCACGATCGCCACGGCCTCGCCGTCGCTGGCGGCGACCAGGGCCCGTCGCACCCGCCGGTCGTCGACCGGCGGGCGCTCGGTGTTGAAGATGGAGCTGCCCGACTGGTTGCCGTAGTAGAGGTTGCCCCGGTAGTTGCGTTCTTCGGCCAGGCTGAGCACCTGCTTGGCGGTGCTGCCCCGGAGGGTGACCATGACCTGGACCGAGTCGGCAGCGAGGCTCTGGTAGCGGCTGTCCTCGTCGGTGATGGGCCGGAACTCGACCTCGTCGAGGTAGGGAAGCTCGTTGCCGTCCTCGTCGGTGCGCCAGTAGTTCTCGTTGCGGGTGACGACGAGGCGGTCGTCGCGGGTCCACTGCTGGAACTCGAACGGGCCGGTGCCCACCGGGTTCTCGGCGAACTCGTCGGCACCCATCTCCTCGTAGGCCTGGCGCGACACGGGCCACCCCAGCGAGCTGCGCAGCGAGTCTGCCATCGCGGCGTTGGGTCCGCTCAGGCGATAGACCACGGTGAGGTCGTCGACGGCCTCGACCTCTTCGATGCCGTTGTTGGCGATGGAGCCCGCGCTGTTCGATCCGGGCTGGTCGTGCAGCGTCTCGAAGTTCCACACCAGCGTCTCGGCGTCGAGCGGTGAGCCGTCGTGGAAGGTGATGTCGGGCCGCAGGGTGAGCGTCCACTCGGTGAGGTCGTCGTTGGGCTCCATGCTCTCGGCGAGGTAGGGCCGCAGCTCCTCGTCCTCGTTGAGGATCATCAGGGGGTCATAGATGGTGTGGGCGATCGAGCTGCCGCTGGGCACCACGAAGTCGGCCTCGCCCGGCAGCCAGTTCTCGGTCTCGGCCTCGACCGCGACCACGATGCGGCCGCCGTACTCGGGACTGCTGCCGTCGTCGGATCCCTCGCCCTCGCCCTCGTCGTCGTCACCGCCGATCAGGCCCTGCGGTGGCAGGGTGGTGTCTGTGGCGGCGTCGTCGCCGTTGCCGCCACCACAGGCGGCGGAGATCAGGGTGAAGGCGACAAGAGTGGCCAGGACCTGCCACCAGCTGCGCCGCTTGTGATTCATCGGGCTCCCCCAGAAGACGTCGTTGATCGTCGGGATACGTGTTCGACTGCCTCGGCTGAGGCGTTGGTCACACACCTATCGGCACCTCGTCGCGAGAATGAACCCATCACGGTGAGGTCCGCGTCGGCTGGCGCGGACGGCCGGGGAAGCTCAGTCGTCGTCGCGGAAGGGGACGACGACCACCGGACAGTGGGCATGGCTGGCGCACTGGTGGCTCACCGAGCCGAGCAGGAGTCCCCGGAACCCGCCGTACCCGCGGGAGCCGACGACCAGCAGGTCGGCGCTGGCCGAGCGCTCGATGAGCACCGCGGCGGTGGGGCCTTCGACCACGACCGGACGGATCTCGACCTCGGCCGCATCGCCGGCGATGTCTGCGGTCTCGGTGGCGATGGCGTCGTCGAGCGCGGCCGCCGCCGATTCTCCGAGGTCGGCGACCGGCGGCATCACGGCCATGCCGGTGTAGGCATAGGTCGGCATCTGCCAGGTCATGACCGCGTCGACGGTGGCGCTGCGCAGCGTCGCCTCCTCGATCGCCCAGCGCAGCGCCGCCAGGCTGCCGGGGGATCCGTCGACGCCGGCGATGATGGTGGCCGCCACCTCAGGCTGCCGTTCGTGCCTGGTCGATGAGCCGCTCGAGCTCTTCGATGCCGATGCGCCCGCTGCGCTGGGCGACGAGGTCGCCCTCGGCGTCGACGGCGACCCAGTAGGGATAGCCGGAGAGACCGAACGCGTTCGCCGCGCTGCTGGCGTCGTCGTCGAGCAGGGTCGGGACCTCCCAGTCCTCGCGCTCGAACCACTCCGACGGCGGGTAGTTGTCGCTGGTGGGGTTGACCGCCGTGCTCACCGCGACCACATCCACGTCGTCGGGGGCGTCGCCGGCGTTGTACCACTCGCTGACCTCGGGCACCTCGGCCTGGCAGTGCGGGCACCAGTGGGTGAAGAAGCCGATGACCTTGGGAACGCCGTCGTGGTCGATGGTCATGGGATCGCCGTCGAGAGAGGTCCCGGACAGCTCGGGGGTCGAGACGCCGGTGGGGGCGGCTTCGTCGGAGTCGGCGGTCGGGACCGGATCACCGGTGACGGTGACCTCCGCGGTCTGGTTGGCACGGACCTCGCTGGCGGTCTCCTCGCCGGCGAGGGCCACGGCCATCACCGCGGCCAGGCCCACCACCAGCACGACTGCGGCGATGATCCAGATCTTCTTCGAGCCGTCGCCAGCGTTGGCGGCCTTGGCCACCGCGGCGGACCGGCTTCGTGGTGCTCGGGTCGAAGGCATGGTGATGGAGTGATCCTCAGGTTGGCAACGGTGATCAGACCGCTGAAGGTTCGGAACTGCCGGCAGCGGCCTCGTCGAGAGGCTCGTCGAGGTGCCGAGGCCGTGCGATCGATAGTAGGGCGATGATGGCGAGGAAGCCCGTCAGGGCCATGAACGCCAACGAGATGAAGCCGAAGACCTCGAACCACCGCACGGTGCAGGGCACGTCGACCGCGCACACCCCTGACCCCTGATCGGGGAACACCTCGAGTTGGTAGTGGTAGGTCGAGACGGCGGCGCCGATCGCGGCCACCGGGAGTGCGTAGAACCTGATCAGGTGGTCGTCGCGGAACGCGGCGATGCCGAGGATGACCGCCAGGGGGTACATGGCGATCCGCTGGTACCAGCACAGCAGGCACGGCGTGTAATCCTGGACCTCGGAGTAGTAGAGGCTGCCGAGGGTCGCGACCGCGGCGATGGCGAAGGCCAGCCACAGCGCTACCGGGCGGAGGTCGTCGAGCAGCACGGCCACCGAGCTGTCGGGCCGGCGACGAGCCACGGCCACGCCGATGGGGATGGCCACGGCGAGGGCGAGGGCGGCCAGGCTCAGGAAGGCGAAGAACAGGTTCGCGGTCTCGACGTTCATGCGCCGCCATCGTGGCACGCGGAACCGGTCGTCGCAGGACACCGCCAGCTGTCGGTGAGGGGAGGCACCGTGCCTACGATGCAGCCATGGAGTCTCAGGAGGTCGACCTCTCCGACCCGCTGGCATCGGCGTTGTTCGACTCCTCGCCGGACGGCATCGTCATCGTCGATCAGTCCGGCCAGATCGTGTTGGCCAACTCGGTTGCCCACGCCATGTTCGCCTACGAGCCCGGCACGCTCGTCGGCACCCAGGTCGAGGAGCTGGTGCCCACCCGCCATCGCGAGCATCACGTGGCCGACCGAGACGCCTATCACGCCAGCCCTCACGCGCGTCCAATGGGGGTGGGGCTCGAGCTCAGCGCCCGCCGGGCCGACGGCAGCGAGTTCCCGGTGGAGATCAGCCTCAGTCCGTTGCAGAGCGCCCGCGGCCTGCTGATCGTCGCCGCCGTGCGGGACATGACCGAGCGGCTCGCGTCGCAGGCTCACGCCCGACGCATCCAGCAGAGCCTCGATGCGATCAGCGACGGCGTGTTCATGTTCGGCCCCGACGACCTCAGGTTCACCTATGTCAACCAGGGGGCCATCGAGCAGGTCGGCTACACCCGCGCCGAGCTCCTGGAGTTGGGCCCGCTCGATCTCATGGTCGACTACGACGAGGAGGCGTTGCGGGCCGTCCTCGCCCCACTTCTCGACCATCGGGTCGGCTCGCGGAGCCTCACGACCCGCCATCGCCGCAGCGACGCGCAGTTGGTCCCGGTCGAGGTGGTGGTGCAGTGTCCCGACCTGGGGCGGGGGCTCGAACCCACGGTCGTCGCGCTGGTCAGAGACATCAGCGAACGCCTCGAGTCCGAGCACCGTCTGCGGGAGGCGCACGAAGCGGTCCAGCTGCTCGAGGATCGTGAGCGCATCGCTCGCGAGCTGCACGACACCGTCATCCAGCGCCTGTTCGCGACCGGCATGTCCGCTCAGGCGCTCGTCGGTCGGGTCGGCGACCCCGATGTCGCCGACCGTCTCCGCGGCGTCGTCGACGATCTCGACACCACCATCCGCGACATCCGAACCGCCATCTTCGGGCTCCAGGGTGGAGCCTTTCGCAGCGGACTCCGGGCCCAGGTGCTGGAGGTGGTCCGTGAGGCGATCGCGGTGCTGGGGTTCGAGCCGAGGGTCCACTTCGTCGGTCCGATCGATGCCACGGTCTCCGATGCGGTGGTCGAGCACCTGCTGCCGACGCTGCGAGAGGCGCTGGCCAACGTCGCCCGCCACGCCGAGGCCACCCAGGTCGAGGTCACCGTGTCCGGTAGCGCCGAACGGCTCGTCCTCGAGGTGGCCGACGACGGAGTGGGGGTCCGCACCCCGGCCGAGGGGGCCCGTTCGGCCAACTCCGGTCACGGTCTGGTGAACATGGCCCAGCGTGCCGAACGGCTCGGCGGCATCTGCGAGCTGCGTCCCGGTGTCCGATCGGGCACCGTGCTGGTGTGGGATGTGCCCGTCGCGGTCGGCACTGCGCCAGACTGAGGGCATGGCCTCCACCCGTCTGTTCCTGCTCGACGACCACGAGATCGTTCGCCGAGGGCTCCGCGAGCTGCTCGAGGCCTCGGGGCAGTTCGAGGTGGTTGGCGAAGCGGGTACGGCCGAGGAGGCGCTGAGCCGGATCCCCGCGACGCGTCCGGATGTCGCGGTGCTCGATGTCCGGCTTCCCGACGGCGACGGGGTGGAGGTGTGCAGAGAGGTGCGGTCGAAGCACCCCGAGATCGCCTGTCTCATGCTGACCTCCTACTCCGACGACGAAGCGCTGTTCGAGGCGATCATGGCCGGTGCGGCCGGGTACCTGCTCAAACAGGTCAAGGGCAACGACCTCATCGAAGCGATCCAGTCGGTCGCCGCCGGTCAGTCGCTGCTCGATCCGACGCTCACCCAGAAGGTGCTCGAGCGGATCCGCACCGGCGTGGTCGAGGACGAACGGACCGCCCAGCTCACCGAACAGGAGCTGCGCATCTTCGAGTTGATCGGCGAAGGTCTCACCAACCGCCAGATCGCCGAGCAGGTGCACCTGGCCGAGAAGACGGTGAAGAACTACGTCTCGAACCTGTTGATGAAGCTGGGCATGGATCGTCGCACCGAGGCGGCGGCCTTCGCCGCACGTCTCGACGAGCGTCGGCACCGTCGCAGCGACTCGGACTGAGCCGATCGTCGCCCGGCCGACGCTCGCTCAGTGGGTGACGAGCACCGGAACCGGCGAGTGCTGCACCAGGTGGTAGCTGGTCGAACCCAGCACCACGCCCTCGGCTGAGCCGATACCCCGAGTGCCCATGACCGCCATCCCCGCGCCGGTGCGTTCGATGAGTCGCAGCAGCACCAGCCCCGGGGGGCCGTCGTCGAGCACCGTGCGGTAGGAGACGCCGGCCGCGCTCAACGGTGCGCACCACGAGCTGCAGGCCTCCTCGATGCGGTCCCGGACCTGGTCGCTGGGTACCGACTCACCATCGATGACGCTGAGCAGGCCGACCGCGTGCGCTGCGACCACCTCGGAGTCGAAGGCGGTCGCGAGCATGGCTGCATAGGCGGCTGCTCGATGGCTCATCTCCGAGCCGTCGAGGCCCACGAGGATGGTGTGGGGCGGGCTGGGGAGTGCATCGGACATGTCGCGAGTCTTCCACGTGTGGCGCTGCGCGTCGCGGGCTCGGGACTCGATGTCACACCGGCCTGCGATGATGGCCGCTGCGGCGCGCGACCTCCGCATGGCAGCCAGGTCGCCTCCTCGACCCAGCTCCACCCGGGAGGCCACCCATGCCAGCATCGTCGACTCCGCCGCCAGAGGGCTCGTGCGCCCGCCGGTTGTTCCACCTGGCCGAGGTGCTCGAGGCGGCGCACCACCGCTCTCCCGACCCACGAGCTTCGCTGGTGAAGGTTCGGGGGCTCGACAGCGACGCCTTCGAGCTCGCCCTCGCGCCGATCGCCGATCGCGATGTCTACGACACCCTGCTCGGTACCACCGTGCCCGACGAGTTCGACGCCGCCGGGTTCGTGGTTCGAGGCATCGCCCGTTCGCTCGGCGATCCCGACCGACACCTCGCTCCCGGCGAGCGCCTCGGGGGTGCGTCCACGGCGGTGCTGTGCAGCCGCGACGGTGCCGTTGCCAGCGCTCTGCGGATCGACGACGGCGAGCCGCTGGTCCAGGTCGTGTCCGAGACCAGCTCCACCGAGGCCGGTGTCGGACGGCTCCTCGACGTCCTGCGCCGGTCTCTGGGGTTGGCGACCCCGGCTCCCCAGGCTCCGGTGCACACCGTGTCCGACAACCTCTGGCTGCACCGGGTGCTGCAGGCGGCGCTCGGCACCCCCCACGTCGACCGCTCCACGGTCGACGCCCTGCGTCCGCGCATGCCTGCGACGTGGACCGAGCTGCGTCGGCAGTGCGTCGACGGTTCGTGGCCCGAGCTCGAGGTCGATCCCGAACTCGCCCGATGGATGGACGAGGGGATGTTCGCACGGGTGTGCCTGGGAGCCTTTGCCGACCCGCCCGAGGTCATCGTCGAGCTGTCCGAGCTGTTGGCGCCCCAGGTGTGGTCACACCTCGTCGCCCGTCTCGCCACGAGGCGGACCGCTACGTTGTCGGGCGCGGGTAACCTCGCCCCCCGTGTCCGCTGAGCCCACCGCCACCGCGCCCAACGCCCACCGGTTCGAACCACTGCCGCGCGAACGTCTCGCCGCGTGGGACAACTTCCTGGCCTGGCCCGACCAGACCTTCTTCCCGAACTGGATCGGGATCGAGCGCGAGGAGATCCGCACCGACTACTGCCGGCTGCGTCTGCGGTACCGGCCGGAGCTGAACCAGCCCGCCGGGGTCATCCACGGCGGGGCGTTGGCCACCCTGGTCGACACGGTGGTGGTGCCGGCGGTGGCCGCGGTGTACGAGGTCCGACCGGTGCAGCTCACCGTCTCGATGAACCTCAACTACCTCTCGGCGATCCGTGAGCAGGACGCGGTGGCCGAGGGATGGGTCGAGCGGCGGGGCCGGTCGACGGTGTTCTGCCGAGCCGAGGTGCGCTCCGATGATGCCGAGTTGGCGGTCACCGCCTCGCTGGTGTACGCCATACGGTTCCCGAGCTCCTGACACCCAGTTTCCGTTTCGAAGGATCAGTCGTGCCGCCCGATCGTCCACTGCCGCAACCGACCCCCGAGACCCAGCACTTCTGGGACGGGACCCGAGCCGGCGAGCTCCGCCTGCAGCGCTGCTCCGACTGCGAGCACGTCTACTTCCCGCCGCGTCCGTTCTGCCCCACGTGCTCCAGCCGCTCGGTCGAGGTGTTCGCCGCCAGCGGCCGAGCCACGCTCTACAGCTACGTCATCCACCACCGCGACGCCCCGGGGTTCACCGCTCCCTACTCCATCGCCGTGGTCGAGCTCGCCGAGGGGCCCCGCATGATGACCAACATCATCGGATGCGACCAGACCCCCGATGCTCTCGATCTCGACATGGAGCTCGAGGTCACCTTCGAACCGGTCAGCGATGAGGTCACCCTCCCGTTGTTCCGCCCCGTGGAGGTGTCGTCATGACCCCCAAGACCGTCGCCGTCGTCGGTGCCGCCGAGACCACCGAGATGGGCAGGATCCCCGGGGTGTCCCAGATCGGCCTGCACGCCGATGCCGCCCTCAACGCCATGGCCGATGCCGGGTTGACCGCAGCCGACATCGACGGCATCGCCACCGCGGGCGAGTCGCCGGCCGCGCTGGCTCACTACCTCGGCATCGTGCCCACGTGGGTCGACGGTACCGCGGTGGGTGGATGCTCGTTCATGGTCCATGTCCGCCACGCGGCGGCCGCCATCGACGAGGGGCTGGCCTCCACGATCCTCATCACCCACGGCGAGAGCGGCCGGTCGGGGGTGGGGGCGGGCCGTGGTGCCATGGCGCGGGCCAGCCTCAACGGCCAGTTCGAGATGCCGTACGGGCCGATGGGACCCCCGACGCTGTTCACCATCCCCTGGCTCCGCTATGCCAAGACCTACGGGGCCAGCGAGATCGACCTGGCCAACGTGGCGGTCATCCAGCGCGAGTGGGCGGCACTCAACCCACGGGCCTCTCAGCGCGAACCCGTCACCGTCGACGACGTGCTCGGTTCCCGCATGATCGCCTGGCCCTTCACCAAGTTGTTGTGCTGTCTGGTCACCGACGGCGGGGGAGCGCTGATCCTCACCTCGGCCGATCGGGCCAAGGACTTCCCCCAGAAGCCGGTCTATGTCCTGGGTACCGGTGAGAGCGTCGAGACCCAGATGGTCTCGCAGATGGAGGACTTCACCACCTCGCGCGCCTTCCGGGTCTCGGGTTCGAGCGCGTTCGAGGAGGCGGGCATCACCCATGCCGACGTCGACCACCTGATGATCTATGACGCCTTCGCCCACCTGCCCATCTACGGGCTCGAGGACCTGGGCTTCGTCGGCCGCGGCGAGGCTCCCGCGTTCATCGCCGAACGCAACACCGCCATCGGCGGCTCCCTTCCGCTCAACACCAACGGAGGCGGCCTGTCCTACATGCACTCGGGCATGTACGGCATGTACGCGCTGCAGGAGTCGGTCCGCCAGCTGCGGGGGACCGCGCCGGCCCAGGTCGAGGGCGCCGAGATCTCGATCGCCCACGGGGCGGGGGGCATGTTCGCCGCCAGCGGCACCGTGGTGTTCTCCAACGTCGCACCCTGACCGACGCCGTGGCGCCGCCCCGTTGCGGCACCACGGCGTCGGTCGCCGTCGCTGGGCCGGCTCAGCCGGCGTCGGCGATGGGTCCTGACCGCGGTGGTTCGTCCTGTCGGGTTCCGGGCTCGCCGCCGACCTCGATGCGCGGCGGCGCCGATGAGACCTCGGCGCGGGTCGCGGCCTGCATGGCCTCGATGCGGCGGGCGTGATCGACCGCGGGTGTTGGGCTGAGCGGAGGGCGGTCGACGGCGCGACGCGCCGAGGCCCAACGGCGTTCGGTGAGGACCCGGGCCAGCCGGGCATCGCTGGATGCGTAGGCGTGCAACGCCTCCTGGCTCAGGCCGTGGATCTGTTCGCGGTCCACCTCGACCACGGGCAGACCGACGAAGCGGGCGATCGACTTGAGCCCGCACGAGATCCGCAGCGCAGGGCCGACATCGCCGCGATAGACGCGGAACGCGTCGAGATGGGAGTGGTGGTGCCAGGCGGCCCGGTAGGCGCCCCGGTGCCCGGGAAGGTTGCGGCCCCGGACGATGATCGAGGGATCGTGCTCGAGGCGCAACCCCAACGGGGTGTGGTGCATCGCCGCACGATCGGCGATGAAGGGGAGGTCGAACGCGGCGCCGTTCCAGGTGGCGATCACCCCCGGAGGGAGGCTGGCGAGCCGGGCATCGAGCTCGGCGAGCAGGTCGGGCTCGGCCCCGGTGAACAACTCGTCGACCTCGTCGGAGGACACGGCGACGGTGAGGATGCGGGCCACCGCCGGGTCGAGACCGTCGACCGTGGTGTCGGTCTCGATGTCCAGCCCGTAGATCGGCGTACGTCGCGTCATCTCGCCCACGACGCTAGGGACCTCATGCCGCCAGGTGGGGGATGGTCGTGTCCGAGGTCACAGGCGTAGGGCGGCAAGGTTGGCCACCTCGCTGCGTTCGCAATGGGTGAGGCGGACATGGCCGAACACGTCTTCGCCCCCGAACGCGTCGATCAGCACCGCCACTGCGTTGTTGTACTCGGAGAGATACGGGGCGTCGATCTGGCTGGTGTCGCCCGTGAACACCACCTTTGTGCCTTCGCTGACCCGGGTGAGGATGGTCTTGAGCGTCGGGGGTTCGAGGTTCTGGGCCTCGTCGACGACCACATAGGTGCCCTGCAGCGAACGGCCCCGCAGATAGGTGACCGCCTCGAGCGAGAGCTTGTCGCGGTCGGTCATCTCCTCGAGCAGGTTGCGGGCATCGGCGTGGCTGCGGCGCTCGGTGAGCGCGACCAGCGCGTCGGTGACGGCGGTCATCCACGGGTCGAGCTTCTCCTCCAGGCCCCCGGGCAGGAAGCCGAGCTCGGCGCGGCCCACCGGCACCACCGGGCGATAGACCGCCACCTTGTCATAGCGCGACCGCTCCATCACCTGTTCGAGCCCGGCGGCCAGGGCGAGCAGTGTCTTTCCCGTGCCCGCCATCCCGTCGAGGGCGACGATGCGAACGGCAGGGTCGAGGAGCAGGTCGAGGGCGAACTGCTGCTCCTTGGAGCGGGGGCGGAGGCCCCAGGCCTCGACCGGGCGCGACAAGGCGACGATCTGGTCCTCGCGGCGACGCACCAACGCCGACTGGCTGCCCGAACGCAGGACACCGAACTGGTTGGGCAACAGGTCGACCGCGAGCTCTCCCGCCACCGTGAGGTCGGTCGTCGCGACGCCGTCGGGCGCAGCGAAGACCTGGTTGATGACCTCGGGGCTGACTTCGAGGGTGGTCCAGCCCTGGGGGCGATCCCGCTCGGACCGGCCCCGGAGCCGCTGGTGCTCGCTGGCGTCGAGGCCGAGCTGTGCTGCCTTGATCCGCAGGGCGGCGTCGTTGGAGATGACCCGGACGGGGTGGTGCTCGGCCTGTCCGAGCGCCGCGGCCAGGATCCGGTTGTCGGCCTTGGCGGCGTCGAGTCCCTGATCGGAGATGCGGTCGAGGTGCAAGCCGTTGGTCTCGATCCGGATGGTGCCCCCACCAGGGACCGCCACCGGATGGCGAATGTCGCCGGCGTTGCCCACCCGCAGGTCCTCGATGGTGCGGATCACGGCCCTGGCAGCGCGGCCGACGTCATCGAGGCGCGTCTTGTGCTGGTCGAGCTCCTCGATCACCACCAACGGGATCACCGCGTCGGCATCGGGGAACGAGAACAGGCACTCGGGATCGGCGATGAGCGCCGAGGTGTCGAGCACCACGCAGGTCCGTACCGGATTGGTCACCTCCTTCGCGTCCGTGTCCGACGAGCGAGGGAGGAGATCAGTCACAGCACACTCCAGAGGTGAAACCGACGTTCCACCATCAAACCGCATCCGAGGCGCCGGCACGCGGATGGCGCCGACCGGTCAGCTCTGGCTGTGCTCCGGCTGGGCGCCGAGGTCGATGGTGTCGGGTTCGGACTCGGGCTCGGGCACCAGCGCGAGCAGCTCGTCGAGGCTGGTCCGGAGCCCGTCGGCGATGGTCCACACGTCGTCGACCAGTTCGGGACAGGCGACCACCCCGAAGTCGAGGTTGTCGAGGTAGCTCATGACGGTGATGTTGAGCCCACCGCCGTCGTAGATGGGGCCCATGGGGTAGTTGTGCACCATCTGGGCGCCCGCCAGATAGAGCGGGAACGGGGGCCCCGGCACGTTGGAGATGGTCAGGTTGAAGATGGGACGGTGACGGTCGGCCATCCTGGTGCGGGAGTACAGACGGGCGGCCCGAGCGAACACCGCCGGGGCGGCGAACTCTGCCCAGTCCTGCAGGGTGGTGGCCCCGATGACCTCCTGTTGGGACTTGACCTCGCGGGTGCCCGCCGCGATGGTCTGCAGGCGCTCGGCGGGATCGTCGAGGTCGGTCGCCAGCGAGGCGAGGGCCGAGGTGACCTGGTTTCCCATCTCGCCGTTCTGCTCAGGGGTGCGCACCGAGATGGGCACCATGGCGACCAGGGGTGCGTCGGGTTCCTCGCCCCGCTCGAGCAGGTAGTGGCGCAGGGCGCCGGAGCACAGCGCGAGGATGACGTCGTTGAGCGTGGTGCCGAAGGCGCGCTTGACCTGCTTGGCCTCGCTGAGCGACAAGGTCACCGGAGCGAAGCTGCGGTTGCGGGTCAGGGCTCGGTTGAACGAGGTGCGAGGCGCGGTGAAGGGGGCGGGCGGCGGCTTGGCCTCGGGTCGCCGGTTGCGTCGACGGAGGTCGAGTCCCGCGCTGAGCGATCGCTGGAGCGACTTGGCGACCCTCACCGGTTGTCGAACCAGCGAGTTGGTGGCGTACCCGAGCAGCTCGACCTCGTTGGGGACGTGGTCCGGGACCCACTCGGTCTCGGGTTCGTGGACCGCGATCTCCGGCGTGAGGTCGAGGGTGGCGACGGTGAGCTCGGTGCCGGACTCGCCGTCGATGGTGGCGTGGTGCAGCTTCGACAGCACGGCGACGTGTCCGTGCTCGAGGCCGTCGATGATCCACATCTCCCACAGCGGCCGCGAACGGTCGAGCTGGATGGTGACGAGGTGCGCCGCCAGCTCGGCGAGCTCGCGGGGCCCGCCCGGCGCGGGGGCGGTCACCTGGTGCATGTGCTGGTCGATGTCGAAGTCGGGGTCCTCGATCCACAGCGGATGGTGCAGGCCGAGGGGCACCTCGACGATCCGTTGCCGGAACGGGGGAGCGAGGTGGAGGCGAGACGTGTACACCTCCTTCACCTTCTCGAACGACCATCCTCCGGGTGCCTCCGAGGGGTCGTACACCGCGAGCCCGCACACGTGCATGTGACAGGTGGGCGTCTCGAGGTAGAGAAACGTCGCGTCCAGCCCGCTGAGTCGTTTCATGCACCGTAGGTTCACAGGTGATGTCCGGCTCGGCAAGGGCCGGAGCTCACATTCCTGTCACCGGAGGGTCGGTCACTGGGAGGGGATCAGGGCTCGTCGATCCGCAGCGACGGTGAGCCATCGGCGACGGTGAGGGTGGCCGGCATGCCGATGAGGTCGATGCTGGACCCCGCCAGGCCCCTGGCCGTGAGCTCGACGACCTCGCCCTTGTGCTCACCGGCCAGGATCGTGACCGACAGGCGCATCCGGTCGGCATCGTCGGCATCGTCGTCGGCATCGACGACGAAGGCGTCGTAGGTGCCGTCGGGCAGCGCGGGCACATCGCTCATGGACGCACCCTCACAGCGGGGCGATCCGTTTGAACCGCTCGGCGTGAGCGACGCCGACCGCCTCGCCGGCGATCGCCAGCTCGTCGGTGATCCGGTCGCGGAAGGCCTGGTGCTGGGTGCCGTCGTCGTCGGGCCCGATGTGCATCGTCGTGCGGAACTGGCTCTGGTGGCACTCCAGCGCCGCGAGCTTCGCTGCTGCGAACCCGGTGACGTCCTGGTGGTGGTCGGGTTGGTCGGCCTCGAACAGCAGCAGCGCGTCGGGCCGGTGGTGGCCGAGACCCTGGTCGGCGAAGAAGTGGGGGTCGCGTGCAGCCACCACCGCGTCGACGGTGAGGAACCCCGCAGCTCGGTGGTCAGGGTGGAGGCGGTAGCGCTTCCAGGGGTCGTGGCCGAGGACCACGTCGGGCTGCAGCCGGCGGATCCAGGCCGCGACCTCGGCCTGCAACGACCGGGTGTTGTCGAGCTCGCCGTCGACCTGGCCGAGGAACACCACCTCGCCGGTACCGCCGAGGCTCGACGCAGCCGCCCGCTGCTCGCGCTGGCGGAGCGCGACGAGCGCGTCGAGATCGTCGTCGGGATCCCACGAGCCCTTCGAGCCGTCGGTGCAGATCAGGTGCGACACCTCGCATCCGGCTGCGGCCCACTTGGCGAGGGTCGCTCCGCACTGGAACTCGACGTCGTCGGGGTGGGCGCCGATGGCCAGGGCGCGGCGTGGTGTGCCGGAGTCGTCGGTGGTCACGGGGTGACCTTCGGCGCGACGAGGTCGGCTGGCAGGTCGAGGTCTGCGGGATGGTCGATGTCCCATCCGAGCCGGCGTTCGCGGACCACCCGGACCGCAAGTCCCAGCTGTTCGGCCTCGGCGAGGTGACGGTGGAACGAACCGGCGCCGTACTGGAACTCGAAGCCCGCCGTCGCTGGGACACAGATGACGTTGGTGCCGTCGTCGCGTCGGTCGGGGACGATGGTGACGCCGTCGAAGTCGGCCACCCAGCCCAGGTGCTCGGCGAGGGGAAGGTCGCCGTGGGCGACGATCACGCTGTCGTATCCACGTTGAGCGAACCGCTCCACCCCGTCGGCGACCGCCGCGTTGAGTCCACGCTCGGGCCGCCAGAACACCTCGGCACCGTGGGTCCGGGCCCAGTCGGCGACACCCGGGTCGTCACACACCACCGCGACCGGCAGCGGCGCGGCCGCCGCCAGCACCACCCCCGCCATCTCTCGGGCGAGGGTGGCCCTGCGCTGGGGATCGAGTGCGGGAGCCAGGCGGACCTTGGCTTCGGCGAACGCCTTCACCGGTACGAGCACCCCACACCGCGCGGACATGGAAGCCGAGCGTACAGTCGTGGCATGAGGATCCGTGTCGCCGTCGTCGGCGCAGGCTCGTGGGGGACCACCATCGCGCACCTCGCGGCGTCCAACGCGGCCACGGTGCTGTGGGCGCGGTCCGACTCGGTGGCCGACGAGATCAACCGGGAGCACACCAACCGCCGCTACCTGCCCGGGTTCGATCTGCACCCCGAGCTCCGGGCGACCTCCTCGATGGCCGAGGCCATCGGCGGCGCGGACGTGCTGGTGATGGGAGTGCCCTCACACGGCTTTCGCGACACCGTCGAGGCGGTGGCCGAGCACCTCCGGCCCTGGGTGCCGGTCGTGAGCCTCACCAAGGGACTGGAACAGCGCACCCGCCTCCGGATGACCCAGGTGGTGGGCGAGGTGTTGCCCGGGCACCCCGTCGGTGTGCTCACCGGTCCGAACCTGGCCAAGGAGATCCTGGCCGGTCACGCCGCGGCATCGGTGATCGCCATGTCGGACCTCACGGTGGCGGCCGAGCTCCAGCAGCTGTTCGCAGGCGAGCGGTTCCGGGTCTACACCAACCCCGACGTCATCGGCTCCGAGATCGGCGGCGCCCTCAAGAACGTCATCGCCATCGCCTCGGGGATGGCCGATGGGCTCGGCGCGGGCGACAACACGAGAGCTGCGGTGATCACCCGGGGCCTGGCCGAGCTGACCCGACTGGGGTTGGCCATGGGTGGTGAGCCCATGACCTTCGCGGGGCTGGCCGGCATGGGCGATCTGATCGCTACCTGCATCAGTCCCCAGTCCCGCAACCGCCACGTCGGAGAGCAGCTCGGCGCTGGGCGCAAGATCGATGACGTCATCGCCGACATGGACATGGTGGCCGAAGGGGTCAAGGCGGCGCCGGTGGCGGTCGAGCTGGCCGAGGAGCACCAGGTGGAGATGCCGATCGCTCGCCAGGTCGCCGCCGTGTGCGCGGGCCGGTGCACCGCCGTCGACGCGTACCGACACCTGTTGTCCCGCGACCAACGCCCCGAGCTCTATCGCTGAGCAGCTCATCCCGGCAGGTAGCATCGCCGGTCCCATGTCGCGAACCGCACCGCCCGATCCCGCCCGCACCAGGGTGCTCGCCGAACGGTGGGGCAGCTGGGTGCTCCCCCACTGGTTGGAACGCCAGGCCGATCCGGCCAGCCCCGCCTTCGAGCCCGCGCCATCGGCAGGGGGCGTGGTGAACACCACCTGCCGGGACCGTGCACCGGTCGGTGTGCTCGACGGGACCGTCACCGCTACGGTCGACCCCCGGGGGCTGGTCACCCCGGGCGAGGCGGGCTGGTCGCTCGACTGGTGGGTGGGCGCCGACGACCGCTGGCACCTGCCGTCGCGTGAGCCCGCGGTGCGACAGGGGTTGATCGGTGATGCGCCCGTGGTCGAGACGGCCATGCGCATCCCCGGTGGCGACCTCATCCAGCGGGTCTGGGCGTTCCGTGACTCCAGCGCCGGCGATGTGGCGGCGGTCGAGCTCGAGAACGCGAGCCGTCTGCCGGTGGCCCTCGCCCTCGCCGTGCGGCCCTACGGCCCCGACGGCGCCGGCCGGATCGATCGGATCGAGGTCACCGACGCCGGACTCGACATCGACGGCCGGACGGTCCTGTGGCTCCCGAAGCCCGCGGCTCGCACGGCATGGTCGTCGCTCGCCGACGGCGACGCCGCCGACACCGTCCTCGCCGGGGACGCCGCCAGCGCGAGCCACGCCACCGTCGAGTGCACGGCTGGGTTCGCCACCGCCGCGCTGGTCTACCCGCTCGCCCACACCGCCACGCTCCGGGTGCTGATCCCCCTCGCTCCCGGTGACCACGGCCAGCGACCCGAAGCGGTGCCGCCACCCGATGCCGTGGCCCGCGGCTGGGCGACACATCTGGGCCAGCACACCCGCGTCGAGGTGCCGGACCCCGAGTGGAGTGCGTCACTGTCGGCGGCGACGGCCCAGCTGTCGCTCTCGGCGGCAGGACGAGCCCTGACCGGCGACGACCCCACCGCCGAGACGGCGGCGATCGTCGGCGCGCTCGATCGACTCGGACTCCAGGACCAGACGCGGCCCGTCGTGGCCACCTTGCCGCTCGGCCAGCGGGGCGGCGGACGCCTCGGTGGTGCCGATCTCTCGGTCGATGCCACCAGTGCGGCCCTGTCGGCTGCCGGGCGGCACTGGCGGGTCGGACGCGACGACGCCCTCATGGCCGAGATGGCCGGACCGCTCGCTGCGGGCGGACACCATCACACGCGGCGTGGTGGTCCCCTGCGCCGGGGCCGGAGTGCGCCCGTGTCGCTGGTCGATCTGGGCTGGCGCCTCCGGGGGATCGTCGATGCCGGCTCTGCGGTGCGCGCCAGCCAGCCCGACGCGGCCGATGCGCTCGACGAGCTGGCTTCGACGGCTCGGGCCGAGCTCGACGCGATGGTCGACACCACCACCCGGGTGGATGCCTCGCTCGTCGACGTCCTCGCCCTCGTCGCACCGCTCGGGGTGCTCGACGCGTCGCACCCCCTGGTCGGTTCGGTGCTGGACTGGGTGCGCGAACGCGCGATCCACGACGGAGGTGTCGCCCGATTGACCGGGTCGACCGGCCTCTCGCCCGAGCTGACCGCACTCGTTGGCCGCGCCGAGCTGCGTCGAGGCGAGATCTCTGCGCTCGATCGCATCGACTGGTTCGCGCGAACCGGTGGGCCGACGCGCTCGTGGTCGCAGCGGCTGCATCCGCGGCTGGGCACCGGTTGCGGAGGCGACGGATGGTCGGCCGCTGCGGCTGCGTCGCTGGTCGATCTGGTGCTCGACCTCCTCGTCCACGAAGCCGCCGATGGAGCCGGTCTGGTGCTGTGCGCGGTGTGGCCCGAGTCCTGGCTCGGTGCCCCGGTCGAGGTGCACGGGCTCCGCACCGCGCTCGGGACGGTGTCCTATGCCATCCGGTGGCACGGCGAACGTCCGGCTCTCCTGTGGGAGGTCGAACCCCACCCGGGGGTTGACGCGGTGGTGCTCACCATCCCGGGGCTCGATCCGTCGTGGAGCTCGAGTGATCGTCGGGGCGAGGCGTTGCTCGCGGCCCCAGTTCACCTGGTTGATGGTGCCGGCGAGGGCGAACCCGCGCCGCCCCGAGCCGGGACCGGACCCACCGAGGGTGAGTCGTTCGCCTGATCAGTGGCTGTCGAGTGCCAGGGTGGCGATCCGCCAGGGTGGAAGGCGGAGGCGCTGGTCGAAGCGTTCGATCGCTGTGCCCGCCAGGTCGCACACCCACCCGGACCGGTGCGGCACCTCGACCTCGGCAGGCGCGGGCGACGGGTTGAACACACGCACCTCCACCCTGGGACCACGACCGAGCACCGCTGAGGCCTCGGCGCCTCGCACGTCGACCAGCTGGTGGTGCAGCGGCGACGTGCCGCCGCCGTCGCCGCGGGAGACCAGCAGCGGGAGGAAGGCGTCGTCGACCATGGCGTAGGGATCGGGTGCCGCGTCGCCGGGGTGGGTGACCTGGACCGCCCACCGCAGCTCGTGACGGCCCGACATCTGTGCGCCTGGGGTCTCGAGCACGGGCCCGGCGGGCTGGGGTCGATAGGCCATGGGTCCTCGGGACAGCCACCCGGTGCAGCGCAGCAAGGTGATGGCCAGGGTCCGGGCCGTCTCGCCCTCGATGTCGACCAGTTCGTACTCGGTCAGACCCTCGTGGGCGACGGTGATCCCGCCTGCCTGCACGAACCGCCGGGACGGGAAGGTGGGCAACGCCGTCTCGGTCTCGCCACCTTCGGCGGTGACGCCACGGGTGACGATCCCGAAGGCGCACTCGGCCTCGGAGCCCTGGGCCGGCTCGACCAGGGGGAGGTGGACGCGAAGCCGATGATCGCGGCAGCGGTTGTCGAGCGCGGTCGTGACCCGCACCAGCGACTCGCCGGCCCGCAGCTCGAGGGTGGTGGTGACCTCGACCGGCACCGATCCGACCCGGACCCCGTCGACGATCTCCTCGGGCCAGGTGTAGCGACAGGTGATCTGCACCCGACCCCGGAGCGGTCCCGTTTCGGTCACCGCGACCTGCACCGAGTCGGGCGTGTCGACGACGTGCTGGTGCGACGGGGGAGAGTGGTTGTAGGTGTCGCCCTCGTCCCCGTCGTCGACCAACCTTCCCAGTCCGCCGTGGTCGTCGACCGAGAAGGTGCCGTCGTCGGGATCGACCGTCACGGTCACCGCGCCGTTGGTGAGGCCCATGCCGTCATCGGCGACCGAGACCGGGGTGACATCGAGGGGGCCGGGGGTCCACGGGGACCAGCCGAGACCCGGGACGTCGCTGACCCGGGTGAGCACGTGGCGGGTCGGTGGCCGTCGAAGCCACACCCGCACCGTGCCCTCGGGGGCGTGGTCGACCATCGACCGCAGTTCGTCCACGACCCACCCGAAGGTCGGCTGGCGCCGGTCGGCAGGGTCGGCGTGGATGGTCACGTCGACCGAGGCGTCGTCGCTGGTGTCGATCTCGACACCCTGGACACCGAGGTGGATATGCAGCTCGCGCTCGACCACCGTGGGTGCGTCGCTGCGGGGGACGGTGTGGATCAGCTCCTGCTCTGGGCGTTCGGACAGCAGTTGCAGGCCGTCGTCGGCACCGTTGCCGGGCAGTTCCAGCTCGATCAGACCGCTGCGGGTGCGGCCCGAGGTGTTGACGACGATCGTCGCCGGTTCGGCGAGGCTCGAGGCCACCGCCGCCAACGCCTGATCGGTCACGGCTTCGGCGATGCGGTGTGCCTCGGCGTAGCGGACGAGCACCGCGTCGCACACCTCGTCGATCGAGCAGGCGCACACCGAGTCGTGGGCGGAGTCGAGCACGAGGTTGTGCCACGCCAGGTCGAGGAACGTGGAAGGCCACTCGTATCCCGCCACCGCGGCCATGGTGGCCAGTGGTTCGGCGAGACGCTCCAGCGACCGCTCTGCTCTGGTAGCAGCCTGTCGGACGTCGGCGCGGTTGGAGGCGACCCCCATCAACAGGTTCGCCCGCGAGCCCGATCGCAGCTCGCCGGTCCAGGTGGGAGCGCCGTCGGCGGAGGTGAGGGCCAGGTGGTCGGGCAGCGACCCGACGACCAGTTCGTACTCGTCCTGTTGGTCGTTGGCCTCGGCGACCAGCCGCCCGACGTGTGGGGCCGGGACCTGATGGTCGGTGCCGTTCATCCAGAGGATGGGGCCGTCGCCGACGAAGCGGGTCTGGGCGCGGTCGAACTCCCGGATGCGTTCGACGAGATCCTTGGCGTCGTCGGGAAGGCGGGCTCCGTTGCCGTAGCCACGGGGCAGGTACTCGGCCTTCACCACCGAGCCGTCGGGTGCTCGCCACCAGAAGGGGCTCTGGTCGATCGCCGCGGGGACGCCGCGCCACACGACGGCGTCGGAGAAGCCGAACTGGGTGAGGATCTGGGGCATCTGGGCGATGTGGCCGAACATGTCGGGCAGATAGCCGACCCGCATGGCCCCACCGAAGGTCGCGGCGCGGTCGAGGCCCATCTCCAGGTTGCGCACGATGGTCTCGCCCGACACGAGGAACTCGTCCATGAGGATGTACCAGGGCCCCACCCCCAGCCGACCCCCCGCGGCCAGTCGGCGCACGAGGGGTTCGGCTTCGGGACGGATCTCGAGGTAGTCGTCGACGACCGCCATCTGACCGTCGAGCATGAAGTGCCCGGCCGAGGGATCGGCGTCGAGCCGGGGGAGGAGCTCGTCGAGCAGTGCCACCAGGTCGGCCCGGAACGACTGGAACGGGCGGTACCACTCGCGGTCCCAGTGGGTGTGGGGCACGACTGTCACGCGACGGGTCATGGACCCAGCGTAGGCTCGGGTGCCGAGATGCAGATCGCGTTCGGAACCGACGAAACCACCTCCCTCACCGCGGCGATCACACGCCGCCTCGTCGCCGCCGGCCACGACGTGACCGTGATCGCAGAGGACGACCCCTGGCCCGAGGTGGGTCGCCGCGTCGGCGAGGCGGTGGCCGAGGGACGGGCCGATCGCGGTGTCGTCTGCTGTTGGACCGGCACCGGTGTGTCGATCGCGGCCAACAAGGTTGCCGGCGTGCGGGCCGCGCTGTGCACCGACGCCGAGACCGCGAGGGGTGCCCGCCGGTGGAACGACGCCAACGTGTTGGCCATGGGCCTGCGGCTCACCTCCGAGGAGGTCGCGGCCGAGATGCTCGACGCCTTCCTCTCCGCCGACCCCGATGCCGACGAGCTCGACACCATCGCGACCGTCGAACCCGAGGCCGGCCACCGGTGAACGCCATCACCACCGCGCCACGCCTGCGGCGGGCACTCAAGACCACGGGACCCACCCTGATGGTCGAGCGCGAGCTCTGGGCCGAGGGCCACGAGGTGGTGGTCGGCGTCGACGAGGGCGGGCGGGGTGCGTGGGCCGGTCCCCTCACCGTCGGTGCCGCGGTCGTGCCGGGCGACCGGCGGGTGTACAAGATCCGCGACTCCAAGGTGCTCACCGAACCCGAGCGCGAGGCGTTGTTCGACCGGGTGGCCGAGTGGTGTGTGGCGTGGGCGGTCGGCCACGCCACCCACGACGAGTGCGACGAGCTCGGGATGTCCGAGGCGCAGCGGTTGGCGGCGCGCCGGGCGATCGAGGGGCTCGGTGTCACCCCCGATCAGGTGCTCATCGACGGCAACTGGGACTTCGTCGGTGGTGGCAACACCCGCAAGATCGTGAAGGGTGACGCCACCTGCCTCTCGATCGCCTCGGCGTCGATCCTGGCCAAGGTCACCCGCGACCGGATGATGCGGGCTCTGGCTCCCGCGTTCCCCGGCTTCGACTTCGAGGCCAACAAGGGCTATCCGTGTCCCCGCCACAAGCTGGCCCTCGCCGGCTACGGCCCCACCTCGATCCACCGTCGCAGCTGGGTGTTCATGGACCACATGCCCTGGACCGGGGTGCCGCGCCATGTCGCCCCCGACCCTCAGGGCTCGCTGTTCGACGCGTAGCCACGCCATCGTGAGCCTGATCGAGCCCAGCGATCACGCACGCCCCCAGCCCGTACCACCCGAGTTCTCTCGCTGATTCGTCTCGCTCAGCGCGACGGAACCGCGCACGTTGGCTCGGTCTCGACTACCTCGCGACGAGGCGGGGGAGATACCGTCCGGTCATGTCGCTCGCGTCATCGCCTCCGGTACCGGGCTGGTGGCACCGTACCTGGCCCGTCGTCGTCCTGGGCGTGCTCAGCGTGGCGATGTGGACCGGGCGGGTCCGCAACATCGTGGGCGACGAGTCCCTGGCCGGCGCCGGTCGAGCGGCTCGCTTGGCGTTGGCAGTGTCGTTCATCACCGCCGGTGCCCTCGTCCTGGCGGCGTGCTGGGCGGGCCGGCGTCGCCCCAACTGGCGTGAGTCCGCTCGTCGGGAGCGCGGAGGCTGGCGGGTGGGTCCCGGCCTGTCGAGCTGGGGCGTGTCCGCCGCCACGCTGCTGTGCGGGTGGACCGTCATCGTGTGGACCGTTCGGGGCGTGGGGATCCTGCTCGATCCGAATCACGACATGGGGTTCAAGCTGGTGCACACCGCGCTCATGGTCGGTTCCCTGGCCGTGGCCACCGTCGCGGCATGGGGGCTGCGGCGGACCTGGCCGGTCGCTCCTCCGTCCCGGGTGGGTTAGTCGGAACCAGGGTCGGCCCGCTACGATCCGGCCACCATGGGTCAGCCGATCACCGCCGTCACGACCAGCTCCTCTCGGCCAGGCACGGTGCGGTTCGAGATCAACCGCAGCCTCACCGGGATGGGACACGAGCGCTACCTCGCCAGGGTCCCCGTCGAGGACGACCGCCCCCCGGACCGCCTGGCCCGCGCCCTGTTCGAGCACGGCGGGGTCTCCGCGATCCACATCTACGCCAACATGATCACCCTCGAGCTCGAGGACGGCGCCGACCTCGACGGACTGCGCGAGATCGTCGAGCAGCTCTACATCTACTACCGGCCAGGGGTCGAGGTCGAGATCCCCGAGTCGGCTTCCTCCGAG
>JBKGZW010000009.1:0-36809 GCA_046543225.1 Acidimicrobiales bacterium
GCGGCCTCGGCCCAGCACGGCGAAGCCCCCGAAGGGGCGTACCCCGGCACCTGTCTGCGCCTCACCGCCGCCGAGCGGGCCGAGCGCGCCGCCACGGGGCGCCCCGCCGCGATCCGGCTGCGGGCCCAGGTGCGCGAAGCCGAGCTCGTCGACCGGATCCACGGCACCTACCGGGGCCTGGTCGACGACGTGGTCCTGCAGCGCAACGACGGCACCCCCGCCTACAACCTGGCGGTGGTGGTCGACGACGCCGACCAGGGCATCGAAGAGGTCGTGCGGGGCGACGATCTCCTGGCGTCGACCCCCCGCCAGCTCCACGTGGCCGACCTGCTCGGGCTGCCCCGGCCCGCCCACGCGCACGTCCCGCTGGTGCTGGGCGCCGACGGCCAGCGCATGGCCAAGCGCCACGGCGCGGTCACCCTCGCCGACCGTCAGGCGCTCGGGGAGTCGCCGAAGCAGGTGCTGTCGCTGCTCGCTGCCTCGCTGGGGCTGGCCGATCCGGGCGAGGCGGTCACCCCCGCCGAACTGGTGGCGCGCTTCGATCCGGCACTGCTCCCCCGCGAGCCGTGGATCTTCGACCCCGACCGCTGATCAGCTCGCCGAGCGGGCACGGAGGCGGGAGGAGATGAGGCGACGGGCGGTGGCGATCTCGTCGACCTGCAGCGCGATCAGGGCCGCGCCGTAGACGACCACGCCGACCGGGACGCCGACCGCGATCTGGGCGACCGGGCCGGTCGAGGCCAAGGGCTGGGAGGCCCCCCAGGCCGCGAGCCCGCACGCGCCGGCTGCGAGCCCCATCCTCACCACCGGCCCGACGACCGATCGCAGGCCGAGCCCTCCGACCACCTTGGACAGGGACCGGACGGCGAGCACCGCCCCCACCAGGTACGCCGCCGAGTAGGCCAGACCAAGACCCTGCACCCCGAGCCACAGCACCAACGGCACCGCCAGGGCCACGTTGAGCCCGTTCTCGGTGAGGTTGAGCAGGAACGGGCTCCTGGTGTTCTTGCGGGCGTAGAAGCCGCGGAGCGCGAACAGATAGACCGAGAACCCGAACAGGCCGATCGCCAGGGTGGCGACCACGCCGGCGGTGACCGAGGCCGGTGCCCCCCGGGTGATGGGCAACAGCTCGACGATCGGGAGCGACAGGGCCAGGTACCCGAACGACGCGGGCAGCAGCACCAGGGCCATGAGACGCACCCCGAGGGTGAACCGCTCGCCGAACGCGGCGGCGTCGCCGTCCTGGGCGGACCGGGTCAGCTCGGGCATGAAGGTGGTCATGATCGACACGGCGAACAGGCCGTGGGGCAGCTGGAAGAAGATGAAGGCGACCGTGTAGGCGGTGAGGTGCCCGGCAGGTTGGGTCTGGGCCAGCCACATGACGGTCAACAGCGCGATCTGGTTGGCGGCGACGTAGCCGACGGTCCACCCCGACAGGCCCACCACGGTCTTGACCGCCGGATGCCGGAAGTCGGGGTTGAACCGCAGCGGCACCCGCTGGCGCACCAGCGCCGGCACCATGGCGAAGGCCATGGCCACCACGCCGGCGGTGGTGCCGAGCCCGAGCAGCAGGAGCAAGGTGGTGTCGCCCACCGCCTGCACCAGCGCTCCCGGCTCGCCGACCCCGCGGCCGACCAGGGTGGGCAGCGACAGGAACATCGCCGACACCACCAGGTTGTTCAGCACCGGTGCGTAGGCGGGAGCCAGGTAGTGGCGCCGAGCGTGCAACATGGCGGTCACCACGGTGATCAGCCCGTAGAACAGCACCTGGGGCATGAAGAACCGCAACAGGGTGGTGCCGACCTCGCGGTAGGAGGCGAGCTCGGCCGCCGACGGGTTCTCCAGCGCGAGGGCGAACCCGGCGATGATCCACGGGGCGGCGATGATGCCGACGACCGCGACCACCACCAGCACCAGCGCGGCGGTCGAGACCACCGCCGAGGTGCCGCCGTCCTCCTTCTTCACCCGTTCGGTGAAGACCGGCACCAGCGTCGCCGACAAGATGCCGCCGAGCAGCAGCTCGTACACCAGGTTCGGCATGGTGTTGGCGACGTTGTAGACGTCGGTCAGCCACGTCTGGTTCAGGGCGTAGAGCAGGGCGAAGACCCGGACCAGACCGGTGACCCGCGACAAGCCCGTGCCCACCGCCACCAGCGCGCTCGACCGCACGAGCGCGCCGCGGGTCGGAGCGCCGCCGGCCGCGCCGGTGCTCGCCTGGGGGGACTCGGACGCTTCGACCATCAGGGGCAAGTCAAGCAGCCACGCTCAGTCGGAGGTGGCGATCCCGTACACCCGGCGGCGGGGGACGTCCAAGCGTGCCGCGACCTCGCTCGACGCGTCGCGGGTCGACATGCCGGCTGCGGTGAGCCGCGCCAGCTCGGCCCGCACCTCGTCGTCGGACGCGGGCTCGGGCTCGGGGGCCCCGTCGACCACCACCACGTACTCGCCCCGCGGCGCCACCTCGGCCAGATGGTCGACCGCACCCGCGAGGGTGCCGCGCCACACCTCCTCGTGCAGCTTGGTCAGCTCGCGGGCCAGCGCACAGCGGCGCGTCGGGCCCAGGGCCGCGGCCAGGTCGGCGATGGTGCGGATCAACCGGTGCGGCGCCTCGTAGAGCACGATGGTGCGACGCTCACCGGCCAGCGTGGCCAGGCGCGCGGCGCGGGCCGGGCCCTTCCGGGGCAGGAACCCCTCGAAGCAGAACCGGCCGGTGGGCAACCCGCTGGCCACCAGGCCGGCCACCAGCGCCGACGGACCCGGCACCACCTCGACGACATGTCCCGCGCCCCCCGCGGCCCGCACCAACCGCTCGCCCGGGTCCGAGATGCCCGGCATGCCCGCGTCGGTCACCACCGCGACGGTCTCACCACGATCGAGGCGGGCGAGGATGTCACGGGTCCGGGCCGCCTCGGTGTGGTCGTTGACCGTGATGAGCGTCCTGGCGCTGACACCTGCGTGCTGGAGCAGGCGCCCGGTGCGGCGCGTGTCCTCGCAGGCGACGGCATCGGCGGCGGCGAGCGCGTCGACCGCACGTGGCGCCAGGTCGCCGAGGTTGCCGATCGGGGTGGCGACGAGCACCAGACGACCGGCGCTCACCGCCGCACCTCCAGCGCGTCGCCGACGGCGAGGTCCCACGAGGCGAACGACCCGGCCTCGGCCTCGATCGCCCCTCGGGCCCGCCAGCAGGGCCGGGTGATCCGGCCGGGCCGCATCTGGACGATCCGACACACGACGAGGTCGGCGTCGACGAAGGCCACATCGATGGGGAACCGCATGCCGAAGGTGTGCACCGAACGGCACGGGGTCAGATAGAGCGCGCCCTCGATGCCCTCACGGCCGAGCAGGCCCCTCGAGCGGTCGCGACGCCGGTCGGCGATCTCCAGCGACGCCAGCACCTCGTCGTCTCGCACCAACCACGCCACCGCGGCCTCCCGTGGATCGTCACACCTTGGCCCGCAGCACGGGCTCAGACGTTGAAGCGGATCTCCACCACGTCACCGTCCTGGACCTCGTAGTCCTTGCCTTCAACCCGCAGCTTGCCCACGTCGCGGGCCTTGGACCACGACCCGATCTCGAGCAGTTCGTCCCAGTGGATGACCTCGGCCCGGATGAACCCACGCTCGAAGTCGGTGTGGATGCAGCCCGCGGCCTGGGGCGCCTTGGAACCGGCCCGGAACGTCCACGCCCTGGTCTCCTTCTCGCCCGTGGTGAAGAACGTGCGCAACCCCAGCGCGTGGTAGGCGGCCCGCACGAACCGGGGAAGCGCCCCCTCGCCGAGGCCGAGCGCGTCGAGCACCTCGCGCCGTTCGTCGGGTTCCATGAGCGCCGCCTCGGCCTCGAGTTGCACGCAGGCGCCGATCACCTCGGCCCGCTCGCCGAGCTCGGCGACCACCGGGGCGATCACCTCGTCGACCCGCTCGATGTCGTCCTCGCCGATGTTGACCACCGCCAGCACCGGCTTGTTGGTGAGCAGGAAGTAGGGACGCAGCAACTGGCGGGCCGAGGCCGACAGATCGCTGCGGTAGATCGGCGTGCCTTCGGCGAGGACCCCCAGCGCCTCGTCGAGCGCCGCCACCTCGTCGGCCAGGCCCTTGTCGCCCTTCATGGCCTTGCGGCGCTTGGTGACCTGGGACTCCACGGTCTCGAGGTCGGCGAGGGTGAGCTCGATCTCGAGCACCCGGAGATGCTCGAGCGGGTCCGATGGCCCCGGCACGTCGTCGTCGGCGAAGGCCCGCAGCACATAGACGATGGCGTCGACGTCGCGGATCCCGCCCAGGAAGCGGTTGCCGAGACCCTCGCCCTTGCTCGCCCCCTCGACCAGCCCACCGATGTCGGTGAACTGCACGCTGGCCGGCACCACGCTCTTGGACCTGCTCATCGCCGCCAAGGCGTCGAGTCGCTCGTCGAAGACCTTGGCCACCCCCACGTTGGGGTCGGTGGTGGCGAAGGCGTAGGGCGCAGCGAGCGCGCCGCCGCCCGCGAGCGCGTTGTACAGCGACGACTTCCCCGCGTTGGGGAGGCCGACGAACCCGAATCGTTCCATCGGCCAGAGCGTACCGGTGACCGGCGGAGTCGCCGGACGCGCCACCGGGCCGGTAGGATCGCAGCCCTATGTCGAAGAAGACCTCCAAGAAGCGCGCCAAGGCCCGCCGCAACAAGGCCAACCACGGGCGCAAGCCCAACGCCGGCCGCTAGCCACCCACGGCGACCCGGTGTGCTGATCTTCGACGGTGACTGCGGGTTCTGCACCACCTCCGCCCGCTGGATCGAACGCCGGCTCCCCGGCGACGTCGAGGTGGTGGCCTGGCAGTTCGTCGACGACCTCGACGCGCTCGGCCTCACCGTCGAGGAGGCCAACGCCAAGGTGTGGTGGATCACACCCGACGAGCGTCACGGCGGGCACCTGGCCATCGGCCACGCCCTGCGCCACGCGGGTGGGTTCTGGGGCATGGTCGGGACGATGCTGGTCACCCCACCGGTCTCGTGGCTGGCCGCTCCCGTCTACGCACTCGTCGCCCGCTACCGTCACCGCATGCCCGGTGGCACCCCGGCCTGCCGGATCGACCCGCCGGACTGACGGTTCCAACGCCGCGAGCACCGATCACGGGGACTACGGTGTCGTCCACGGACCCCCGGGGAGATCCCCGACCCCGTGACAACGAGCGGGCGCCCATCGTGGGTGCCTCGGCACGATGGAGGATGCATGCGCACCAACTCTCGGGGCCTCCGGCTCCTGTTTGCCCTGTTGGCGGTGTTCGCCCTGGTCGCAGCCGGCTGCGGCGACGACGACGGCGACGACGACGACACCGCTGGCGGTGACGGCGACTCGGACCTGCGGGTCGGCATGGTCTATGACATCGGCGGTCGTGGCGACCAGTCGTTCAACGACGCCGCCGCCAGAGGCCTCGACCAGGCCGCCGAGGAGTTCGGCGTCGAGACCGAGGATCTCGAGCCGAGCGGATCCGGCGAGGACCGCGAAGAACTGCTCCGCCTGCTCGCCGACCAGGGCTATGACCTGGTGATCGGTGTCGGCTTCGCCTTCGCCGAGCACATGGAAGCGGTCAGCCAGGACTTCCCCGACATCACCTTCGCCATCGTCGACGCCGTGGTCGACCAGCCCAACGTCGCCTCGCTGACCTTCGCCGAGCACGAGGGCTCGTTCCTGGTCGGCGCCGCGGCCGCGCTCACCAGCGAGACCGACCACGTCGGCTTCATCGGTGGTGTCGAGAACCCGCTGATCCAGAAGTTCGAGGCGGGCTATGTGGCCGGCGCCCAGGAGGTGAACCCCGACATCGAGATCGACATCTCCTACATCTCCCAGCCGCCGGACTTCTCCGGCTTCAACGACCCGGCCCGGGCCAACGAGATCGCGGCCTCGATGTACCAGGACGACGCCGACGTCATCTACCACGCCGCCGGCGGATCGGGCAACGGCCTGTTCGAAGCGGCCTCCGACGCCGGCGAGCCAGGTGAGGTGTGGGCGATCGGCGTCGACTCGGACCAGTACGAGATCGTCGGCGATCCACTCAACCAGTACATCCTCACCTCGATGCTCAAGCAGGTCGACAACGCGGTCTACCTCACCATCGAGTCGTTCGTGAACGGCGAGGACGTCTCCGGCGAGCTGGTGTTCGACCTCGAGTCCGACGGCGTCGGCTACGCCACCTCGGGCGGGTTCGTCGACGACATGACCGGCGACCTCGACGACTACGCCGACCAGATCATCGCCGGCGACATCGAGGTCCCCGACACCCCGTAGCGGGGGTCGCACCACGAGTACCCGAGCCTCGACGGGTCCCCGGCTACCATCGCCGAGGGACCCGTCGGGGTCCGTTCCCATCACCGCACCTCACAGGGGACGAGGACGTCCGAGTGGAAGCATCGAACGCCGTCGAGCTGCGCAGCATCACGAAGCGGTTCCCCGGCGTGGTGGCCAACCACGACGTCGACCTCACCGTCGCCCGCGGTGAGATCCACGCCGTCGTCGGCGAGAACGGGGCCGGCAAGTCGACCCTGATGAAGATCCTCTACGGCATGCAGCGGCCCGACGAGGGGTCCGTCGCCGTGAACGGGGCGCCGGTCCAGCTCCGCACTCCCACCGACGCCATCGACGCCGGCATCGGGATGGTCCACCAGCACTTCATGCTGGCCGACAACCTCACCGTGCTCGAGAACGTCATCCTCGGCGCCGAGCCGCGGCGAGGCCCCAGCCTCGACCGGGCCGAGGCCCACCGCCAGATCGACTACCTGGCCGAGGCCTATGGGTTCCGGATCGACCTCGACCAGCTCGTCGCCGACCTCGGCGTCGGCGAGCGCCAGCGCATCGAGATCCTCAAGGTGCTGTTCCGTGGAGCCAGGATCCTGATCCTCGACGAACCCACCGCGGTCCTGGTCCCCCAGGAGGTCGACGACCTGTTCCGCAACCTGCGGGGCCTCAAGGACGACGGGGTGACGATGATCTTCATCTCGCACAAGCTCGACGAGGTCCTCTCGATCGCCGACCGCATCACGGTGATGCGGGCCGGGACCACCGTCGCCACCGTCGAGCCCGACGACGTCACCGCCCGCGACCTCGCCGAGCTGATGATCGGCAGCGAGCTGCCCACCCCCGAGACCCGCGAGAGCACCGTCACCGACACCGCCCAGCTCCAGGTGTCGGGCCTGACCGTTCGCGACCCGACCGGGCGGTCCCTCATCGACGACGTGAGCTTCACGGTGCACCGCGGCGAGATCGTCGGCATCGCAGGGGTCGAGGGCAACGGTCAGCACGACCTCATCGACGCGCTGCTGGGCATCGCCACACCGGCCGAGGGCAGCATCGTCCTCGGCGGGCGTGACATCACCCACGATCCCACCCGCGATCGGCGCGAGGCCGGACTCGGCTACATCCCCCAGGACCGCCACCGCGAGGGCCTCCTGCTGCCGGCGCCGCTGTGGGAGAACACCATGCTCGGCCACCAGCGCCAAGCGCCCTTCGCCCGGGGGCCGTGGATCGACCGCACCGGCGCGCGAACCCGCACCGAGGAGGTCCTCGAGACCTTCGACGTGCGCGCCCCCGGTGTGGGCGTCGCCGCCCACGCCCTCTCCGGCGGCAACCAGCAGAAGCTCATCGTCGGCCGGGAGATGGCGGCGCGCCCGACGATGCTCATCGCCGCCCACCCCACCCGCGGCATCGACGTCGGGGCCCAGGCCGCGGTGTGGGAGGAGCTGCGCAACGCCCGCGGCGACGGGCTGGCGGTGCTGCTCATCTCCGCCGATCTCGAGGAGCTCATCGGGCTGTCCGACACGCTCCACGTCATCTACGGCGGACGCCTCGTCGCCCACCTCGACCCGGCCACGGTCACCGCCAAGGAGCTGGGCGCCCACATGACCGGCACCGGACGGGGTGCCGCGTGACCGTCGTCCGCCGCGCGGGACTGGCCCTGGTGGCACCGGTGCTGGCGCTGGTCTTCTCCATCGCGCTGTCGTCGGTGTTCCTCCTGCTCGCCGACGCGCCGCCACTCGACGCCTACCGCGAGATGTGGGCCTACGGCACTCGCAGCGACTCCCTGGTGTCGATGGTGAATCGGGCGGTGCCGCTCTACCTGTCGGCCCTCGCGGTCGCGATCGGCATCAAGATGGGCCTGCTCAACATCGGCGTCGAGGGCCAGTACCGCATGGCCGCCGTCGCCGCCGCCGCGGTCGGCTCCTGGATCGTGCTGCCGGCGCCGCTGCACGTCGCGGTGATCCTCCTCACCGCGGTCATCGCCGGCATGGCCTGGATCACCATCCCCACCGTGTTGAAGGTGACTCGCGGTGTCCACGAGGTGATCTCGACCATCATGTTGAACTTCATCTCCATCGGCCTCACCGCCTGGCTGCTGGCCAACTTCCTCGACACCCGGTCCTCGGCCTCGGACCTGCTCCTGGCGACCGACGACATCCCCGAGTCCGGCCAGTTCCCGTCGCTCAACCCCGTGCTCGAGGCGCTCGGCCTCGAACTGCGAGCGGGCACCGATCTCCACGGCTTCGTCGTCATCGCCGCGCTCATCGGCATCGGCTTCTACCTGGTCATCTGGCGGACCCGCTTCGGGTTCGACCTGCGCGCCGCCGGGGTCAACCGCCAGGCAGCGCTGGTCAGCGGCGTCGACTCCAAGGCGATGGTCGCCAAGGTCCTGCTCATCTCGGGGGCCCTCGCCGGGCTGGTGGGCATGTCCCAACTCCTCGGATCCTTCCACCGCTACACCGTCGACTTCCCCGCCCAGCTGGGCTTCACCGGGATCGCCGTCGCCCTGCTGGGGCGCAACCACCCCGCTGGCATCGCCGTGGGCGCCCTGCTCTTCGGCTTCATGGAGCGCTCCGCCCAGATCCTCGACCTCGAGGGGATCCCGAAGGAGATCGTCGTGATCATGCAGGGGATCATCGTCATCTCGGTCGTGGTCGCCTACGAGCTCGTCCGACGGTTCCGCGAAGCCCAGGAGCAGCGCGAGGTGAGCCGCGAGATGGCCGGTGCGACCCAGAGCGCGACCGGGGGTGCGATCACATGACCGCACCCGGGACCCCGAACACCGCCGACGGTGCCCTCGTCGAGCCGAGCGCGGCCGCCAACCGGAACTGGCAACTGTTCCGGGATCTGCACCCCTGGCAGCGGGGCCTGCTGATGGCCAGCATCGGCATCCTGTTGCTGTCGGTCACCCGGATCATCGCCGACACCTCCGAGCTGACCTCCTCGGGCACGTGGGGGGCCGCGCTGCGTCTCGGCGTCCCGATCGGCCTCGCCGGACTCGGCGGCGTCTTCTCCGAACGCTCGGGCGTCATCAACATCGGACTCGAGGGCATGATGATCCTCGGCACCTGGTTCGGCGCCTACGGCGCGTGGCAGTTCGGACTCTGGTGGGGCGTGGTGCTCGGGCTCCTCGGCGGAGCGATCGGTGGCCTGCTCCACGCGCTGGCCACGGTCACCTTCGGTGTCGACCACATCATCTCCGGCGTGGCCATCAACATCCTCGGGGGAGGCATCGCCCGCTACCTCTCGGTGGTCACCTACACGCCCGGCACCGGGGGCGGAGCGACCCAGTCCCCGGCGATCACCGACAGCATCAGCACGGTCAGCATCCCGTTCCTCGCCGGCGGCAAGCTGGCGGGCTGGGACAGCCCCGACCTGTTCGGATGGATCGAGCAGCACCGCTGGTTCTTCGTGTCCGACGTCGCCGGGATCCTCAAGGGGCTCACCGCCAACCTCTCGCTGTTCACCGTGCTGGCGATCGCGCTCTTCCCGCTGGCGTTCTGGGTGCTGTGGCGCACCGCGTTCGGGCTGCGCGTGCGCGCCTGCGGCGAGAACCCCGAGGCCGCGGAGTCGCTCGGCGTCGCCGTCTACAAGATGAAGTACGCCGCCATCACCATCAGCGGCGGGCTCGCCGGTCTCGGTGGGGCGTTCCTCGCTCTGGTCGCGTCCAACCTCTACCGAGAGGGCCAGACCGGCGGTCGTGGCTTCATCGGACTCGCCGCCATGATCTTCGGCAACTGGCGTCCCGGCGGTGCTGCGATGGGTGCCGGGCTGTTCGGGTTCACCGACGCCCTCCAGCTCCGCAGCAGCGAGGCCATCCAGGGACTGTTGCTCTTCATCGCCCTGCTCGCGGCCGCGTTCGCCCTCCGCTCGCTGATCCAGCAGCGCGGGCTGCTGCCGACGGTGATCCTCGCCGCCACCTCCGTCGGCTTTCTCACCTGGTACCTCGTCTCGGAGGAGGTCCCCAGCCAGTTCGTCAACTTCACCCCCTACGTCGTCACCCTGCTGGTGCTGGCCTTCGCCGCCCAGCGGTTGCGGCCACCGGCATGGATCGGTCGCGTCTACCGCAAGGGTGAGGTGCACTAGGCACCGTGGACGTCGTCGACATCATCCGAACCAAGCGCGACGGGCACCGCCTCAGCGACGAGCAGATCGACTGGTTCATCGGTGCCTACACCGAGGGCGAGGTCGCCGACGAACAGGCCTCGGCCCTGCTGATGGCCATCGTCTTCCAGGGCATGGAGCCCGACGAGCTGGCCCACTGGACCGCGGCGATGATCGCCTCCGGCACCCGGCTCGACCTGTCCGGGGTTGGGCGGCCCACGGTCGACAAGCACTCCACCGGCGGGGTCGGCGACAAGGTGTCGCTCGTGCTCTGCCCACTGGTGGCCGCCTGTGGCGCGGCGGTGCCACAGTTGTCCGGCCGCGGGCTCGGCCACACCGGCGGCACCCTCGACAAGCTCGAGTCGATCCCCGGCTGGGGAGCGACGCTGAGCACCGACGACATGATCCGGATCCTGCGCGACATCGGCGGTGTCATCTGCGCGGCCGGTGGCGACCTGGCGCCGGCCGACCGCAAGCTCTACGCCCTGCGCGACGTCACCGGCACCGTCGAGGCCATCCCGCTCATCGCGTCGTCGATCATGTCCAAGAAGATCGCCGAGGGCACCGACGCCCTCGTCCTCGACGTCAAGGTCGGCAGTGGTGCGTTCCTGCCCGAGCGCGCGATGGCCGACGAGCTGGCCCGCACCATGGTCGGCCTCGGCGAGGCCCACGGGGTGAGGACCTCGGCGCTGCTCACCGCGATGGACACCCCGCTGGGGCTCACCGCCGGCAACGCCTTGGAGGTGCAGGAGGCGGTCGACGTGCTCGCTGGAGGCGGTCCCCCGGACCTGGTCGAGGTCACCCTGGCCCTGGCCGCCGAGATGCTGGCACTGGCCGGCATCGACACCGATCCCGCCGCCGCCCTCGCCGACGGGCGGGCGATGGACACCTGGCGGACGATGATCTCGGCCCAGGGCGGCGACCCCGACGCCCCCCTCCCCCGGTCCCGACACTCCGGGACGATCACCTGTGGCACCGACGGCGTGCTGCAACGCCTCGACGCCCGCGCCGTGGGCATCGCCGCCTGGCGGCTCGGTGCCGGCCGCGCCCGCAAGGAGGACCCGGTCAGCGCGGCGGCGGGCGTGGTCATCCACGCCAAGCCGGGCGAGCCCGTCCGGGCCGGCCAGCCGCTGCTCGAACTGCACACCGACGACCCGGACCGTCTCGCCGACACCGAGGCGGCGCTCGAAGGAGCGTTCGAGATCGGTGCCGACCCGCCCGAGGCCACGCCGCTCATCATCGACCGGATCGGACCGTGAGCCCCGTCGACGACGCTGCCATCGACCGCCTGGTCGCCGAAGCCCGCGTCCACGGAGAGCGGGCACGGGTGCCGTACTCGTCGTTTCGGGTCGGCGCCGCGGTGCTCACCGCCGACGGCATGACCGTCGGCGGGTGCAACGTCGAGACCGCCAGCTACGGCCTGGCGATCTGCGGCGAGCGGACCGCCATGTTCTCCGCCATCGCCGGCGGCCACCACGACCTGGTCGCACTCGCGGTGAGCTGCCTCGACGGCGACGTCGACCGGCCCGCCACCCTGATGCCGTGCGGGGCCTGCCGGCAGGTGATGGTCGAGCTCCTCGGTCCCGACGCCCTGGTGATCATCGACGGTGTCGGCCGGTTCGAGCTCCACGAGCTGCTGCCCCGGGCGTTCCGGCTCTGACCGTTCCCGGGTACCGCGGTCACGCCCGGTCGAGGACCCGGCCGATCAGGTTGACGAAGGTGTCGGTGTCCTGGGCGCCGGGGATGACGAACTGCTCGTCGAGCACGAAGGCGGGCACACCGGCGATGCCGTGCTCGCGGGCCTCGGCCAGGTCCGACTCGACCGTTGCCAGGTGGTCGCCGCCGGCCAGCATCGCCGCGGCGGCGTCCCCGTCGAGGCCCACCTCGGCGGCCGCTCCTGCCAGCGTGGCATGGTCGGCGACGTTGGCTCCCTCCTGGAAGTAGGCCCGAAACAGCCGCTCGACCAGGGCGGCCTGCGCCGCATGGCCATCGGTCGCCGAGGACCAGGCCACCAGACGGTGGGCATCGATGGTGTTCACCCGCTTGGCCAGGTCGAACCGGTAGTCGATCCCGTCTGCTTCGCCGAGCGCACCCATACGCCGCGTCATCTGGTCGAACGCCCCCGAGCCGTACTTGGCCTCGATCGACCGCTTCAGATCGCCCGGCTCGGTGGTGGCGGTGGGGTCGAGCTGAAAGGCCCGCCACCGCACCTCGACCCCGTCGAGGCCGCCGAGGCGCTCGACCGCCTGATCGAACCGGCGCTTGCCGAGAAAGCACCACGGACAGATGACGTCGGACCAGATGTCGATGCGCACACCTGCTCCAACACACGAGGGCACCAGGACCTTCCCGGGCCGATCGCTGCTGGCCCCGGGAACCCGGTCAGACCCGGGAAGCGTCGACGACGTCGGTCGACGCGGGACCGAACACCGGGATCGCCGCGATCCAGGGCGCTGGATCCGCGCCCGCCCACTGGAGATCCAGCATCTGGTCCCGACTGCGCCGGCCCAGCATCACCCGACCCAGCTCGAACCGGGTGGTGGTGAGAGTGCCCGCCGGTTCGTCGCCCCCGGCCACCCACTCGTCGTCCTCGACCACGATCCGAAGCGGCGGGATGCCTCGCTCGGACCACCCGCGGCCGATCCCCCGGCGGGCGGCACGGTCGAGGAACCGCTCGGCGGCACCACCGTCGGGGAGCGGAACCCCCAGCGCCGAGCGCATGTCGACCTCGTGGCTCCAGATGTCGATGACCAACGGGAGCGGGGCGTCACGTCCCAACCCGGCCAGCATCTCCTCGAGCCGCGGCCCGCGCTCGCTCCACTCGTCGAGGACCTCGGCGAGCGACCGGCCGGCCCGGTCGGTGACCTGACGGGCGGTGACCGCGTCGTCGGGAGGGCCGGCCAACCCGCCCGCGACCACGTCCTCTGCCAGGCCGACCAGATGCGAGAACGTGTCCTTGACCGTCCATCCGGGCAGAGCCGGCACCGGCGTGTTCGCATCGGCCGCACCCAGCGTGGACCCCCAGGTCGTGAGCCGCTGGCGACCCTCGTGGTAGGCGTCGTGGACCGTGTCGCTCCCCATGGGTGCCGAACCTACCCTCCGGCCGCCCATGGGTCCTACCCTGGAAGGGTGATCAGCGACGACCAGGCACGGGCCTACCAGCGCGACGGGTTCCTCGTGATCGAGGACTTCGTCGACCCCGACACCTGCCGGCGACTCATCGACCGGGCCAACCACCTCGTCGACACCTTCGACCCCGAGGCCGAGGACAGCGCGTCGATCTTCTCCACCGTCGAACAGACCCGCACCGCGGATGACCACTTCCTCGCCTCCGGCGACCGGGTGAGCTTCTTCTTCGAAGAGGAGGCCTTTGACGACCACGGCGAGCTCCGCCAACCCAAGGAGCTGTCGATCAACAAGATCGGCCACGCCCTCCACGACCTCGACCCGGTCTTCGAGCCGTTCTCGCACTCACCCCGGCTCGGCGAGGTCGCCACCGGCATCGGCATGGTCGATCCGGTCGTGCTGCAGTCGATGTACATCTTCAAACAGCCCAACATCGGTGGCGAGGTCGTCTGCCACACCGACCACACGTTCCTGTGGACCGAACCGATGTCGGTCACCGGGTTCTGGTTCGCCCTCGAGGACGCCACCACCGAGAACGGGTGCATGTACGCGCTGCCGGGCGGCCACCGCATGCCGGTCAGGAAGCGGTTCGTGCGGGCTCCGGGCGGCGGCACCGACTTCGAGGTCTTCGATCCCGACGACTACCCCCTCGACGGCATCGTTCCCCTCGAGGCACCCGCCGGCACCCTCATCGTCCTGCACGGCCTGCTCCCCCACCTGAGCGGTCCCAACCGGTCGCCCCGGTCGCGCCACGCCTACACGCTCCACGCCATCGAGCGGGGCGCGAGCTATCCGGCCGACAACTGGTTGCAGCGCCGGGCCGAGATGCCACTGCGCGGGTTCGCCGCCTGAACCGACGACGCTCGACTCAGTTCAAGCTCGGGTCCACCGGATAGAACGACCACCGCCGCAGGGGCTCGGGTTGGCGCCGGAGCACCGCCGCCCACAGATCGTCGGGATCGTCGGTGAGCGGGTCGGTCGGGTCGGCGTCGACGATCCACCAGGCGGTGGCCAACAGCTCGGACTCGAGCTGGCCCGGCCCCCACGAGGCATAGCCCGCGAACAAGCGGATGCCTTCGACGGTGCCGACGGCCTCGACCGGTTCGGCGCTGAGGTCGATGACCCCCACCGGCCCGACGGTGACCTGGAAGGGACCGTCGAGCTCGCGCCGGGTGCGACGACCCAGACCGATGATGCCCTCCTGTTCGACCGGCCCACCGGCGAAGACGACACCGGGATCGACGGTGAGGTCGGACCACCCGGGCAGGATCTCAGCGGCCGACAGCTCGGAGGGGCGGTTCAGGACCAGGCCGAGCGAGCCGTCCTCGTCGTGGTCGAGCAACAACACGACGGAACGCTCGAAGTTCGGATCACCGATGGCGGCGGTGGCCACCAGCAGCCGACCCGCGTGGGACACGAACGACATGGCCCCATCTTCGCTCATCTGAACGACCCCGTCCCCCCACCTGCGCAGATACCATCGGGCCAACGCCGGCCCCGAGGAGCTCCGTGCCCGAACCGCCCACCCTGGAATCCATCCGTGAGGCGCCCAAGGTGCTGCTCCACGACCACCTCGACGGCGGGCTGCGGCCACGGACCATCGTCGAACTGGCCGATGAGCACGGCTACGGGGGACTTCCGACCACCGACGTCGAGGAGCTCGGCGCCTGGTTCCATGCCGGTGCCGACCGCAAGGACCTGGCGCTGTACCTGGACACCTTCCGGCACACCGTGGCGGTGATGCAGCATCGCGGCGCCCTGGTGCGGGTCGCCCGCGAGTGCGCCGAGGACCTGGCGGCCGACGGCATCGTCTACGCCGAGGTCCGCTTCGCCCCCGAGCTCCACCTCGAGCAGGGCCTGAGCCTCGACGAGGTGGTCGACGCGGTCCAGGAGGGCTTCCGCCAGGGCTCGGACGGGCGGGCCATCACCATCGGAACACTGCTCACCGCCATGCGCACCGCTGCCAACTCCCGCGAGATCGCCGAGCTCGCGGTCCGCCACCGGGGCGACGGCGTGGTGGGGTTCGACATCGCCGGCAAGGAAGCGGGCTACCCACCGTCGCGCCACCTCGATGCGTTCCAGTACGTGCAGCGAGCCAACTTCCACATCACGGTCCACGCCGGGGAGGCCTTCGGGCTGCCGTCGATCTGGGAGGCCCTGCAGTGGTGCAGCGCCGAACGCCTCGGCCACGGGGTGCGGATCGTCGACGACATCACCGTCGCTGCCGACGGCGAGGCCCACCTGGGCGACATGGCCGCGTTCGTGCGGGACCGGCGGGTGCCGCTGGAGATGTGTCCCACCTCCAACGTCCACACCGGGGTGTGCGACACCATCGCCGAGCACCCCATCGGGCTCCTCGCCAGGCTGCGGTTCCGGGTGACGGTCAACACCGACAACCGGCTGATGAGCAACATCTCGCTGTCCGAGGAGCTGGCCGGCCTGGTCGACGCCTTCGGCTACGGGTGGGACGAGCTGCAGTGGCTGACGATCAACGCCATGAAGAGCGCCTTCTGGCCCTTCGAGCGCCGTCTGGCGCTGATCAACGACGTGATCAAGCCCGGCTTCGCCCGCCTGGAGGAGTAGCGCCCGACGATGGCCCGCCTGCTCGTCATCCACCACACCCCCTCGCCGCCGACCCACACGCTGCTCGACGCGGTGCGCGACGGCGCGACGACCGACGAGATCGACGGGGTCGAGGTGGTGCTGCGCCCCGCGCTGGCACTGACCATCCCCGACGTGTTGGACGCCGACGGCTACCTGCTCGGGACCCCTGCCAACTTCGGCTACATGTCGGGGGCCCTCAAGCACGCCTTCGACACCGTGTACTACCCGGTCCTCGACGCCACCCAGGGCCGGCCCTACGGCCTGTGGGTGCACGGCAACAACGACACCTCCGGAGCGGTGCGTGCCGTCGAGTCGATCACCACGGGTCTCGGTTGGGTCCTGGCCCAGCCTCCGCTGGAGGTGATCGGCTCGCCCGATCGCGACGCCACCGACGCCGCATGGGAGCTCGGCGCGGCGGTCGCGGCTGGGCTCTCCACCGGCATCGCCTGACGAGCGACCTGGCTGCGATCAGAGGACGAGGTCGGGGGTCATGATCCAGATCGAGTGCGACGCAGCCACCACGCTCCCGTGGCCATCGCGGAGTGCGACTCCCACACGTACCTTCCGACCGTCCACTCCCCGCTTCCACGACTGGACGATCACCTCGTCGCCCGGCCTCATCGGCGCGAACTGCTGAGCAGTCATCGAACCGAGCAGCGCCATCTGACCATCGCACCCGGCGTACCAGCCCGGACAGTCCATGGCTGCCCAGACCACCGACGGAGCGAGCGCGCCGCCGTCCGGCGCGAGGTCGTCCCGGACCACGAACGTCGTGGCGAGCGAGGGATGCCCGAGGAGGGGACCCGGCTGCAGATCGAGTCCGTCAGGATGCTCGGGACCACAGACGAAGCAACCAGGCGCAGGATGCCCGACACGCGGCACGGCCGGGGTCGTGGCGGCGGCAGCTGCGGGGGTGACCGTCGGAGGGAGGTCGTCGAACTCGACCGCGGTGGAACCCGCGAAGGCGAGTCGATCGCCGGAGTGATCACGCAGCTCGACCAAGCCGTCGGCGGTCTCGATCCCGAGCACGAGGTCGACGTCGATGGGAACGGGACGGTCGATGCGGACCGTCACGGCTTCATCGGGCAGTTCGGCCGCGAGTCTGCCCGCGATGACGCCCCCGTTGACCCAACCGGGCATGGGCCCCACGTAGCGCGGTGCGAATCGGATGGTCTCGAGCTTCATGGTCCACCCCGAGTGGTGGTCGTCGGTGCGATCACAGCAGGTCCACCAGCAGCTCGGCCGCTCGTCGGGCCCCATCGGCCGGTACGGGGAGGTGATCCGGGGTGCTGTCGATCCCGGCGACGATCTCGTCCGCGATCGACTCGGCGGTCGACGTCGCGTAGTCGATCCGCCTTCCCGCACGATGCCGTTCGAGGCGATGCCGAACATGGATCTGCTGTTCGAAGTGGTTCTGCAGCGGCAGATAGAGGAACGGCCGTCCGGTTGCCACCAGCTCCATGGTGGTCGTCAGACCCCCTTGCACCACTGCAAGGTCGCAGGCAGCAAGATGGCGATGAAGATCAGGCACATAGGATCGGATCTCCACGCCCGCGGGCCGATCGAACCGTTCGGGATCGATCCGCGGGCCGGCCACCACGATGGTGCGAAGACCGTCGACCGATGCAGCAGCGATCCGGTGGGCATCGATCACTCGGGCGAGAAGCGGAGCCCCCACTCCTGAACCCCCCACGGCGGCGATCACGACCCGCTCGTCCGGCTGGTAGCCGAGCTCGGCTCTGAGCTCCTCGCGGTCGCCGAGACTCGTCGGATCGAAGCCGGTGACGTAGCCGCTGAAGGTGTAGTGCGCCTCGGTCCACTCGCGGATGGTGGGCAGACCGGGACCGAACGGCAGGTCGACGACGTCTCCCGGGTCGCCGACGAAGATCGATCGGTCTCGCACCCGGGGGTGGCGGTCGATGTGGCCGAGCATCTCGGCGTTGTAGTCAGCGGCGAGCTCCGCCTCGCGGAGGCCCCCCGCCGGCATGGGAAGGTACCCGACGAAGTCGGTGAGCCAGGCGAAGCGCGTCTGCTTGGTGCTCGGTTCTTCGTGGAGGAAGTGGTCGACCTCCCACGCCTCGTCCCCGACGACCAGATCGAAGTGCTCCGACTCGACCACGTCCAGGAAGGTCATGAAGTTCGCCACCAGGATCTCGTCCATCTGGCGAACCGCTTCGAACACGTGCAGGTCGTGTTCGCCGGCGTGCTGTTCGAGGTGTGCCGACTCGGTGGCGAGCAGGGCGCTCGCGGCGTGTACCCGTTCACCTCGATCGCGAAGGACGCGGGTGACCGGGTCCTGTGCGAGCCAGTGGACCTCGGCATCGGGGACCATCGCGCGCAACTCGTCGGCGATCGCCAGGTCCCGGCGTGCGTGACCCAGCCCGATCGGTGACGAGAGGTAGAGGACCTTGGGTCGAGGTGCCACGCGGCGCGCCGTTGAACCTGCGATCGCGTCCTTCGGTGCGAACTGCTCGGCGAACTCGGTCAGGAGGCGGTTGACACGCACAGGATGACGAGCCTGGGGACAGTGCCCGCCGCCCTCGATCACCACGATCTCTGTGTCGAGCAGCTCGGCGAGCGTCGTTCCCCGATGAAGTGGCGCGATCGCGTCCTGTTCGCCGTGGATCACCAGCGTCGGGCAGCGGATCGAACCGGCCAGCGATCGCAGCGCTTCGGCCTGGACGTCGGCTGGCGTCGCTCCGCGAGCCAGCACCGTGGCGGCCAGGGCATCGCCGTCGGTGCCGAGCCCCCATGAGACACCGTCTTCGACGTGCTTGGTCGAGTGCGGCTCGGTGAACGCCTGGCCGACGAAGAACCGGACGAATCGTTCGTAGTCGGTGGCGAAGTGGTGGTGGTTGTACAGCGCCCACCCCTCGTCCCCCGAGGGCGGGTCGTTGAACGTCGCGATGGCCGCGGCGAGCGGGTCGTCCACGCGTCCGTCGAGGTTGAGCGTGGTGCCGATCATCACCGCGCCGAGCACCCGCTCGGGGTGCCGAGCGGCAAGCAGGTAGGCGAGGACGGTTCCGAACGAGTTGCCGATCACGACCGCTCGATCGACTCCCACCGCGTCGAGCACGGCGATCGCGTCGCCGACGAGCAGGGAGGTCGCCTGCTCCGAGGGATCGGCCGGTCGGTCAGAGGCACCGTTGCCGCGCGGGTCATAGATGACCACGCGGAATCGCTTGGCCAGGTGGGCGACGTTGGCCTTCCACAAGCGACTGTCGGCGATCGCCCATGCCGGTAGCAACAGCAGGGTCAACTCGCCGTCGCCATGCACCTCGTAGGCGATCGACACCCCATCGCGGTCGACGACACCGGTCTGGTCTGGTTGACGGGCTCTCACGGTTTCGATCCTTTCACGAGTTCATCGACGTCCCAATGGAGTGCATGCGCCATCTGGCGCCTGATGAAGCGCCTCACCGAACCGCCACCCCCCACGCTGCGGTGTTCACCGGGAAGAACAGGGATCTCCGGAACCGCCGTCGCTGCATGGTCACCGTCCGGAATCCAGCTGCTTCGATCGTCGCGGGAGTGTGGCGGTCGGGTCGACAGCCCTCGAAGACATAGCCCCACGGACGGCGGATCATCCGTTGGATGCCACGACGAAGGCCGCGTCGCGGCGCGGCGACGTGCTCGACGAAGCGGAAGCGTCCCCCCGGACGTAGGATTCGGCGGACCTCGGCCAGCACCTGGTCGGGATCGTCGACGGTGCACAGCACGAGCGAGCAGATGACCTCGTCGACCGATGCGTCGGGCAGCGGGATCGTCTCCGCACCGGTTCCCAGGATGGTGAGGTCGATGTCCGCCGCCTCGCTGCGAGCGCGCAGCCGCTCGTGCATCCGGCGGCTCGGCTCCACCGCGTAGAGCGTGGTGCCCGGAGCGAGGTGGGCAAGGTTCGCCCCGGTCCCCGCACCGATCTCGACGACGGTGCCGGCCTGGAGGCCATCGAACGCCTGGTGCTTGTGGTGGCGGGCGATGTGGTTGATGTAGCCGGCGAACGCGGTGAAGAACCACGCGTTGAACCGGCTGATGAGGCCGTGGTCGAAGGTGTCGACGTCGGCCAGGTGTTCGTGGTGGGTCGTGACGGTGGGTGCAGCCATGTGCCTGTTCTCCAGTTGTAGAAGTTTCTACGGTTGTAGAACACCATGGCCGTGCCGTCAACACCCTTTTTCGCTCGCTTGACCACGGGGTTTCTCCAGGTGTAGAACAGCGACGATGCATCCAACCACCCCGGACACCCTCCTCGATGCCGTCGAACGGGTCTTGGTCGCCGAGGGCCCGAGCGCGATCAGCACGCGCCGGATCGCCGAGGAGGCCGGGCAGAGCCACGGCCTCATCCGCTACCACTTCGGCACACTCGAGCAGTTGATGGTCCGTACCCTCGAACGGGCCGGCGAACGGATACTCGATCGCCAGCGGGCGCTGTACGCAACCGACCAGCCCTTCATCGAGAAGTGGCGCACGGCGATGTCCTATCTCGACCAGGACGTCCAGGCCGACAGCTTCCCCAAGCTCGCCGCCGAACTGCTCGCGCTGTCTTGGAACGACCCGGCATACCGACCAGCCATGCAGTCGATGGTCGACGGCTTCACCGCCATGCTCGAGGACGCGGTGCGCGCCGGACTCGACGACTACGAGGTCTCGCCGCCCGACGTCGAAGCGATCGCCACCCTGATCCGCACCTTCCAACTCGGGATCCTGCTCGAGCGCCTCGCCGGGGTCGAGACCGGGCACCGGCCGCTGCTCGCCGTCATCGACTCGTGGCTCGAAGCGCTTCCCCGCCGATCAGCGTGAGGCGTGGGCCTCGAGGAGCAGAGCGACGGCGCTGGTGACCCGCTTGCCGGTGGGGAGGTGCAGGAACTCGTTCGGTCCGTGGGCGTTGCTGCCGGGTCCGAGCACGCCGGTGACCACGAACTGGGCATCGGGGAACCGCTCGCCCAGCATCCCCATGAACGGGATCGAGCCGCCCTCACCGATGTAGCGGGCATCGGCACCGAAGGCCGCCGTCGATGCCTGGTCGAGCGCCCCGGCCAGCCACGGGGCCAGCGCGGGCGCTTCCCATCCGGGTCCGCCCTCGACCACCTTGGCCCCGACGGTGGCGCCATGTGGCGGGTCGGCGGTCAACCGATCGACCACCGCGTCCATCGCCGAGGTGGGATCCACGCCCGGCGGGAGCCGGAACGACAGCGCCACCGAGGTGGACGGCCGCAGCACGTTGCCGCCGTCGCGCACCGCCGGGATGCCGTCCATGCCGGTGACCGACAGGGTCGGCCGCCAGGTCTTGGCCAGCAGCGCCTCGAGCGGATCGGTCGTGACCGGCCCGGTGTCGCCCGCCCACGGCCACCCGGTGGCGATCGCCTCACCCACCTCGTCCGCGGTGGCCCGCACCTGTTCGAGCCGCTCCGCCGAGGGCTCGCGGCGCAGCTCGGGGACGAGGATCTCGCCGGTGTCGGGGTCTTCGATCCGGTCGAGCAGCCGTCGCAGGATCCGAAAGCTCGACGGCACGATGCCACTCGCCGCTCCCGAGTGGACCCCGTGCCGCAGGACCTCGACGGTCAGCACCACGGTGGCCACCCCTCGCAGCGAGGTCGTGACCCAGAGACGGTCGTAGTTCACGCACCCCGAGTCGAGGCAGACGACCAGGCTCGGCGAACCGATCCGATCGGCGAGCGCGTCGACGTAGGCGGGCAGGTCGGGGCTGCCTGACTCCTCGCTCGCTTCGATGAGGACCACGCAGCGGGCGTGCGGCCGGCCCTGAGCCTGGAGCGCCTCGATGGCGGTCAGCGCGGCGAAGGCCGAGTAACCGTCGTCGGCACCGCCCCGCCCGTAGAGCCGGTCGCGGTCGAGCACCGGGGTCCATGGACCGAGCCCGTCGCGCCAGCCGGTCATCTCGGGCTGCTTGTCGAGGTGCCCGTAGAGCATGACGGTGTCGGTGCCGGTGCCGGCGGCCTGGGAGCCGTCCGAGGCCGGCGCCTCCATGAGGATCAGCGGGGTGCGCCCCGGGAGCCGCACCACCTCGACCGAGAGCCCTGCGATCGAACGGCGCTCGCACCACGACACGATCAGCTCGACCGCAGCGTCGATGTGACCGTTGGTCTCCCACTCGGGATCGAACGCCACCGACTTCGCGGGGATGGTGATGTAGTCGGACAGCGCGGGCAGGATCTCGTGGTCCCACACCCGCTCACAGTGCTCGATCAGCTCGCCGGACATGGGGCGAGACTACGCCAGGTTCATCCGCAGGCGGCCTTGACCGTGGGGTAGGGGTTGATGGCGTTGCCGCGGCCACCGGGATGGATCTCGAAGTGCAGGTGGGGGATCCCCGCGGCGTTGCCGCTGTCGCCCACGTAGCCGATGACGGTCCCGGCGCTGACCCGACCCTCGGCGCCGTACTCGCTGAGGTGGGTGCCGTAGTAGTAGTTCCCGTCGTCACCGTCGAGGTGGTACGACAGGCCACCGATCGAGTTCCCCCGGTGGGTGACGGTGCCCGACACCGGAGCGACCGCCGGCGTCCCGATCTCGGCGAGCATGTCGACCCCCTTGTGGGTCCGCCCACCCGAGCGGGGCGCGCCCCAGCTGTCGGTGAACACCGACGCTCCCCGCACCGGACACAGGAACCCGCTGGCCGACCCGCCGTCGCCGTCGGGTTCGGTGGTGATCTCATCGGCGCTGGACGCCTCGGTCGTGGTCGTCGTGGGCGCCGTCGTGGTCGTCGTGGGCGCCGTCGTGGTGGTGGAGGACGACGAGGGGCTGGACGCCGTGTCGGCAGCAGCGGTGGTGGTGGTGGTCGTGGTGGTGGCGGTGGTGGTCGGGGCGGCGGTGGTGGTGGTCTCCGCGGCCGCCTCCGCAGCAGCCTGGCGACGCTCGGCCTCGAGGCGAGCCGCCTCGGCCTCGGCCTGGCGCTGCAGCTCGGACAGCTCGCCGAGCTGGTCGTTCAACTCCTCGAGCCGGTCGGTGAGGCGCTCACGGGCGGCGGCCTGATCGTCGAGGCGATCCGCCAGCGCGTCGCTGGCGGCTTCGAGGCGCCCGTTGGCGTCCTCGTAGGCGGCCATCGTGGTCTCGGACTCGAGCTGCACCGCGCTCATCATCACGTCGATGCGCTGGTGCTCGTGCAGATCGTCGCTGTAGGCGATGGGACCGTTGCCCGCCGACATGTAGCGCTGCACCGCGATCTCGGCGACCTCGTCCTCGAGCGCGGCCAGCTCCGAGCGAACCGCCTCGATCTCCTCGTCGTGGTCGGCGATGTCGGATTCGAGGCGGGCGAGGTCGGTCTCGATGGCCGACAGCTCCTCGGCGGTGGCGGTGGCCTCCTCGCGAGCCGACGCCAGCTCCTCGGCGATCGTCGGCTCGGCTCCGCTGGTGGTCGTCGGCACGAGCACCGCCCCGACCACGACCGCGACGAGGGCGGCGACGAGGCGCCGTGCGGGTCGTGCTGGTCGAGCGGGATGTCGTGTGTACGTCGGCGCCACGCGCCGTACCTCCAAGCGGTCTCCGCCCGCTTCACGATCCTACGGCCTCCCATCGGCCGAAACCACACACCGCTGAGGCTTCAGCGTCCCTTGGGGTGCCACACCGTCTTGATCTCGCACGACGCCAGGATGAGATCGGGCCGCTGGGAGGCGTCGCTCGACCAGTCGGTGTCTGCTGGACGCGCACGGATCACCCGGGTGACCGAGTCGGCCGCAGCCCGTTCGGCGTCGGCACGCAGGTCGGCGTCGTCGACCCCGATCAGGTCGAGCACGTCGAGGTCGCGGTGGGCCGCGGCGTGGGGCACCAGCTCGGCCCTGTGGCCGGTCAGCACGTTCACCACGCCACCGGGAAGGTCACTGGTGGCGAGCACCTCACAGAAGGTGAGCGCCGCCAGGGGCGCAGTCTCGCTCAGGATCGCGACGGTGCTGTTGCCCGACACGATCGCCGGGGCGAGACGCGAGACCAGTCCGAGCAGCGGTGGATCGTCGGGGGCGACGACGACCGCCACCCCGGACGGTTCGGGCACCGACAGGTTGAAGTACGGACCGGCCACCGGGTTCGCGCCGCCGGCCACCTGCGCGATCTTGTCGGCCCAGCCCGCGTACCAGACCCAGCGGTCGATGCTGATGGCGACCTCCTCGACCGGATCGATGGCTCGGTCACCCGCCGATCGAGCGAGCTCGTCGACGAACTGGGCGCGACGCCCCTCGAGCATCTCGGCGATGCGGTAGAGGATCTGCGCCCGGTTGTAGGCGGTGCGTCCGGCCCAACCGCCCTGGGCAGACCGGGCAGCGGCGAGGGCGTCGCGCAGATCCTTGCGCGATCCCAGCGGCGCGTGCGCGAGCGTGGCCCCGTCCCGGCCCTCGACCGCGAAGGTGCGGCCGGACTCGGACCGCGGGAACGCTCCCCCGATGAACAGCTTGTAGGTCTTGCGCACGTCGAGACGATCGGTCACCGCGGCGAGCGTACCTGTGGTGGTCGCGCGATGCTGCGGTGGTGAGCAGCACCGTCCTCGCCGATGCAACCGACGCCGATCGCGACGGGCTCTTCGTCCTGTTCTCGACGATCGTCGAGTCGAGTGAAGGGTTCCCGGACGCTCCCCCGCTCGACGATGTGAGATTCCGAGCCAGCTGGGTCGATCCGCCGGTGGTGGTCGTGGCGCACGTCGGCTCGGTGGTCGCCGGCGCGTACTACCTGAAGCCGAACTTCCCCGGCCGGGCAGCCCACGTCGCCAACGCCGGCTACATCGTCGACACTGCCTACCGGGGTCGCGGCCTCGGTCGCCTACTCGTCGAGGACTCGATCCAACGAGCGCCCCAAGCGGGGTTCGACGCCATCATGTTCAACCTGGTGTTCGAGTCGAACCCGGCCAGGGCTCTGTACGAGGAGCTCGGCTGGACCCAGATCGGCCGCATCCCGCGCGGTGTCGACGACGAGCCGGCCATCATCTACTGGCGCGATGTCTGATCTCCCCACCGTTGTGGGCGGATACCGCCCACGACCGTGAGACGTTTCGCCGAGCGTCGGGCTCAGCCAGCGACGAGGTCGGTGAGCTCGAGGTAGGGCTCGAGGCCGTGGCGGCCGCCCTCGCGACCGAACCCGCTCTCGCGGTAGCCGCCGAAGGGGCTGGTGGGATCGAGGCGGTTGAAGGTGTTGGCCCACACCACACCGGCCTCGAGCTGGTCGGCCATCCAGAGGATGCGTGACCCCTTCTCGGTCCAGATCCCCGCCGAGAGCCCGTAGGGCGTGTTGTTGGCCTTGGCGACCGCTTCGTCGGGCGTGCGGAACGTCAGCACCGACAGCACCGGCCCGAAGATCTCCTCGCGGGCGATGCGGTGCGACAGCGACACGTCGGTGAACAGCGTCGGCCGATGGAACCAGCCCCGCTCCGGCAGGGGGCAGTCGGGCTGGTAGAGCTGGGCGCCCTCGGCGACACCCGATGCCACCAACTCTTCGATCTTGTCGAGCTGGGCGAGCGAGTTGATGGCGCCGACGTCGGTGTTCTTGTCGAGCGGGTCACCCACCCGCAGGGTGTCGAGACGCCGCTTCAGCTTGTCGAGCAGCAGATCGGCCACCGATTCCTGCACCAGCAGGCGCGACCCCGCGCAGCAGACGTGACCCTGGTTGAAGTAGATCCCGTTGACCACGCCCTCGACCGCCTGGTCGATCGCCGCGTCCTCGAACACGATGTTGGCCGCCTTGCCTCCGAGCTCGAGGGTGAGACGAACGTCGCGGCCGGCGAGGGACCGCTGGATGTGCTTGCCGACCTCGGTCGAGCCGGTGAAGGCCACCTTGTCGATGCCGGGATGATCGACCAGTGCGGCGCCGGTGGCACCGGCACCGGTGATGATGTTGACCACGCCCGGCGGCATCCCGGCCTCCTGGAACACCTCGGCCAGCAACAACGCGGTGAGCGGGGTCGTCTCGGCCGGCTTGAGCACCACCGTGTTGCCGGTGGCCAGGGCCGGGGCCAGCTTCCACGAGGCCATCAGCAGCGGGAAGTTCCAGGGGATGATCTGGGCGGCGACGCCCACTGGCGACGGGCGCTGCCCGGCGAACGCGTAGCCCAGCTTGTCGGCCCACCCGGCGTAGTAGAAGAAGTGGGCGGCGGCGAGGGGCACGTCGACGTCGCGGGACTCCTTGATCGGCTTGCCGCCGTCGAGCGACTCGAGCACGGCGAGCTCGCGACTGCGCTCCTGGAGCAGCCGGGCGACGCGGTAGAGGACCTTGGCCCGCTCGCGGCCCGGCCAGCTCGACCACTGGTCGAACGCGGCGCGCGCGGCGGCGACGGCGCGGTCGACGTCGTCGGCACCGGCCTCGGCGATCTCGGCCAGGGGCTCTTCGGTGGCGGGGTTGACCGTGGTGAAGGTCGTCTCGCTGCGAGGCTCGATCCAGTCGCCTCCGATGAAGAGCGAGTACCGCTCGGCGATCGACACGATGGCCGCCGACTCGGGCGCGGCGGCGTAGTCGAGGTCGAACGGGGTCGGTGTCGTCGGTGAGCTGTCGGCCATGTCCACCCTCAGTCGTTGGTGAAGTCGGTGGGTCGTTGGTAGGCGCCGGTGCGGAGCTTGGCGATCTGCATCAGCACGTCGTTCAGCAGGCTGGACGCACCGAGACGGAAGCGCTCGGGTGTGAGCCAGTCGGCACCGAGGGTCTCCTGGATCAGCACCAGGTACTGCCAGGACTGCTTCGCGGTGCGGATCCCGCCGGCCAGCTTGAGGCCGACGGCGCGGCCGGTCTGGTCGGCGAAGTCGCGGATCGCCTCGGCCATGCACAGCGCGGTCGGTGGGGTGGCGTTGGTGCCGATCTTGCCGGTGGAGGTCTTGATGAAGTCGGCCCCGGCCACCATGGCCAGCATGCTGGCCCGTCGCACCTGGTCGTAGGAGCCCAGCTCGCCGGTCTCGAGGATCACCTTGAGGTGGGCCGGTCCGCAGGCCTCCTTCGACGCCGCGATCTGGTCGAAGGCCTGCTGATAGCGCCCCGACAGGAACGCCGAGCGGTTCAACACGATGTCGATCTCGTCGGCCCCGGACTCGACCGCGGAACGGATCTCGGCGAGACGCACCTCGAGCGGGCCGAGACCGGCGGGGAAGCTGCCCGCCACGCTGGCGACCCGGACCCCGGTGCCGTGCACCGCGCCGGCCGCCACCGGCACCAGCTCGGGGTAGACACACACCGCAGCAACCGGTGGGATGCCGGCCATGGTGGGGTCGGGACGAACGGCCTTGGCGCACAGGGCGGTGACCTTGCCCGGCGTGTCGGTGCCCTCGAGGGTGGTGAGGTCGATGCAGCGGATGGCCAGGTCGAGGGCGGCCAGCTTGGAGCTGGTCTTGATCGAGCGGGCCCCCAACGCCGCCGCCCGCTCCTCGAGGCCCACGGCGTCGACCGGTGCGACCGTCACCGTGGAGCCGTCGGGCATCGACGGCAGCCACGACGCGTGCGAGGCCGAGGGCACCGGTGCCGGATCGGGGTCGGAGATGAGCGCCATGTGCCCGACGCTACCGCCAGGTGGCGACACACGTCCCGACGGTGCGAGATGATGCCCGGGTGCACATCAACGTGGTCGACCATCCCCTCGCCGCCGAGCGCCTGGCCAGCCTCCGCGACGAGTCCACCCCATCGGCCGGGTTCCGGCGGTCCCTGCACGAGCTGTCGGGGTTCGTGATCTACGAGGCCACCCGGTCGTTGACGACCGAGCAGTACGAGCTGCGCACACCGCTCTCGACCACCACCGGGCGGAGGGTGACCCCCCAACCGCTGCTGGTACCGGTGCTGCGAGCGGGGCTCGGCATGCTCGTGGCCGCCCAGGAGATGCTGCCCGACGCCCCTGTGGGGTTCATCGGCGTGCGTCGCAACGAGACCACCCTGCTCCCCGACGCCTACCTCTCCACGGTGCCTCCGGACCTCGATGGTGCACCGGTGCTGGTCCTCGACCCCATGCTCGCCACCGGCGGTTCGCTGGTCTACACCTGCGAACAGATCGCCGAGCACAACGCCGGGCGGCTCATCGTGGCCTGCGTGCTGGCCGCACCCGAGGGGCTCGACCACTTCGCCGACGCGGGGTTCGACGCCGAGGTGCACACCGCGTCGGTCGACGAGCGCCTGAACGAGGTGGGCTTCATCGTGCCCGGCCTCGGCGACGCCGGTGACCGCCAGTTCGGGGCCCAGTAGCGAGAACCGCCTGGTCACAGCGATTCTCGGAAAAGTTGATCGGTTTAGTCAGTTATCGGTAGCCTGACGAAGTGCCCGAGTCGACCACCGCCCGCGCGACATCTTCGACCCGACCGTTGAGCGACGACGATCTCGCCGAGCTGAACCAGCGCTTCGAGACCGCCGATGCCTCCGAGATCGTGTCCTGGGCGGTCGACACCTTCGGCGACGACCTCTGCGTGGCGTCCTCCATGGAGGACGCCCTGCTCATCGACGTGGTCACCCGGGTCGCTCCTCGCGTCGACGTCGTGTTCGTCGACACCGGCTTCCACTTCCCCGAGACCCTGGCCACCGCCGATCGCGTCGGCCGCCGGTACCCCATCGAGCTGCGGATCGTGCGCGAGGACGACGACCGCATCCCCGACCTGTGGAAGACCGACACCGACGCCTGCTGCGCCCGACACAAGGTCGCCCCCTTCGAGCGGGCGCTCGGCGAGTACTCGGCCTGGATGAGCGGACTGCGTCGCGCCGACTCCCCCGAGCGCGCCGATGCCCCCATCGTCACTCATGATTCGCGGGGGCTGATCAGCATCCGCCCCCTCGCCAACTGGGACGACGACACCGTCGACGCCTACATCGCCGCCAACGACGTGGTCCTCAACCCGCTGCTGTTCGACGGCTACCCGTCCATCGGCTGCGCCCCGTGCACCCAGCGGGTCGCGCCCGGCGACGACCCCCGATCGGGTCGCTGGGCCGGCTCGACCAAGACCGAATGTGGACTCAACCTGTAATGGTTGCCCTGTTCCATCGTCAGGAGAATCGATGACCTTGCTCGACAACGACCGGATCTCCGCCGGGCGCCTGGCCCACCTCGACGCCCTCGAATCCCACGCCATGTTCGTCATGCGCGAGGTGGCGGCCGAGCGCGAGCGTCCCGTCATCCTCTTCTCGGGCGGCAAGGACTCGGTGGTGCTGCTGCACCTGGCGGCCAAGGCGTTCGCACCGGGGCGGGTCCCGTTCACCGTCATGCACGTCGACACCGGGCACAACTTCGACGAGGTCATCGACTTTCGCGATCGACGGGTCGCCGAGCTGGGCGTCGAGCTCGTCGTCGCCTCGGTCCAGGACTCGATCGACCAGGGCCGCGTCGCCGACCCCGGCCCGACCGGGTCCCGGAACCGTCTGCAATCGGTCACCCTCCTCGACGCCATCGCCGAGCACCGCTTCGACGCCTGCTTCGGCGGCGCCCGCCGCGACGAGGACAAGGCCCGGGCCAAGGAGCGCATCTACTCGGTGCGCGACGAGTTCGGGCAGTGGGAGCCCCGCAACCAGCGACCCGAGCTGTGGCGGCTCTACAACGGCCGGGTGCGGCCCGGCGAGCACCTGCGGGTGTTCCCCATCAGCGACTGGACCGAGCTCGACGTGTGGGAGTACATCGCCCGCGAGCAGCTCGAGCTGCCCTCGATCTACTTCGCCCACGAGCGCGAGGTGGTCGAGCGCGACGGCATGCTGCTGGCGGTCAACCAGTGGGTCGTCCCCGGGCCGGGCGAGACCCCGTTCTTCGAGAAGGTGCGCTACCGCACCGTGGGCGACGCCTCGTGCACCGGTGCGGTGCGTTCGCGCTCCACCAGCGTGCCCGAGGTCATCGACGAGATCTGCGCCTCGGTGCTGACCGAACGCGGCGCCACCAGGGCCGACGACAAGTTCTCCGAGGCCGCGATGGAGGACCGCAAGCGCGAGGGGTACTTCTAGCCGTGGCCTCCGAGTCCGTGCCCGACCACCACGACAACACCCCCGACATCGACCATGCCCTGGCACTGGCCGACACCGATCTGTTGCGCTTCGCCACCATCGGCTCGGTCGACGACGGCAAGTCCACCCTCATCGGGCGCCTCCTCCACGATGCCAAGACGCTCCTGCAGGACCAGATCGAGGCGGTGGCCACCACCAGCGCCCGGCGCGGACACGAAGGTCTCGACCTGTCGCTGGTGACCGACGGACTGCGTGCCGAGCGCGAGCAGGGCATCACCATCGACGTCGCCTACCGCTACTTCGCCACGCCGACCCGCACCTTCATCGTGGGCGACAACCCCGGACACGCCCAGTACACCCGCAACATGGCCACCGGTGCCTCCACCGCCGAGGTGGCCGTGGTGCTGGTCGACGCCCGCCACGGCCTCACCACCCAGACCCGTCGCCACGTGACCGTCGCCGCACTGTTGGGCATCCGCCAGTTCGCCCTCTGCGTGAACAAGATGGACCTCGTCGACTGGTCCGAGGAGCGCTTCGACTCGGTGGTCGCCGACTTCCTCGCCGTCACCGACCGGCTCGGGGTCGAGGCCGTCACCCCCATCCCCATGTCGGCGCTGCACGGCGACAACGTCGTCGACCGCTCGACCCGCACCCCGTGGTTCAACGGCCCGGCGCTGTTGGAGTACCTCGAGTCGGTCAGCCCCGCTCCGGCGGGCGACGCCACCGGCGCCCGCATCCCGGTGCAGCTGGTGCTGCGCGAGCCCGGCGACGGCCGTCCCACCCGGCTCTATGCCGGCATGGTGCACGGCGGGCCGCTGTGTCCCGGCGACCCGGTGGTGGTCCTGCCCTCCGGCCAGACGAGCACCGTGGAACGCATCGTCGTCGGCGACGACGAGCTGGCCGTCGCCCTGCCCGGCCGGTCGGTGGCGATCACCCTCGCCGACGACATCGACGTCGCTCGCGGCGATGTGATCGCCAACTCCGCCAGCGCCCCTGCCGTGGCCCGCGAGATCGAGGCCACGGTCTGCTGGTTCAACGAAGCCCCACTCGCCGCCGGTGCCCGCCTCGTGGTCAAGCACGGCACCAGGGTCGAGCGCACCATCGTCCGCGAGGTGGTGAGCCATCTCGACATCGAACAGCTCGACCACTCCGAAGACGTCGACGAGCTCGCCTTCAACGACATCGGCATCGTGCGGTTCGCGACCGCGGGCCCGTTGGTCGTCGACCGCTACGACGACGACCGCACGCTCGGCGCCTTCGTGATCATCGACGAGCAGAGCGACCGCACCATCGGTGCGGGCATGATCAGCGCCTGGTCCTGACCACCGCCGTCTCCGCACCCACCCGTGCGGTCAGGGGGCGGACGCCACCGCGGTCGTGGTCCCCCCGGGTCCGGTCGCGGTGAGGGTCCAGGTGCCCTCGCCCCGGAGGGGCAGGCAGGCCTCGGTCGACCCTTCCGGCGGGTGAGGCCCGGCCTGGTCGAGGTTCGGACCGTCGAGAGCGACGGTCTCGGTGTGCTCGGTCACCCAGCTCAGCTGGTAGATGTCTCCCCTGGCGCCCTCCTCGCAGATCCCGAACCCCACGTGGGCCGCGGTGAAGGAGCCCACCCGTGGCGGTGTCGCCACCGTGGTCGTGGTGGTCGGCTGGGTCGTCGTGGTCGGCGCCTCGGTCGTCGTCGGCGCCTCGGTGGTCGTGGGCGCCTCGGTGGTCGTCGGCGCCTCGGTGGTCGTGGGCGCCTCGGTCGTCGTCGGCGCCTCGGTGGTCGTGGGCGCCTCGGTGGTCGTGGGCGCCTCGGTGGTGGTCGCGGTCTGGGCCACCAGCTCGGGATCGTCGCCGTCGCCCAGGACGGTCGCCCCGAGGACGACGCCCGCGACGACCAGCGCGGTGGCGGCGACACCGGCCAGGGCCCGGGTGCCGAGCCGGGACCTGCCCGGGGGGTCGGGCGTGCCGGGCGAGGAGACCGGCTCGGTGGCCGAGGTGAGATCGATCGGGACACCCTGGTCGGCGAGGGCGGCGGCCGCCGCCTCACGGGCCCCCGATCCCACCACCACCATGGGCACCGCCGCGAACAGCGACGCCGGGGCGAGCACCGCCGCGTGCTTGGCGTCGCAGGTCTCGCACTCGGCCACATGGCTGCTGATGGCTCGAACCGCGGCCGGTCCGAACGACCCGATCCCCGCCGCATCGAGATCGGCGGCCAGATCGGGACAGGTCGGTCGCCCCTCGTCCCACAGCACCCAGGAGCGGATGGCGCCCTCCAGCCGGCGACGGAGCCGGAACAGGGTCTGGTGGGCCGCGTTGGGCGTGATGTCGAGCGCCTCGGCGATCTCGCCGGGGTCGAGGTCGTGGCGCAGGTGCAGATCGAGGATGCTGGCGTCGCGCTCGCCGAGCGCAGCCGACGCCGCCCACACCAGGTCGATGTGCTCGCGGCGGACCACGTCGTCGGCAGCGTCGACCGCGGTGGCGCCCCGATCGACGAGGTCGACGGTGTCGTCGGTGGCCATCGAGGTGCTGCGGCCCTCGCGCTGGAGCCGGTTGAGCGCCTTGTTGCGCGCCGAGCGCAGCACCCATCCACCGAACGCATCGGGATCGCGGAGGGTCTCCAGCTTGGTCCAGGCCGTCAGGAACGTGTCCTGGGCGACCTCGGCCGCGGTGTCGCGGTTGCGAACGATTCTCCATGCCACGTCGTAGCTCCGATCGAACCAACGCTCGAACAGCGTCGTGAACGCCTGGGGGTCACCCGCCTGCGCGGCGCGGACCAGCTCGGCGTCATCGTTCGCGGAGGACACCACGGGACCGAGTCTTGCACTCGGTCGTCCGCGGCGCCCTCCGCTCGAGGACTGGGGTCGATGATGAGGGTTCATCGCCTCTCCTGACCGCCGAGGCGCCCCTGCCTTACCCGGCTCGGCCCGGGCGAGGGCGAGGGCCTACGATGCGAGTGCACTCGATGGACGTACGAATGCACTCGCATCGCTTCTCAGGGGGAGCCCATGGAACTGGCAGGCAAGGTCGCGATCGTCACCGGAGGCGGCAACGGGATCGGCGAGGCGATGTGTCGGGCCTTCGCCGCCGAGGGAGCCAAGGGAGTCGTGGTCGCCGACCTCGCCGGGGATGACGCGCAGCGGGTCGCCACCGAGCTCACCTCCGCTGGTGCCGATGCCTTCGCCGTGCAGGTCGACGCGAGCGACGAGGCCGATGTGGCCGCCCTGGTCGCCGCCACCGAGGAGCGCTACGGACCAGTCGACCTCTTCGCCGCCAACGCCGGGATCATGGTCATCGGCGGCGTCGACGTGCCCGACGAGCACTGGGAACGGATCTGGAACGTGAACGTCAAGAGCCACATCTACGCGGCGCGCGCGGTCCTCCCGTCGATGCTCGAGCGCGGTGAGGGGTACCTGCTCCACACGGCGTCGGCCGCGGGCCTGCTCACCCAGCTGGGTTCAGCGCCCTACTCGGTCACCAAGCACGCAGTGGTGGCGTTGGCCGAATGGCTGTCGATCACCCACGGCGACGCCGGGATCACGGTGTCGTGCCTGTGTCCGCAGGCGGTCGCCACCAACATGGCCGGCGGTCGTCGGCGGCCGGTCGGCCAGGCGCCCACCAAGGGCTCCGCCGGAGCCGACGGCGTGCTCGAAGCCGAGGAGGTCGCCAGCGCCGTGGTCGAAGGCCTGGCCCGCGAGGAGTTCCTCATCCTCCCCCACCCCGAGGTCGCGACCTACGAGCAGCGTCGAGCGACCGACCGCGAGCGGTGGCTGCGCGGGATGCGACGCTCGAACGCGGCGATGATGGCCGCCTGGGCGGCGATGGCCGAACAGGCCGACGACACGGACTGACCCCGCCGACGACCCCGCTCACACGCACCGGACCGACGGGTCGGGGGCGACCCCGATCGGGTCCGGTGACCGCAGCTCGTCCTCCTCGTCGTCGGGTCCGGCCGGATCGACCACGGTCGAGGTGGTCTCCTCCGGGGGCGACGGATCGAGGGGGCGGGCGTTGCGTCCGATGGTGGTGAAGTCCTCGCCGACCTCGAGCACCACGGCGCCGTCGGCGAGCTCGCGGTCGACCACCAGCTCGGCCCCGGCGGTGAGGTGCCGTTCGACCAGGTCGGCCTCCGGGGCGGCGTCGGGCGCGTGGCGGATCCGGGTCCGGTGGCGCGGACCCCCGTCGGTGTTGCCGGTCTCCTCCACGCCGAAGCCCACCTGCTCGAGTGCGTCGGCCACCAGCGCCGCGTGACCGTCGATGCCGGTGCCGTTCAAGACGGTGACCTGCTCGACCTGCGCCGGCGCCAAGGCGTCGGGTGGCAGCCCACGGAAGATGTTGAGCGCCGGTTGGGCCTCGGCGTCGAGGATGCGCTCGACCAGTGCCCCGCCCGTGGTGGTGAACGACTCGGTGGGGATCGCGTGGGTGCGCATCGCCTCGCTGTCGAAGTCGGCGAAGTGCCGCATCAGGTTCCGGACCTCGCTCAACCCCAGACCACGATCGAGAGTGACGCTGTCGATCCCCACGTCGAGGAGGCGGTTCATGGTCACGGCGTCGCCGATTCCGAGCTCGGTCACCTTGTCGACCGAACGGCGGAGGAACACCTGCTGACGGCTGATGCGGCCGAGGTCGCCGGTCGGGTCGGTGCGCCACCTTCCGTCGTCGTCCTGGTACTGGAGATGCCGGGCGCGGGTGAACGCCAGCGCGCCCTCGGCGTCGAGCACGTGGCAGCCGGCCTCGGGGATGCGCAACCCGGCGTTGTCGTCGCGCACCGGCGTGTCGAACCACATCGGCACACCGCCGACCGCCGACACCAGCTCGACGAATCCGGCGAAGTCGATCTCGACGTAGTGGTGGATGGGGAAGTCGAAGTTGGACTCGATGGTGTCGATCAGCCGTTGTGGTCCGGTGCCGTATGCGGTGTTGATGCGCTGGCTCCGTCCGGTCCCGTGGATCGGCAGCCACAGGTCTCGGGGGATGGACAGCACGTCGATCGATCCTGCTTCGGGATCGACCCTGACCACGATGATGGTGTCGGACCGCTGACCCGAGCCCTCGGCACCGTCGCCCACGAACGCGCCGTCGGCGAGGGTGGTCGGCGAGTCGTCGGCGGTCAGGCTGTCGCGGCTGTCAGAGCCGACGATCAGCAGGTTCCTGGCGGCCCCCGGCTCGGGCGCCTCGCTCAGCTCGACATTGAGATAGGCGATCTGATCGAGCTTGTAGGAGAAGTAGCCACCCACCGCGGCCGCGCCGCCGGCCATCACGGTGGCCAGCACCAGCACCGACAACAGGATCCGCTGGGGCCAGCTCCGGCGGCCACGACGAGAACGGCGACCACGCCGCCTGGTCGCACGCCCGCCGGCGCCCCCGCTCCGTCGGTGCCCCCCGCCGGAGTCGCGGACCAGCGCCGGGTCGGGTTCGGGGAGCTGGTCGATGAGGTCGCGCGCATGGACCCCGGTCGGGGCTGACGGCTCGGGCTCGGGGCGCTCGGGGACCGGAAAGGGACGGCGCGAGCGGGACCGGTCCGATGGCGGGGGATCCATCGACATGGCTCGCCCAGCGTAGTGGGCCGCAACATGACCGTAATGTCAGCAGCAGACGCCGGTGGGGGTCGTCCAGCGCTCCCGGTCGCCCAGCGCAGCGCCGCTCAGCTGGCGGCGGCGGGCTTGGTGCCGATGCCGACCTTGGCCTCGGGAGCGGCCCACTCGGGCCAGCGCTCGCGGCTCTTGGTCGCCAGCTTGTTCATCAGCGAGATGGCCCCCGGGTCGCTGTCGCCGGGGCGGGCCTCGATTGCCCCGGCCGAGATCATGCGGCTGATGACCTCGCGTCCGAGCTCGGTGCGCACGATGGTGAGGGTCCAGTCGTTGTTCTCCCCGATCCCGCCGGTGGAGATGTCGGCGTGCTCGGCCGCGAAGTCGGGGCAGTGGGTGCACCCTTCGCGGGTCCAGGCGTGGCACTCCTTGAGCGGCACCTCGTGATAGGAGCCGTCGCGCATCCAGATCTGGAAGACGCCCTTGATGTTCATCTTCACCATCTCGGACTTCGCCAGCCCGTACTTGGCCCAGAACAGCTCTTCGAAGATCGAGTCGTCGAAGGTCTTCGAGCACAGCAGCCCGATGTTGAAGATGAACGGCTTGCCGGTCTTGCCGACCTTGCGGCTCCACATCACCGGCGGGACCGACGACTGACAGCTCATGCCCACCAGCGCCAGCTTGTCGATGCCGCGCTCTTTGGCCTGCTTCATCGCCAGGGTGTTCGCCGAGTAGGTGTAGCGGCTCCCCGCGCTCTCGAGGATCTCGTCTTTGGAGGTGGCCAGGCCGGGGACGGCCTTCCACGTGTTCCCGGTGCCCTCGCCCCGTTCGACGAAGGAGGTGAGGGCACCGTCGATGTAGCCCTCGTCGAGGGCCCAGATCAAGATCGCCGACACCAGGCCCCCGTCCTGTCCCATCTGGTGGACCATGTCGTCGGAGGCCCGGGTGAGCAGGATGTCCTGGTAGATGCCCGCAGGCTCGTCGGCCTCGCGGACCCGTGCGAAGAGGTGCTCGTCGGCCTCGGGCTCCCAGGCCCGGAACCGGGGGCACGCCCTGGTGCAGGACGTGCAGCCCTTCTGGCCGTGGATGCAGTCGGTGGGGCCGAGCTCGTCCTCGAGGTGGAAGGGCTTGTAGTGGCCGGCTTCGTGGTTGTAGCCGATGACCTCGTGGGGGCAGGCGATCACGCATCCTGCGCACCCGGTGCACAACCCGGAGGTGACGACCTCCTCGTAGAGCTCCTTCCACTGGTGCGTCCAGCGTTCGCGCTTGGGCTTGGTCCCGGTCGCGGTGTCGCTCATGCACCGAACCCTAGCCGCAGGGTTCGCCGG
>JBKGZW010000103.1:0-10910 GCA_046543225.1 Acidimicrobiales bacterium
ATCCAGACCAACGGCGAACCCCGCTGCCCAGCACATCACCCCGGCCGCCGCCGCAACGACAAAGCCCGACAACGCCGGGGTGGCCGGCGACGATCGAGTACCAATGACCCTGGCGAGGCTGACCCGCCTGGGTGAGAGTGGGCAACAGCCGATCCGAGGAGGAGCCCCATGAGCGACGACACATCGAACGACCGCCACGACACCCTCACCGCTGCGCTCGACCGGCTGGGCGCGGTCCGCGACTCGATGCACGTCAGTCGCGTCTTCGGAGAGGCCTATGAGGTCGATGGCACCACGATCATTCCGGTTGCCACCCTCAAGGGCGGAGGCGGTGGAGGTGGGGGCGAAGGGTCGACCCCCGACGAGGCGGGCACAGGTTCCGGGGCCGGCGTCGGCTTCGGGGTGCAGGTGCGGCCGGTGGGGGTCTATGAGATCCGCGGCGGCCTGGTCACCTGGCATCCCGCGGTCGACACCATGCGGGTGATCCTCGGAGGACAGATCCTCGGGATGATCGCGCTGGTGCTCCTGCTTCGACGGGCGCGCCGCTGAGGAGCGATCAGTCGGCCGACCGCTGGGACCTGTCCCGCTGGCCGGCTCGCATCGCTCGCTGCGCCTCGCGGTCGGCGTCGCGCTTGGCGAGCAGCTGCCGCTTGTCGTACTGCTTGCGGCCCCGGGCGAGGCCCAGCTCGACCTTGGCGTTGCCGTCGCTGAAGTAGATCGACAGCGGGACGAGGGTGAGGCTCGGCTCCTGGTCCAACCGTGAACCCAGCCGCTCGATCTCTGACTTGTGCAGGAGCAGCTTCCGCACCCGATCGGGGTCGGGTCGGCCGTAGAGCCCGGCGCTGAGCCACGGGCTGATGTGCACCTGGTGCAGCCAGGCCTCTCCCTTGGCGATGCGAGCGAACCCGTCGGCCAGCTGCACCTTGGCGTCGCGCAGCGACTTGACCTCGCTGCCCCGCAGCACCAGACCGGCCTCGATGGTGTCGAGGATGTCGTACTCGTGGCGGGCGCGACGATTGGTCGCCACCACCTTCTTGTTGGAGCTCTTGTCCCTGGCGGACTGCTTGGGTGCAGGCACGGGTCGAGGGTACTCACCGCTAGCCTCGCCGCCATGCTCCACGTCCCGGTCACAGTGATCAACGAGATGGTCGGCCATGCCTATGACGGACTCCCCAACGAGGCGTGCGGTCTGTTGGTGGGAGAGGCCGAGCGCGACGAGGTGACCCGCTTCGTCCCGACGCGCAACGCGGCCGAGTCGAGCAAGCTGTACACGATCGACGGCCTCGAGCAGATGAAGGCCGAACGAGCAGCCGAGGCCGAGGGTCTGGCTCTCATCGGCGTGATGCACTCCCACACCCACACCACTGCCTATCCGTCGCCGACCGACGTCGCCCAAGCCGAGTGGCTCGACCCGGCGTGGCACTTCGTGATCGTGTCACTTCGAGACGAGGCGCCGAGCACTCGCAGCTACCGCATCGTCGGCGAACAGATCGCCGAGGAGCCGATCGTTCCCGTTCGGCGCTGACCAGGTACGACCGCTCGGCCCGGTGTGTAACCATCGGGTGATCACGCCGTCTTGGATGCCCGAACGTGGGTAGACCATCGGAGGAGGGAACCAGCAGTGAGCGACACCCCCCAGGGGCCAGGATGGTGGAAGGCCTCGGACGACAAGTGGTATCCCCCCGAGCAGCACCCCGACTACCAGGGAGCGCCCGCACAGGACCAGCCCGCCGCGGAGGCCGCACCTCCCCAGGAGCCGCCGGCACCGGAGCAGCCGGCGCCCGAAGCCGCTCCACCGCCGGCACCTTCGGTGCCTCCCGCCCCCCAGGTTCCGCCTGCTCCGGCCGCGCCGCCACCTGCGGCTCCTCCACCTGTGGCCCCACCACCAGGGCCGCCACCGGGGCCGGCCGGCGGACAACCCGCTGCCAGCGGAAGCGGTGGTGGGAACAGCACCAAGATCGTCGTCGGCATCATCGTGGTCCTCGCCCTGGTCGCCGCGGCCTTCGTGGTCGTCACCCAGCTCAGTGACGACGAGGCGTCGGCGAGCACCGTGACCCTCGAGTCGATCGGTTCCACCGGCTCGAACCCCTTCTTCGCCTCCATCGCACCAGAACCCAGCGGCAGCCTCCTCGACTTCGCCGAGCGCGGAGCCGACGACAGCGGCGAGGAGCCCGATGCGGTCGACGCGGACGAGGGGGCTGACGACGGCACCGACGAAGGTGACGCCGACGCCGACGCCGACGCCGACGCCGACGCCGAAACCGACGACGAGACGACCGAGGTCGGGTACCGCTCGGTCGACGGATCGGTGCCCGGCCTCTACGGCGGCACGCTCAACGAGGGCTCCTGTGACGCCGGTCAGCTGGCCGGCCTGCTCGTGGCCGAGGAGGACAAGGCCCAGGCCTGGGCCGACGTCCTCGAGATCGATCCGGCGAACATCGAGCCCTACATCGGCGACCTGACCCCGGTGAACCTCGGATCGGACACGCGCGTGGTCAACCACGGCTTCCGCGACGGCGAGGCCACGCCCCGACAGTCGATCCTGCAGCGGGGGTCCGCGGTGCTCGTCGATCGCCATGGCGTGCCGCGGGTCAACTGCTACAGCGGTGCGCCGCTGCGTGAGCCCGAAGCGATCGAGGGCGAGGAGGACTACGAGGGCGACGAGTGGCCCGCCTTCGAGACGCCCGAGGTCGCCGTGGTCGACGACGCACCCTCCGAGCTCGACAGCTTCGACCTGCGCGACGTCGAGACCGGCGACGTGTTCTCCCGTCCCGCGGGCACCAGTGGAGAGTCCGACGGCGAGCCGGTGAGCCGACCCGCCACCGAGGAACGCCAGGTCGACGGCGAGATCGAGCTCAACCGCGAGTACGAGGACAGCATCGAGGACGACCGCAACGAGGCCCGCTACACCTTCGACGCTCCCGACGGTGCGGTGATGTTCCTGCGTGTCGACAACGACGACGACAGCGTGCGGCGGGTTCACACCCAGCTCTCCGCCGACGGCTCCCGCTACACCAGCTTCCGCACCAACCCCGGCGACAGCGACGAGGAGCGCATCGTCCTCGACCACGACGGCGGCACCACCTTCGAGCTCGTCTTCACCGAAGGACCTGCCGCCTACACCTTCGAGATCGAGATGGAGGTGCAGGACGACGCCGGTCAGGGCGGCGATGCCGGTGACGAGTTCGACACCGCCTTCGAGATCCCCTCGGGCGGCACCGTCGAGGGGATCCTCGGGGGCGAGGACGGCAGGGACGGCTACCTCCTCGAGCTGCCCGAGGGCGGAGCAGTGTTCACCCTCGACCTCGCGAACGACCGAGAGTCCGATCGGCGGGTGCGGCTCCAGGTGCACCTCGACGGTGACCGGATCCACTCCGAGCGCATCAACCCCGCCTCCGACGATTCGCTGACCCATGTGTTCGGAGCAGAGCAGTCGGGCTTCATCGAGATCTACGTGGACGAGGGTGGCGCGAACTACCACTTCACCCCCGAGCTCACCCCCCAGGCCGACGGTGGCCAGGAGGGCGACGCCCCCGGCGAGCTGGCCGACGCCCGTGAGGTCGAGGTCGGCGATGGTGAGGAGCTGAGCGGTCAGCTCGGGAACCAGGACGGAACCGACTTCTACACCTTCGCTCATCCCGGAACACCTGGAACACTCTCGGTCGAGAACTCGGCCGAGTCGGGTCGACGGTTCCGGGTCGAGCTCCAGAACGCCGACGGCAGTCGGGTCGGTGGCGGCCGGGTCAACCCTGGCGCCAGCGACGAGTTCACCTTCGACGAGGACGAGGAGGGAGCGATGTACCGGCTCATCTTCGACGAGGGGCCGGCCGAGTACACGTTCTCCATCGTGAGCGGGGAACCAGCCGCGGGTGGCTGAGGCACCCGTCGAGCTCGAGGTCCGGGCGGCCGACGGTTCCCGGTCCACCCGATCGCTGGATGCAGCGGTCGAGGTGGGCCGGGAAGCCGCGTGGGTCCTCGACGATCCAGCGGTCTCGCGCCGTCACCTGAGGTTGGAGCCGAGCCCGGCGGGCCTCATCGCCACCGATCTCGGCTCGGCCAACGGCACCGTGGTGAACGGCCGGCCGCTCAACGCGCCGACGGTGCTGGCGCCCGGCGACGTGCTCGAACTGGGCTCCACGGTGCTCACGGTGCTGGCACCGGCGCCCGCTCCCGCGCCGGGACCGCCACCACCAGCACCTCCCGCCCCGCAGACGTCGCCGCCCCCTCCACCGGCGCAGGAGCCGCCGGTCGCGCCACCGCCACCACCGCCAGCGGAATCACCCCAGCCGCCGCCACCGCCAGCGGAACCGCCCCCACATGCGCCACCACCTACGCCGCCGCCGGCCGCGGAACCGACCCACCGCCCGGCGCTGGACGAGCTGGCCACCCTCGCCACCGACGCCGCCACCGTGCGCTACCGCCCCGGAAGTCTCGGGGAGACGTTGGCGCCGCAGGTGGCCAAGGACCTCGTCCGGGCACGAGCGAACCTGGCGGGCCTGGGCTCGGAACCGTGGGGGGTGATCCCCCAGGTGTGTCTGGTCGACCCGTTCCCCGATCCCGCCCAGCCCGGCGAGGTCGTCACCTCGGGTGCGGTCATCGACCCGGAGCGAAACGAGATCTGGGTGGCGGTCACCTCCGACCGCTCGCCGGAGACACCAGAGCGCTATCTCGCCCGCTTCTTCGGGGCCAGCCTGCCCGCGGGCGACGAGCTGGGACTGTTCCTCGACGGATTCGGGCTGCACCTGGCGGGGGTCGATCCCGACGATCAGCTCGGCGGACACGAGCTACCTCCGATCGAGATGGCCGACGACGACCTCGCGGCGATGATGGTCACCTCCTTCGTGGCGTTCATGATCCGTCGCGCCGGCAAGGACGGTCGCTCGACGTTCCTCCGTTTCCTCGCCCAGACCCGACCCGGCGGCCGGGAGAACGCGGCCCGCGAGGTCTTCGGCGAGGGCCTGGCCCGCATGGAGCAGCAGTGGCGGAGCGAGCTGGCCCGGGGGAAGGTCAAGGCCCAGCCTCGGGCGTTCCTCGCCATGGCCGTCCGCGAGATGCGGCCCTACTGGACCAAACAGGTCGAGATCGCCGTCTACATGCTGATCGGCCTGGGGTTCACCACGGTGTTCCCCTTCGTCTTCCGCGAGCTGGTCGACACCGCCATCCCCAGCGGCGAGTGGAGCGAGGTCAGCAGCCTGCTCGGGCTCCTCGGTGTGGTGCTGGTGGTGTCGCTGCTGGCCGGGCTGCGGCGTTCATACCTGTCGGCCTATGTCAGCACCTCGGTGATCACCAACCTGCGCACCCGCATGTTCGAGAAGCTCCAGCGGCTCTCGCCCGGGTGGTTCCACCGGCGTGAGCAGGGCGACGTGCTGTCGCGGTTCCTCTCCGATGTGGGCGAGGTCGAGTCCGGGTTCTCGGCCGCGCTGCGCGACGGCGCGTTCCAGCTGGTGTCGCTGCTCGTCTCCGCCGCGGTCCTGCTCACCCTCCATCCCATGCTCGGGCTGGTGGTGCTCGCCGGGGTCCCGATCGTTGCCTTCATCTACACCCGTATGGCTGACGGTGCGCTCAAGCGGTCGATGGCGGTGCAGGAGCAGAGCGGTGCCCTGCTCAACGTGTTGTCCGAGAACTACTCGGCCCAGCCGGTGATCAAGGCCTTCGCCCTCGAGGCCCGTGAGATCACCCGCTTCGGGCGCTCGTCGACGCGGCTGTTCGACTCGAACCTGCGACTCGCGCTCTTCGGTGGTCTCTTCGGGCTCTCGGTCAACGGTGTGGTCGCCGTGCTGCGACTCGTCGTGCTCGGCCTCGGCGTGTGGATGATCTTCGAGGGCCAGCTCACCATCGGCGGGCTGGTCGCCTTCATGGGGGTCATGGGCGAGGTCATCGGGCCGGTCGGTCAGCTCACCGGCGTCGGCCAGCAGCTGCAGTCCGCCACCGGCGCGCTGGCTCGCGTCAACGAGATCCTCGAAGCTGACCTCGACGTTCCCGATGCCGCCGACGCGGTCGAGCTGCCCCGCATCACCAGTGAGATCCGCTTCGACGACGTCAGCTTCTCCTACACCGCCGGCGGCGCGCCGGTGATCGAGGGGTTGAGCTGTGTGATCCCCGCGGGAGCCAAGGTCGCGTTCGTCGGGCCCTCGGGAGCGGGCAAGAGCTCGGTGCTCAACCTGCTCATGCGCTTCTACGACGTCGACAGCGGGTCGATCACCGTCGACGGCCACGACATCCGCAACGTGTCGCTGGCTTCGCTGCGGCGTCAGATGGGGGTGGTGTTCCAGGAGAACTTCCTGTTCGACATCACCGTGCGCGAGAACCTCCGTCTCGGTCGCCCCGACGCCACCGACGCCGAGATCGAAGAGGCCGCCAAGGCCGCGGCCATCCACGACACGATCATGGAGCTGCCGAACGGATACGACACCCTGGTGGGCGAGCGCGGCGGGCGGCTCTCGGGCGGGCAGCGCCAGCGGGTCGCGATCGCCCGGGCGATCGTGCGCAACCCCGCGATCCTGGTGCTCGACGAGGCGACCTCGGCGCTCGATCCCCGCACCGAACGCCAGATCGCCGCCACGCTCGAGGAGCTGTCCGAGGGCCGTACCACCGTCGCGGTGACCCATCGGTTGGCGTCGGTCGTCGACTACGACCAGGTGTTCGTGCTGGTCGACGGGCAGCTGGCCGAACAGGGCACCCACTCCGAGCTGCTCGCCCGCGGCGGTGTCTACTCGAGCCTGTGGGCCGAGCAGACCGGAACCGCACCCGAGGCACCCGCAGCACCGTTCGATGTCGCCGATGCGCTGAGCCGCACGAGCCTGTTCGCGGGCCTCACCGAGGACCAGCTCGCGGTCGTCGCCGACGCCATGACCGCTCGCGACGCCACGCCCGGCGAGCGCATCGCCGAGGGAGGCGGACATCTGTGGCTGATCCGCGACGGCCGCGGGCGGGTGGTCGTCCCCGCCCCACAGGGTGGAGAGCGCGCCACCGTCGAGCTCGGTCCGGGTCAGGTGTTCGGCGTCTCCGCCCTGCTCGGCGAGGAGAGCGGCGCCGAACTGGAGGCCATCGACCGGCTCAAGCTGCTGGTGCTCGACGACGAGCACCTGGCCTCCCTGGCTGCCCAGATCCCCGAACTGGGGGCCGCTCTCGAGGGTGCTGGTGCCCCCGGCCCGGCGCCCGACGGAGGCATCCGGTTGCGGGCCACCATCGGGCCCGCCGGCATCCAGGGGGCGGTGCCGGTCGCCCCCACCGGTCGCCGCGAGGCCACCGTCCCCGACGCCGAGGACATCCGACGTACGCTGGGACCGGTTCCCCGAGCCGGCTGAGCCAACACTGAGGAGCCTCCGTGCCCGTCTCTGTCACCAACCCGGTCATGAACAGCGTGCTGCGCGCCGCCCGCGAGGCCACCGGTGCCAGCCGGGCCCTGCTGCTCGCGGTCGACGGCGAGGTGCTCACGGTGGTCGCCGCCGACGGTGACGGCACGGCAACGGCGGTGGGCGTGTCGGTCGACATGGGCCAGGGCGTCGCCGGGTTCGTCGCCGCGTCGGGCCAGCCGGTGGCACTGCGCCCGTCATCGACCGACCAGCGCCTCGACGACGACGTGGCCGTCGCCCTCGGGTGGGAGCCCCAGGCCGTGCTCACCGTGCCCTGCCTCGGCATGGACACCATCAGCGGCGTGCTCGAGCTGCTCGATCCCGACCGCGACGGTGGGTTCGACTTCGACGACGTCGAGAGCGCCACGGTGCTCGCCGGCGTGGCCGGGACGGTGCTCGAGGAGGCCCTCGCCGCCCAGAGCGTCCCGTCACCGAGCGAGCTGCACACCGAGCTGACGACCCTGGCCGACGCCGACCCCGGCCGCTACGCGACCGTCGCCACCCTGGTCCAAGCCTTGCTCGACCGTGACTGACGACCCCCGGCTGCCTGCCTATGGCCGGACCTCCACCGTGCTGCGCCTCGACCGGGCGTCGTCGATGGAGGACCTGTCGCCCGCCTGGGCGTGGGGCGGATCCACCGGCAGGGGTGCGCGGGTGGCGGTGGTCGACAGCGGGATCGAGGTCGACCACCCCGATCTGGGCGACTGCGTCGACCGTGACGGCGGCATCGAGGTCCGGGTGGAATCCGACGGCGAGACCACCGAGATCGCCGGCCCCCACGACGACTCGGTCGGCCACGGCACCGCCTGCGCGGGCATCATCCACGACATCGCCCCCGATGCCACCATCACCAGTGTGAAGGTGCTCGGTCCCGGGCTCCGTGGTCGAGCGGCGGCGTTCCTTCGCGGTCTGGCCTGGGCGGTCGAGCAGCGCTTCGACGTCATCAACCTGTCGCTCGGAACCAACCGCCGCGAGTGGGCGCTGCCCTTCTATGAGGTCTGCGACCAGGCGTACTTCTCGGGTTCGCTGGTGGTGACCGCGGCCAACAACCTGCCCAAGGCCAGCTTCCCGTCGCTGTACGCCTCGGTCGCCAGCGTGGCGTCGTCGATGTCGACCGATCCGTTCCGGTTCCACCACAACCCCGAGCCCCCCACCGAGTTCCTCGCGCCGGGCGTCGGCGTGTCGGTGGCCTGGCGGGAAGCCAGTCGGATCGACGCCACCGGCAACTCCTACGCGGCCCCTCACATCAGCGGCATCGCCACGCTCATCCGCGCCAAGCACCCCGACCTTCGGCCGTTCCAGGTCAAGACGGCGTTGTGGGCCACCGCGGCCAACGTGCGAGAAGCACCCCGTCCCGCGGGCCGACGCACCCTGGCCCGTGGCGGCACCACCTCCACCCGCGCCAGCGTCGCCCTCCGGCGTCGGTGACCCGGGTCGCGAGGACCCCGACATCGGACCTGGCGACGTCGTAGCATCATCGATCGTGGCCGATCTGTCCGACGCAGCGTTGGTGGAGGCAACCATGCAGGGCGACCAAGTCGCCTACGCGTCGTTGTTCGAACGCCACTCCGGCGCGGTGCGCACCGCCGTTCGGGGCCACATCGGTTCGGATCCCGACGCCATCGAGGACGCGGTGCAGGAGTCCTTCACCCGGGCGCTGAGCCGGCTCGACTCGCTCCGCGATCCGAACCGCTTCCGGCCGTGGCTCATGCAGATCGCCCGCAACGCGGCCACCGACGTCCGCCGCCTCAACACCAGGGTGGACCACGAACCGATCGAGGAGTCCGGCGGTGAGGGAGTGGTCCTCACCACCGATCGCAACGATCCCGACACCGAGGTCGAGCTCCGTGAGATGGCGCATCTGGTGCGCGGGTGTGTCGCCGGTCTCACGCCGAGAGACGCCACGGCCATCTCGATGGTGCTGTGGCTGGGGTTCGGGCCCCAGGACGTGGCCGCCGCGCTCGGGATCACCCCTGGAGCGGCCAAGGTGTTGTTGCACCGCGCCCGGCGTCGGCTGCGCGATGCGCTGATCGTCGAGATCGCGGGCGCGGCCCGCTCCTTCGCGTGTACGGGGCTGTCCTCGCTGATCGAGGCGGGCGACGACCTGGCTGCGTCGCGGCACCTCAAGGACTGTCAGACCTGCATCGACGCCAGCAGGGCCCACGTCGGTCTCGACGCCGGGGCCCACTGAGGCGTCGATGAGCCGGGGCGGTGACAGGGGTCGGTCCCTGCAGGTGTGTAACCATCGCGGCGACGAGAGGTCAAGGGGAACGTGAGCGAAGATTCCAACGGACACGGCACCGACCACGGCGACGACGATCCCGCGAGCCGGCTGCTCGACAAGTTGCGCTCCTTCGTCGCCGAGCTCGACGACGAGGAACGTCAGGCCTTCGCCGCCCTGCTGGCGCCAGGAGTGGCCCGGGCCCACGAGCCCGATGCCGAGGTGGCGGGGTTCAGCGCCAGCGAGTGGCTGCCCTCGGCCCTGCCCGACCGCCTTCGCGAGGTCATCCGCGAGCGGGGGCTGCGGATCGAAGGCCTCTAGCGGGCCACCTCAGGCGTCGAGACGAGCCTCACAATCAGCGAAGACCGCCTGCATGGGTGCGGTCAGGCTCTCGCCATCGGCGCTGAGGGTGCGTTCGGCGGCGAGGAACTCGCCGGTGCTCAGCTCGTCGAGCGCGGTCTCGACGGCACACTCGCACAGCCCGGGGTTCTCGTCCTCGACACCGGCCTGACAGGTCTCTTCGAACCGCTCGACCACCTCGGTCGGCACCTCGGTGCCGGACGCCTCCTGCGGCTCGCCGCCGTCGTCGCCACCGCTGAGCAACACGACCGCGGCCACCGCTGCGATCACCAGCACGGCCAGGCCGGCGACGACGCCGGCGACCGGAACCCCGGAGCGTGTGGGAGACGGGCTCGGTGCCGGTACCGGTGCTGGTGTCCGCGGCGGGGGGGTGGGGGTGGGAGCCGGGGGAGCAGCCGCCGCCGGCGGGGGCGGGGCCGGTGCAACCGGTGGTGGGGTCGATGGGGCCTGGCGGAGGGGGGCCTCGACGACGACGGTCTCGCGAGACGGGGGCTGGGCCGGGCCGCTGCCGCCGCCCAGGGTCGTGCGGGCGGCCAGGACCGGCACGTCGCAGCGCTCGAGCCAGTCGGGGCCGTAGCCCTCGGATGCGGCAGCGTCGAGTGCCCGGGCGAAGTCGGCCACGGTCTCGTAGCGGTCGCTGGGCTCCTTCTCGAGCGCTCGCATCACCACCTCGGCGACCGGCTCGGGCACCGCCTCCTCGATGTCGCGCACCGGCCGTGGTCGCTCGTGGACGTGGCGGTAGAGCTGTGAGAGCGCGTCGCCGGTCGACTCGAACGGCAGCTGGCCGCTGAGCAGCTCATAGAGCATGGCCCCCACCGCGTAGACGTCGGTGCCGGGCCCGAGCGGACGCCCCGACCCCTGCTCGGGGGCCATGTACGCGGGCGTGCCCATGACCACCCCGGTGGCGGTGCGGTTCGACGACGCGTCGCCGACGACCTTGGCGATGCCGAAGTCGGCCAGCTTGGGGACACCGG
>JBKGZW010000104.1:0-10892 GCA_046543225.1 Acidimicrobiales bacterium
CCGGCCTCGTCGGCGGGAAGGATGTGGTCGTCGGCGTGGAGCTTGCCCCGGGTGTCGGTGGGGACGTCGAGGTTGCCTTCGAGCACCGCCTTGCCGAGCTCGACGGGGATCTCGGTGGGGTAGTCGCCGGTGAGGCAGGCGTCGCAGAAACCGGCTTGGGCCGGCCCGGCGTCGTTGATGGCGGTGACCAGACGGTCGAGCGACAGGTAGGCGAGGGTGTCGGCGTCGAGGTAGTCGCGGATCTCCTCGACGGTCAGGTTGGCCGCCAGCAGCTCGCCGCGGGTGCCGGTGTCCATGCCGTAGAAGCACGGCCAGCGATACGGCGGCGACGAGATGCGGAGGTGGACCTCGGTGGCGCCGGCCTCGCGCAACATCTTGACGATGGCCCGGGTGGTGGTGCCCCGAACGACCGAGTCGTCGATGACGACCACGCGCTTGCCCTCGATGTTCTCGCGCAGCGGGTTGAGCTTCATGCGCACCGCCTGGGCCCGCAGCTCCTGGCTGGGCGCGATGAAGGTCCGGCCGATGTAGCGGTTCTTGACCAGGCCCTGCCCGTAGGGGATTCCGGCCCGCAGGGCATACCCCTCGGCGGCGGGCAGCGCGGTCTCGGGCACGCCCATGACCATGTCGGCCTCGACCGGGAGCTGGTCGGCGAGCTGCTGGCCCATGTGGACCCTGGTCTGGTGGACGCTGCGACCGTAGAGCCGGGCATCGGGGCGTGAGAAGTAGACGAACTCGAACAGGCAGAGCTTGGGGTCGACGCGCTCGACCCCGAACGGGTGGACCGAGCGCGGACCGGACTCGTCGATGACGACCAGTTCACCGGGGTCGAGCTCGCGGATGAACGCGGCGCCGATGATGTCGAGCGCGGGGCTCTCGGAGGCGAGCACCCACCCGCCGTCGTCGAGACGCCCGAGACACAGCGGGCGGAAGCCGTGGGGGTCGCGGACGCCGTAGATCCGGCTGGCGTCGCTCAGGGTGAGCGAGAACGCGCCGTCGAGCCGGGGCAGGACCTCGGTCAGTGCGGCCTCGAGCGAGGCGGAGGCGCCGGCCCTGCCGAGCTCGATGGCGAGCAGCTCGGCGATGACGTCGGTGTCGCTGGCCACCGCGCCGGGCAACATGCCGGCCTCGTCGGCCAGCTCGCGGGTGTTGACCAGGTTGCCGTTGTGGCCCAGGGCGAAGCTGAGGCTGCCGACGTCTCGGAACGAGGGTTGGGAGTTGCGCCAGGTGCTCGAGCCGGTGGTGGAGTAGCGGGTGTGTCCGATCGCCAGGTCACCGGACAGCGCGGCCAGGGTTCGTTCGTCGAAGGCGTTGGAGACCAGGCCCATCTCCTTGACCACGGTGATCGTGTCGTGGTCCGACACCGCCATGCCCGCCGACTCCTGGCCACGGTGTTGGAGGGCGAACAGGCCGAGGTAGGTCAGGTGGGCGACGGGCTGGCCAGGGGCGTACACCCCGAAGACACCACATGCTTCCTTCGGCGAGTCGTCGTCGACGTCCGCAACGGCGTCGAGGTCGGCGTCGGGGTCGGCCACATCCCCATCGTAGGGGTCAGGAGCCCCAACCGGGGCAACCGGGCGATCAGCCCTGGGTGGTGCCCGATCCGAGCGCCTCTGGAAGCCGGTCGCGCCAGGCGCTGGTGGCGTCGTCGAGGCCCACGTCGAGCAGGTCCTTGACCTTGAGACGGTCGCCGGTGGCGACACCGAGACGGCTGATCGGGACCCCCGCGGTGTTCGCCGCGGACTCGACGGTGGTGAGGTCCTCGGCGGCGACACAGAGCACCGCTCGTGACGGCGCCTCCGAGAACAGCTCGGCGTGGTCGGCGATGCGGGCGACGTTGAACCCGACTCCCGACGCCACCGCCATCTCGGCCAGGGCCACCCCCAACCCACCGGTGGACACGTCGTGGCCGCCGAGCACCAGTCCCCCGGCGACCAGGTCGTGCACGAGCGATGCCAACCTGGTGTGGGCGATGCCGTCGAGCGGGACGAGGGTGCCGCCGTGGTGGCCCCGGTCGAAGGCCCAGCGGGACCCGGCCAGCTCGGCCGATGGTTCACCGAGCATGACGATCCGTCCGCCCTCGACCAGACCGACACCCGGCGGCCGGGCGTCGAGCAGGTCGATCATGCCGAGCACGCCGAGGATGGGGGTGGGATCGATGTTGGTGCCGCGGGACTCGTTGTAGAGGCTGACGTTGCCGCCCACCACCGGGATGCCGAAGGCTCGGCAGGCCTCGGCCATGCCGTCGACGGCTTCGGAGAGCTGCCACATGACCTCGGGGTGTTCGGGGTTGCCGAAGTTGAGGCAGTTGACCAGCGCCAGCGGTCGCGCGCCCACCATGGCCAGGTTGAGCACCGATTCGGCCACGGTGTTGGCCGTGCCCGCCCGAGGGTCGACAGCGCACCAGCGGTGGTTGCCGTCGGTGGTGAGAGCGAGACCTCGCCCGGTGTCGTCGCCGGTGGTGGGGTGCTTGAGCCGCAGCACCGCGGCGTCGCCGCCGGGGGCGACCACGGTGTTGAGGAACAGCTGGTGGTCGTACTGGGACCACACCCAGGAGGTGTCGGCCAGCATGGCCACCAGGTCGGCGCCCACGTCGTCGGGCGGGGGCACGCGGCTCGGGCTGTCGGCCCGGCGCTGGTCGAGGTCGGCGGGCGGCGCGAGGGGCCGGTGGTACTTGGGGGCGGCGTCGTGGAGGGACGAGGCGGGGATCTTGGCCAGCTCGTCTCCGTCGAAGCGGTCGAGGATGCGCAGCCAACCGGTGCCGTCGCTGTCGGGGTCGGGCTCGGTGACCTTGCCGATCACGGTCGACTGCACCTCCCACCGGGTGCAGATCTGCATCACCTGGTCGGCGTTGGCTGGTTCGACGATGGCGAGCATGCGTTCCTGGGACTCGCTGGTCATGATCTCGAACGGCTCCATGTCGGCCTCGCGCACCGGCACCGCCGACACGTCGACGTCCATGCCCATTCCGCCCCGCGACGCGGTCTCGGAGGTGGCGCCCGACAGCCCAGCCGCGCCGAGGTCCTGGATCCCGACGACCAGTCCCGAGTCGAGCAGTTCGAGGCAGGCTTCGATGAGGCGCTTCTCCTCGAACGGGTCACCGACCTGCACGCTGGGGCGCTTGTCGGCGTCGGCGTCGGAGAACCCGGCCGAGGCCAGCACGCTCGCCCCGCCGATCCCGTCGCGGCCGGTCGAGCTCCCGAGCAGGATCGCCAGGTTGCCGACACCGGTGGCCTGGCCGAGCACCAGCCGTTCGACCGGGAGGATGCCCAGGCACAGCACGTTGACCAGCGGGTTGCCGGTGTAGGTGGAGTCGAAGACGGTCTCGCCGCCGACGGTGGGAACCCCGACCGAGTTGCCGTAGCCGGAGATGCCGCTGACCACACCTTCGGCGATCCAACGGCTGCGAGCGTCGTCGAGGGGACCGAACCGGAGCGGGTCCATCAAGACGATGGGGCGCGCCCCCATGGTGAAGATGTCGCGCAGGATGCCGCCGACTCCGGTGGCTGCGCCCTGGTAGGGCTCGATGGCCGACGGGTGGTTGTGGCTCTCGATGCGGAAGGCCACCGCGATGCCGTCGCCGACATCGATGACCCCGGCGTTCTCGCCCGGTCCGACCAGCACCCGCTCACCGTCGCTGGGGAGACGCCCGAGATGGACCCGAGACGACTTGTAGGAGCAGTGCTCGGACCACATCACGGCGTACATGGCCAGCTCGAGCGAGTTGGGGACCCGGCCGAGGATGCGCTCGATCTCGGCCGCTTCGTCGTCGGTCAACCCGAGTGATCGGTGAAGGGGCTCGCTCATGTCCTGAACGGTACCCGCGCCGGCTCGCGCCGGTGAACGCCGACAATGGCCGAACGCGTGTCGGTCACTCATCGCTCTATGGCTGCTCCCATGGCCGTGCAATCGGTGGCTTGAACGTCGCACGGTTTCGTGGTCTTCTATCGGGTGATGCCTACCACCAAGAAGCGCAAGATGGAGATGACCGACGAGCACAAAGCTGCTCTCGCAGAAGGACGAGCACAAGGGCGGGCCGTTCGTCGCTATCTGGAGGCGCTGGAAGCTCACAAACCCAAGAGAGGACGCAAGCGCACCCCCGAATCCATCAAGAAGCGGCTCGAACGCATCGACGTGGAACTGGCCGATGCCGACCCGGTCAAGCGTCTCGAACTGACCCAAGAACGCATGGATCTGCAGTCCGAGCTCGATGCCAGTACCAACAAGGTCGATCTCACCGAGCTCGAATCCGAGTTCGTGAAGGCAGCCAAGCCCTACGCCGAACGCAAGGGAATCTCCTACGAGGCGTTTCGTGCCGTCGGTGTGCCGGCCGCGACCTTGCGCGACGCCGGGATCACCCGCGGCCGCAGCTGACCGACATCCGCCGACCGACCCGTTCCCGGGCCGTCCGTCTCAGGCGGCTCGGGGGTGGGCAGCGGCGTCGAGCAGCGACGAGAACAGCCGCCGACCATCGACCGAGCCGAGGATCTCGAGCATGGCGCGCTCGGGGTGCGGCATGAGCCCCACCACGTTGCGTCCGACCGAGCAGATCCCCGCGATGTCGTCGACCGATCCGTTGGGGTTGTCGACATAGCGCAGCACCACCCGGTCGTCACGGTGCAGTTCGGCCAAGGTTTCCGGTGAACAGGTGTAGTTGCCCTCGAAGTGGTTGATGGGAACGACCAGCTCGGTGCCCGGATCGATTCCGCGGGTGAACACCGAATCGTTCGAGTCGACCCGCAGCCGCGACGGACCGCACAGGAACTTGAGACCACGGTTCTTCTGCAAGGCACCGGGCAGCAATCCGGCTTCGGTGAGCACCTGAAATCCGTTGCAGATCCCGACCACGGGTCCACCGTCGCGGGCGAAGCCCGACACCGCTTCCATGATGGGTGAGAAACGGGCGATGGCGCCGGGGCGCAGGTAGTCGCCATGGGCGAATCCGCCGGGGACCACCACGGCATCGACCCCGCCGAGTGACCGGTCGCCGTGCCAGAGGATCTCGCCGCTGCCGCCGAGCATGGAGACCGCCTCGACGACGTCGAGCTCGCAGTTGGAGCCCGGGAACAGCACGACCCCGACCCGTGCGCTCATGCGGTGGCCGCGGCGGTGACGGTGATGTGGGCGTCCTCGATCACCGGGTTGGTGAGGAACCGGTTGCACATGTCGGTCACCTCGGCCCTGGCCGACTCTTCATCGGCGGCGTCGAGGGTGAAGCGGATGCTCTTGCCCACATGAACCCCGGACACCCCCTCGAACCCCAGGGCCGGGAGCGAACGCTCGATGGTGGCCCCTTCGGGGTCGGCCACACCGGCACGAAGACGGACCTCGATCTGCACGTCGAACGTCATGGACTCATCGTCCCACATCGGTCGACGCTCCCGGCCAGTCGGAGAGGGAGCGGCCGCTGATGCGCTCGTAGGCCTCGATGTAGCGGGTGCGGGTGGCGGCGACGATCTCGGGGGGCAGCGATGGCGGGGGCGGGGTCTTGTCCCAGTCGAGGGTCTCGAGCCAGTCGCGCAGCGGCTGCTTGTCGAACGCCGGTGGGGTGGTGCCGGGCTGCCACTGGTCGGCCGGCCAGAAGCGCGAGGAGTCGGGGGTGAGCATCTCGTCGGCGACGACCAGCTCGCCACCGACCACACCCAGCTCGAACTTGGTGTCGGCGATGATGATGCCCCGTTCGGCCGCGAGGGCGGCGCCACGCTCGTAGAGGGCGAGCGAGATGGCCCTCGCCTGCTCGGCCCGCTCCGCGCCGACCAGGCCGATCGCCTGATCGAAGCTGATGTTCTCATCATGGTCGCCGACCTCGGCCTTGATCGACGGGGTGAAGATCGGCTCGGGCAGCCGGTCGGACTCGCGGAGCCCGGCGGGGAGGCGGCGGCCGTGGACGGTGCCCCGCCGCTGGTACTCCTTCCAGGCCGTGCCGGCGAGGTAGCCGCGCACGATGCACTCGATCGGCAACATGTCGGCCCGGCGGCACAGCATCGACCGACCGGCCAGCTCGGGTCGCTGCGCCTCGGCGGGGAAGTCGTCGATCGAGATGCTGACCAGGTGGCTGGGCGCGACGTCGGCGAGCTCGTCGAACCAGAAGACCGACATGGCGGTCAGCAGCCGCCCCTTGTCGGGGATCGGTTCGGCCATGACGACATCGAAGGCCGAGATCCGGTCGGACGCGACGAGCAGCAGATTCCCGTCGCCGGCGTCATAGAGCGAGCGGACCTTGCCCGCGTGCAACAGCGGCAGCGGCAGCGGGGAGTCGGCGGTGGGCGGCGATGAGCTCACTTCGGCCTCACAGGATCGGGGCGGGACGGTAGGCGGCAGCATCGGGGTGGGCGGCGGCGAGGCGGGCGGCTCGGTCGGCGACGGCGTCGACCTGGGTCCCGGCGGCACCGGTGAACGACAACGGGTCGGCGACGAGCTTGGCGACGGTGCTGGCATCGAGCCCCAGCCGGTCGTCGGCGGCGAGGCGGTCGAGCAGGTCGGCGGCCTCGGTGGGGCGTTCCCGCCGGTCGAGGGCGGCGGCCACCGCGTGCTCCTTGACGATCTCGTGGGCCTGCTCGCGCCCGACCCCGGCGTCGACGGCGGCGGTGAGGACGCGGGTGGTCGCGAGGAAGGGCAGGTTGCGGGCCAACTCGGCCTCGATGACCGCGGGGTAGGCGCCGAAGTCGTCGAGCACGGTGAGGAAGGTCTCGAACAGCCCGTCGATCGCGTAGAAGGAGTCGGGGAGCGCCACCCGCCGCACGACCGAGCACGACACGTCGCCTTCGTTCCACTGGTCACCGGCCAGCGCCGAGACCATGGTGAGGTGCCCCGAGAGGACGGCGGCAAGACCGTTGACCCGTTCCGAGGACCGGGTGTTCATCTTGTGCGGCATGGCCGACGAGCCCACCTGACCGGTGGCGAAGCCCTCGGTGACCAGGTCGTGTCCGGCCATGAGCCGGATCGAGGTGGCGAACGACGACGGTCCGGCGGCGGCCTGGACCAGCGCCGAGACCACGTCGAGATCGAGCGAACGAGGATAGACCTGTCCGACGGCGGTGAGGACCCGCTCGAACCCCAGGTGGCCGGCGACCCGCGACTCGAGATCGACGGCCAAGCTGGGATCGCCGAGCACGTCGATCTGGTCCTGCTGGGTGCCGACCGGGCCCTTGATGCCCCGCAACGGGTAGCGGGCCAGCAGGTCGGTGACCCGGTCGAACGCGGCGAGGGTCTCCTCGGCGGCGTTGGCGAAGCGCTTGCCCAGGGTGGTGGCCTGGGCGGGAACGTTGTGGCTGCGGCCGGTGATGACGGTGTCGCGGTGCTCGGCGGCCCGCTCGGCCAGACGCACGGCGGTGGTGACCAGCCGGTCGCGCACCAGGGTGAGGGCGTGGCGCACCTGGAGCTGCTCGACGTTCTCGGTGAGGTCGCGCGAGGTCATCCCCCGGTGGATGTGTTCGTGGCCGGCCAACGCGCAGAACTCCTCGATGCGCGCCTTGACGTCGTGTCTGGTGACCGACTCGCGTCGGTCGATCGAGTCGAGGTCGACCTGTTCGACCACGGCCTCGTAGTCGTCGATGACCCCGTCGGGCACCTCGACACCGAGGTCGCGCTGGGCCCGCAGCACCGCGATCCACAGACGGCGCTCGAGCACCACCTTGTTGCGCGGCGACCAGATGGCCCGCATGCCCTCGGAGGCGTAGCGCTCGGCCAACACGTTGGGGATCACCTCATCCACCTGATCGCTCCTGTCGTGGGTCGCTCCGATTGTGCCATTCGGCCCATCAAGGGCGCTGGGTGCCCCGCCGACAACAGAAAAGAAGGCGAGCGTCGGCGATACGGCGCTACACCCGACCGATCTGAGGTACCAGCACCATGGACGGACACTGCGACAAGCATGTCTTCGAGGCGACAGAAGCCACCTGCCGCCACTGCGGAGGCGACTTCTGCGGAGACTGTCTCGTGTACGCCCACGGACCGAAGAAGCCGCCGTTGTGTGTGAGCTGTGCGCTGGCGGCGGCGGGGATCCGATCGACCGCAGCCCGCCCGGTCGTGCGGTCCAAGCGCGAGATCAAGCGCGAGGAGAAGACCAGGAAGCGTGCTCGGAAGCTGGCTGCCAAGGCCAGCACCTCGGTCTCCACCGATGCACTGTTCGACGCCAAGCCGCTCAGCGACTCGCCAGCCGGCGGTGCCCCGGGCCCCCGCGGAGTCGAGTTCGAGTTCACGATCAACGACGACGGGACCGTCGACCGCCCCGAGGAACGCCAGGCCAGCTGAACCGGATCCCCGGGTCGCGCTCATCGCCTCACCCATCGCTCGCCACGACCGCCCCGGCAACGGCGCCGAGGGCGATGTCGCGGCGAGCGTGCTTTCCGCGCCAGGAGATCGTGTCGAGGGCGTCGTAGGCGCGGGCGCGGGCCTCGGTGAGGGTGGGCGCCAGCGCGGTGACCGACAGGACCCGACCACCGGCGGTGATCAGGTGTCCCTCGTCGTCGCGGCCGACCCCGGCACCATAGATCGAGACGCCGTCCATGGCCTGGGCCTGCTCGAGGCCCTCGATGCGGTCGCCTGTGCGCGGTGAGGTGGGATAGCCCTCGGTGGCGGCGACCACGGTGACCGCGGCGTCGTCGACGAAGGTGGGTTCGCTCGCCAGTTCGCCCGAGGCCGCCTCGGCCAACAGGGCGGCGAGGTCGCCGGCGTAGCGGGGCAGCACCACCTGGGCCTCGGGGTCGCCGAAGCGGACGTTGTACTCGACCAGCTTGGGCCCCTCGGGGGTGAGCATGAGCCCCGCGTAGAGCACGCCGCGGTAGTCGATGCCACGGTCGCGCAACGTGGCGAGGGTGGGTTCGACGAACCGGTCCATGATCTGGCCGACCAGCTCGTCGTCGACGATCGGCACCGGGGAGTAGGCCCCCATGCCGCCGGTGTTGGGGCCCTGGTCGCCGTCGAAGGTGCGCTTGTAGTCCTGGGCGGGAGCGAGGGGTACCGCCCGCTGGCCGTCGCAGATCGCCAGCAGCGACAGCTCGGGGCCGGTCATGCCCTCCTCGATCACCACGGTGCGGCCGGCGTCGCCGAAGCGGTCGCCCGACAGGTAGCCGGCAACGGCCTCGGAGGCTTCGGCCCGGTCGGCGGTGACGAGCACGCCCTTGCCGGCGGCGAGCCCGTCGGTCTTGATGACATAGAGGTCGCCGAGGGTGTCGAGGTACGCCTCGGCTCGGGCCTGGTCGGTGAAGGTGGCGTGACGAGCGGTGGGGACGTCGGCGCTGGCGGCGATCTCCTTCATCCACGCCTTGGAGCCCTCGAGGTGTGCGCCGTCGGCACCCGGCCCGAACACCAGCTTGGTCTGGGCCCGCAACCGGTCGGCGAGGCCGTCGACCAGTGGCGCCTCGGGGCCGACGACGAACAGGTCGGCGTCGATCGACTCGGGTGGGGTGTCGGTCGACCCGGGGACGAGCGGGTTGCCGGGGGCGACCACGACCTCGGCGGTGCGGCCCAGCACGTCGGCGAGCACGTGCTCACGGGCACCGTTGCCGACGACACAGACCTTCATGGGACCTCCTGGTCAGGCGGCGTAGTGGATGAACTGCTCGCGGCCGGGACCGACCCCGACCAGGCGGATGGGCACCCCCACCTGGTCCTCCAGGAAGTCGAGGTAGGCCTGGGTCGTCTTCGGGAGCTGGCTGCGTTCGGTGGCACCGCTGATGTCGGTGTCCCAGCCGGGCAGCTCCTCGTAGATCGGCGTGCACTTGTGCAGCACCGACTGGTGGTAGGGCATCGCCTCGATGCGCTCGCCCTCGTAGTCGTAGGCGACGCACACCTTGAGCGGACCGAGGCCCCCGAGGATGTCGAGCTTGGTGATGGCGAGCTCGGACATGGAGTTGAGGCGCACGGCGTGGCGCATCATCACCGCGTCGAACCAGCCGGGGCGGCGGCGGCGCTTGGTGTTGACCCCGTACTCGTGGCCCTTCTCGACGATGGTGTCGCCGAGGTCGTCGAGCAGCTCGGTGGGGAACGGGCCCGACCCGACCCGGGTGACATAGGCCTTGCCGATGCCGATCACCCGGTCGATGTGGCGGGGACCGATCCCGGCGCCCGTGCAGGCGCCGCCGGCGACCGGGTTGGACGAGGTGACGTAGGGATAGGTGCCGTGGTCGAGGTCGAGGAAGGTGGCCTGGGCGCCTTCGAGCAGCACGTGCTGGCCGGCTTCGAGCGCCTCGTGGACCAGGCCGACGGTGTCGGCGATGTGGGGTTCGAGGCGGGGCAGGTAGACCTCGAGGTAGTCGTGGGCGATGGCGTCGGCGTCGGCGGGGAGCCGGTTGAACACCTTGGCCAGGATCGAGTTCTTCTCCTTGAGCACCTGCTCGAGCTTCTCGCGGAAGATCTTGGGGTCGAGCAGGTCCTGGACGCGGATGCCGACCCGGGAGGACTTGTCGGCATAGGCCGGGCCGATGCCCCGCTTGGTGGTGCCCAGCTTGTTGCGGCCCAGACGACGCTCGATCAACATGTCGAGCTCTTGGTGGTAGGGCAGGATCAGGTGGGCGTTGCCGCTGAGCTTGAGCTTGGACGTGCTGATCCCCTTGGACTCGAGCATGTCCATCTCGGCGATCAGGACCTTGGGATCGACCACGACGCCGTTGCCGATGACGGTGACGATGTGGTCATAGAGGGCACCGCTGGGGACGAGCTGGAGGCCGAAGGACTCACCGTCGACGACGATGGTGTGCCCCGCGTTGTGGCCGCCCTGGTAGCGGACGACCATCGACATCTCCTTGGCAACGAGGTCGGTGAACTTCCCCTTGCCCTCATCGCCCCACTGGGACCCGACGAGAACGGTGGCTGGCACGCGCGTCTCTCTTTCGAAACAGCCGGGTGTGACGTCACATGGTACCGCCCCCCGCTGGTGGGGCTGGAATCAA